>JADLFV010000076.1 GCA_020849625.1 Phycisphaeraceae bacterium
GGGGCGGAGGCTGACAGGCGCGTCGCCTACCGGCTCTATGGGGCCTTGCCGACGCTGGCCTTCCTGATGTGTCGCTTCGCTGCGCGCGTGGCGGGTCTGGGCCGATCGGATCCGTCATGCGCCAGCGGGGTGATTTTAGATTTTAGAATTTAGATTTTAGATTTGTCGCGCGCGGGGCGTCTGATGCCTTTCAATCCAAAATCGCAAATCTAAAATCTAAAATCTCCCCCTCCGCCATTGCCGTATCATGTCGCCGATGTCGGATGCGCAGGTGGAAATCGAATCGTCGGCGGGGCAGTTGCACGGGCGGCTGGCGGGGATGTCGTTGCCGAAGCAGGTGGTGGTGTTGTCGATCTGGCCGCTGGCCGAGCAGGTGTTGAATTTCACGGTGGGTTTCGTGGACATGGCGCTGGCGGCGCGGTTGCAGCCGGAGGCGACGGGCGTGGCGGCGGCGGACGCCATCGGCATCGCGGGCATGCTGATGTGGCTGCTGGGCATGTTGCAGGCGACGGTTGCCACGGGTGCGGCGGTGATGGTGGCTCGCGGCATCGGCGGCGGGCGCAAGGCGATCGCCAACGCGGCGCTGGGGCAGGCGGTGACCATGATCGGGCTGGTGGGCCTGCTCTGCGCGGCATTGATGTACGCCGGCGCAGAGGGACTTGCGATTCTGATCGGGGCCGAGGGGCTCAGCCGCGAGCTTTGCGTGTTGTATCTGCACATCGTGACACTGGCGGTGCCGTTCAGCACGCAGTTGTTTATCTGCAACGCATCGCTGCGGGCGGCGGGCAATCCGCGTACGCCGTTTGTGCTGATGCTGCTGGTCAACGCGGTGAACGTGGCGGTGAGCGTGACGCTGGTGCAACTTGGTTTCGGCGTCAAGGGCATCGCCATCGGCACGTGCTGTGCGTGGGTGACCGGGGCGCTGCTGGCGTGGATCGTGTTGATTCGCGGCAAAAGCGGGCTGCGCCTGCGCTGGCTGCGTCTGCGGCCGCACTGGCACACAGCAAAACGCATCCTGCGCGTGGGCATTCCCAGCCTGATCGAATCGCTGGGCCTGTGGAGCGGCAGCTTCGTGATGATGTCGATCATCGGCCGCATGGGCCAGCCGCAGGACGGACTGATCGGCATCTTCAACATCGCGGTGCGCATCGAGAGCATCAGCTTCATGGGCGGTTTCGCCATCGGGATGGCGGCGGCGACGCTGGCCGGTCAATACCTGGGGGCGGGCAATCCCAAACGAGCGCAGGACGCGGTAATGTTATGCTGGGGATTGTGCATCGCATTGATGTGCGGCGCGGCTGTGCTTTTCCTGGCGTTTCCCGAGGCGCTGACCCGTGTGGCGACCAGTCAGCCGTTGCACCTGGAGACGGTGCCGACGATGGTGCGCCTGTGCGCGGTTTCGCAGCCGTTCTTCGCCACCACCATCATCTTCAGCAGCGCCATGAAAGGGGCCGGCGACACGCGCACGCCGATGCTGGCGACGTATATCATCACCTACCTGGTGCGTGTGCCGTGGGTCTATGTGGCTGGCATCGTGATGGGCTGGAGCATCGTGATCGTGTGGCTGGGACTGGTGTGCGAATGGGTGGTGCGAGCGGGCCTGTTTTCGTTCTTCTTCTTCCGCGGCCGCTGGCGTCGGGTGACGGTGTAGGATGAGGGCAGAAGGCAGAGGGCAGAGGGCGGAAGGGGGAACAGAAGGGAGTTGGCAGATGGATCGAGCAACCACATCGCTGACTGCACCGGATCGTCAGCCGCTGATGCTGGATCGCACGCGGATCATGGGCATTCTCAATCTCACGCCGGACAGCTTCTCCGATGGTGGTAGTTACCGCGATGTCGATGCGGCGGTGGCGCAGGCGAAAGCCATGCTGGATCAGGGGGCAACGATCATCGACGTCGGTGGTGAGTCCACGCGGCCCGGAGCACAGCCGGTGGGCGCACAAGAGCAGATGGCCCGCGTGCTGCCGGTGATCGAACGATTGCACACGGCGCTGCCCCAGGCGTGGATCAGCATCGACACCACGCGCGGCGCGGTGGCGGCGGCGGCCCTGGATGCGGGGGCGTGCATGATCAACGACATCTCCGCCGGGCGACATGACCAAGCGATGTTCGAGCTGGCAACCCAGCGTCGCGTGCCCATCGTGCTGATGCACATGCAGGGCGAGCCGGGCACCATGCAGCACGATCCAAAGTATGACGACGTGGTGGCTGAGGTTGAGTCATTCCTGCTCGAACGGGCCGGGGCTGCTGAGCAAGCGGGTGTCGGTCGCGCCAACATCCTGCTCGATCCCGGCATCGGCTTCGGCAAGAGCACCGAACACAACCTGACATTGCTGGCTGCTCTGCCGTGGCTGTCGGCGTTGGGCTATCCGTTGTTGCTGGGCGCCAGCCGCAAGCGTTTTCTGGCGCCCGATCTGCCTCCGCGGGAAAGACTGGGTGGAACCATCGCCACGACCGTGCTGGCGGCCCTGGCCGGGGTCGCCCTGGTGCGCGTCCACGATGTGGCAGCCAACCAGCAGGCGCTGGAGCAGGTCAGGGGATGGCAGATGGCGGAGTGCGGAGGGCAGATGGCAGATGGCGGATAGCGGACGGCGGATGGACTGTTAACGTGCGTGAGAAGGAAAAAGGTGAGATGAAAGATGCCGCGAAGTTCCCGTGTATGCCGCTTTCGGTCAAATCCGCGTGCCGCAATCTATCCCCCGTCCGCCATCCGCCATCCCCCATTCTTCCGGGGGTCCGAAAAAATATTGAGATTTTTTTCCTGGCCGGAACTTTGTTCAAGCGAGCGGGTTCAGCGGTGGGAAAGTGTGGATAAGCTGTGGACAGCGCTGGGTTTGGCCACATCAGTCATCAGTAGTTTTTTCGCCGGACTTACCGGACCCGACGCTGGCCGCCGTAACGTTAAATTCATGTTGGAATTGTCTTTACAGAGTTGTGCGCGATCACTAGCATACATTCAAGCCCGCCCCGCGGCTTGGGCGATAGTGATAGTGGAAAGGCCCATCGGCCGGCTTCTCGGAACCGGCCGGCTGAGTGGGTCCGAGTCATCCCGATCCGGCCGCGCTGGCGCACAGGCGTCACGGTCGCTGCACGGATGACTAGGATGCATCAGGTTCGTAAGACGTCCAGGAGCGTCAAGCCATGAGTGACATCAGCCCCATCACGCAACCCGGGGCCGCGACGCTAGGTCAGGTCCGCGCCGCCGCAAGACCAGCCACCGCCGTCGAAAGCGCCACCCGCCGCCAGCGCGATCAGGTCGAATTGTCGGTCACCGCGCAGATGCTCAGCAAGATCGCCGACCTGCCCGATGTGCGGACCGACCTGGTCAACCAGGTGCGCAGCCAGATCGCGGCCGGCACGTACGAAACCCCCGAGAAGCTCAACAGCGCCATCGACGCTCTGCTGGCCGAGGAATTCGGCCTCTAAGCGCAAACCGAATGTGACAGCACGCTCGCAGCCGGCCCCGCCTGGGACCGGCTGTTTTGTTGCGCGGACAACTGTCGGTCATCGCTGCCCCGAGTCGGTCCACATCGGCGCAAGAATATCTTCGACCAGTTGGGCCATCGCCTCGTGTCCGGCCGCGTTCAGATGCACACCATCGATGCTGTGATTGCGGTCGCCGATGACGCTGACGAACAATCGCCGCGGGATCAACTGCACGCCGTAGCGTTTGGCCAGTCTGCGCTGGGCCAGTACGTGCTGACCTTTCCACGGCATCGAGGGAAGCTCGAAGATGATGAGCGTGCGCCCCGGCTGCTGCAGGCTGCTGAGTAATTGATCCAGTTGCGTAGCGAACACGGCGTCGCCGCGATTCTGAAGGATGTCGTTGCCGCCGATCTCGATCAGCACGCAGTCTGCATCCCCGGGCACCTGGGGCAGTTCGCGGTGGAGAGCGGAGCGAATGGTTGCCCCGGCGATGGCGAGGTTGACCACGTGCAGTTGATGGCGCTGTTCGAGCAGACCCGGCCAGGGAGCCTCGCTGTTGCTGCCGATGCCGGCACTGATTGAATCGCCGAGGACCACCAGTTGCTCGACGTGCCGCGCGGGCAATCGCGGCCAACGCATCAACCAGGTTTCGCATATCCCCATCGCCAGCAGCGCAGCGAGCATCGCACCTCGCACCAGCTCCGCGAAGCGTCTGCGCCGCAGGGGTTCGATTTGTTCGAGCAGAAGCCAGCCGACGAACAGCAGTAGAAACAGCGCGATGACCATCGGGGCAAGGACCGGTCCGGTGGTCATCCAGATGAGCAATCCCACCATCGACAGCGCATCGCCGGGCCAGCGCCGCCAGCGTGATTTGGCGCGCCACAGCAACAGCACGCCCGTGAGCATCAAGGCACAGCTCAGCAGGTAACCGCGTCCATCCAGCAGGAAGAACACCAGCGGAGGGATCATGCCGCCATTGTAAATGTTGTCCTGACGGTTCCGCTCATGCCTTGGCCGGGTCGTCCAACACGGCCCCTTGCTGGCGGAGGATTTCCTGCATGTCGGCGATCGGTGCGTCGCGCAGTTCAACGCCGTGTTGCAGAGACAGATGGACGGCGACGCCGGCGGCCTGGCCGAGGGCCATCCAGGTTGGTTCGAGGCGGATGGAGGAGAAGGCCACGTGCGTGGTGGAGGCGGCCACCGGGGCCAGCAGGCCGTCGAGCGACTGCGGCACCATGATGCGATAGGGAATCTGATAGGCGCGGGTGATCTGCCGCATCATGCCGAGATAGCCTTCGGTGATGCCGCGATTTTCGTCGCCGGGCTGACGTTTGCGATAGGGGAAGCTGTCGATGGGGAACTCGCCCATGGCGATGGCGTCGTCGAAGCGGCGCGGCTCGATGTCTTCGGGTTGAATGGTGATGTCGTGTTCGGTCAGCGTGTACTGGCCGATCAGGCGGCGGCCTTCGCGGACGTAAAGCTGGAAGGGGAAGTTGCCATTGTCGGCAAACTCATCTTTGGCCAGGTGATACCGGTTGGCCTTTTCGCGGTGGTCGGCGGGCACGTCGGGATCGTGTTGCAGGAACCACAGCAAGCCGAGCGTCAGATCGCGGATGTGCTGGGCGATGCGGGCCCGGCCGGCGCGGTCGGCCTGGATGTAGCCGACATTTTCCTCGGCGAAAGCAAAGCCCAGACTGATCGGCTTCATGTTGACGTCGGTTTTGTGATTGGGAATCGAAGCGATGGTGAACGCGACCTGAAGCACCATGTAATTTGAAGGAAAGCGCCCGCTTTTCCAGTCCTCGACATAGCCGAGATAGCGCGTGCGATCGTAGTCAGCCGGCGGCGCGGTCAGGGGCACCTGGTTGTCGGGATCGGTCGAGAGGCAGAGGCGATAGGTGTAAGCGGGCAGACGCTGGTCGGCTTCGCCCGTGCCGCCGATGATCTGGTGCGTGTCGAGATCGACGTAGATATTGCCGGCGTGCGGCTCGTTGAATTCGTCGCGCGATTCGCGGCCCAAGCGGAACGGAGCCCCGGCCGCCGCATAAACATCACCCTCATAGGTCGCATCGATGAACGCCCCGGCCCGCAGCAGTCTGGCGGTCCCGCTTTGCAGGTCCAGCAGGCGCGCGGCCGTGATGCGTTTGCCCTCGGTCTGCACGCCGTCGAAAGCGTGGCGCTTGAGCACGGTGATCGTCGGTTGCTCAGCAATGAAGCCTTCAAAGATGCGCTCAGCGACGGAGGGTTCGTAGTAGTAGCCATCGCGGCAGAGCTTGATGTTGGGCGAGTTGGGGCCGTCGGTGTCGAGGTAGTGCTGCTTGACGCGATCGACGAACTCGCGGAAGAGGCCCTGGATCATGTCGCGTTTGGTGATGTCGCTTTTGCCCAGGCCGCTGGCGCTCATGGCCCCGAGGTGCGGATGCATTTCGGTGAGGGCGACGCGCCTTCCCAGACGGGCGGCTGTGACGGCCGCGGCGATGCCGCCGGGTGTGCCGCCAATGACCACCACCTCAAATGCATCTGCATCATCCGCCGCCGCGGCGCGGGGCGTCAGCCACGGCCACGTCGCCAGCGCAGCGGCGCTAAGGCCGGCCCGCTGCACGAATTGACGTCGCGTGCAGTCGTGTGCGGTCATGCACGGACTCCGGTTGAGCGAAGCTTCAGCGATTGGGCAATCCGAGTGTGGTCGGATCGACCACCGAGTCGGCCATGGTCAGTTCGCGGAAGTTCTTGAAGCGATGGAAGGTCAGGAAGTTGGCGTCGTGAGCGTTGTGAGCGCCTTCCAGGCCGTCGTCGTAGGCGGTGCGGATGACGGCGATCATGTCGTCGCCGTCGAACAGCCAGTCGGGGTACTGGAAGCCGTGGTGTTTGACCTCCGGGTGATGCAGGACGATGCAGTTGATTTTCCAGTGGATCAGATCGGCCGAGCTGATGATGGCTGCGGTGTTGCGGATGCTGGCAGCGCGGGTGGGTTTTTCGCCGGTGGTCATCAGATCGTTGTAGATTGGCGGCACGGGGTTGACCAACGACCAGTAGCGTTTGGTTTGTTCGTCGTAGCGGATGGTGAACTTCTTGGAACCGCCGGGGAAATCGATGAATCCGGTGTCGCTGTCGAAGCTGGCGGTTTTGCCGTCGGGGCTGATGCGGACGACAGCCGCCTTGCCGCCGGTGGGGCAATCGACGCGCAGGATGTCCACGATCTGGCCCTGGGGCGTGAGCACGGCATTGCCCTCGAGGAAGGCGCGGAAGGTGCCGCCGAGCCAGGCGGGATTGCGTTGGACCATGCTGGAGAAGGTCCAACTGTCGCTGCGCAGCAGGTCGCTGTCCACGGGAGCGGACATCACCAGGGCGCTGTAACGTTCGCCCCACTTGTCGCCGTTGGAGGCATCCTCGAAGGCCCGCCAGATGCGGCCGTTGTGATAGAGCATGGGCATGGGCGCGGTGTGATACTGGCCGGTGGGGGTGATCAGGCCGTGCTCGGGATCGACCGGCTCGGTCCAGGTGGTGCCGCCGTCATCGCTGCGTCGGATGTTGATCAGGCCGTGATGGAAGCTGGTGCCCATGATGTAGGCCACATCGTTATGCACGAACACGTTGGACCAGAACAGGCCGTCGAGGCGGGCGACCTCGCGCCAGGTTTGGCCCTGATCTTCGGAGCGATAGACGTGGGTGACCGCAGAGGTGTGCTCGGTGGACTTGGGGCCGAACTCATCCTGTTTGGCCAGGTAGGCTCCGTCGGGCAGGATGGCGATGCCGGGCGAACCGATGTAGATGCCGCTGGATTGCGGGGAATGGGCGATCACCACGCCGGGCACCTGCGTCAGGTCGGCGGCCGGATCGGCGATCAGCTCGGGGGTGAACAGCGCGGTGGTGAGTGCAACGATGGTCATGATGCGTCTCATGTCAGTGGCTCCTGGAACAACGATGGGCACGGTAATAGTTGTAACATATTAGCGACCTTCGCGGTTGTTCTCCGGAGATGGCCCGGGCGGGGTTCTCACAGGCACATGAGGTATGACAGGGCACTTGATTTGCAAAATGCACGAATGAGCAGGAGAAAAACTTTCAATTGATTTAACCGGCTGGGTCGATAGTCTGATGGAGGGCCAACGGGGGCCATTCAGTCTCGCCCTCTTTTTCCCTCACCTGGAAGTGAGTACCAGCCCAACAGCCGCTCAGATGGATTGTGGCTGCAGGGGCTATAACACCAGCTACGCTTGTGGGCCCATAGGGGGTCCAACCACAAGTCGTGAACCCGACGCGCGTGACGTGTCGGGTTTTTAATTGGCGATGGCACGTCAGTTTCACAAGCCGCGAGCGTGAACGAGCAAGGAAACGCTTCCACACGGGCGCGGCTCATTGCGGCAGTTTGAGCTTGCCGAAGTGGATGTGGGTGCGATGACTGTCGGGTGTTCCACTGTCCCAGACAGCACGGAAGTCGCCGGGCGCTACTTCGATGAGCGTGGGGTAAGAGTTCTTAATGCCCGCGTCGTAGAAGGTTTTCTCATCGCTCCACGATCCGCCGGTCGGTTTGATCTTGTAGCGCATGGCCGCACGTTGGCCGACCGGGCCGTCGTTATAGACATAGAGATGCGTGCCGTCAGTGGCGCGGCCGAAGTAGCCCTTGCTCTTGGCGTTGTGCAGGTCCGGCTCCTGCTGTGCGGGGCTCCAGGTGCGGCCGCCGTCGCTGCTGACGCTGGAAAAAGCACGGGGTGGATCAGTGCCTAGGCGGTCGTTCTCATAGTTGGCGGTGCGCATGATCATCTTCAGTTCGCCGGGCGCGTCGCCGGGCGCGATGTTGCCTTCGTGCAGGAACACTTTGCCCGTCTCCGGCTGCGGGATGTAGCCTTCCAGCTTCCACTCCAACAGCGTGCTGCTGCTGAGCACGAACTGATCGCGCGAGCCGTGGGGGTCTTTCTGTAACGTGTTGCGGTGGGCCGGCAACAGGTAGCGCTTCTGGCCGTCGATCTGTGTTTCGCACAAACCCGCCACGACGATCAGCGGGCCGGTGTAGTGCATGGCCATCTCCACCGGCGACCAGGAGCGCCCGCCGTCGGCGCTGAAGGCCCCCACCAGTTGCGATTCCTCGCTGTTGCGAAAGACCATCGGGCAGCGCATGGCGAAGCACCACAGCACGTCCTGGCCCGGCGGCTTGTAGAGGATCGCGTTGGCGTAGGCGAACTGGATCGAACCCTGCCAGCGGTTGTGATCGAAGATGACCACGGGGTCGCCCCAGGTGTCGCCGTCGTCGCGCGAGACGCTGGCCAGGATGTCGCCCATGTCCGTCTTGCCGGGTATGGTCACGCCGAAGGCCGCCACCAGGTGCTTGCCTTCCCATTGCGCGATGTAGGGCTCCCACAGGCGGGCCGCCCCGGGATGCTTGTCCAGGTGGCGGATCGTGCGCACGTCGGTGACGTCGCCGGTGTATGCCTGCTCCTCGGCCAGGCAGCACGTGGCAAGCAGGCTCGTACAGATCAGGCTCTGGATCAGCAGTCGCATGTTCATGGCAATCCTTTCTGTGGCAAAGGACACAACATCATTGGAAGCGGAGTGGATTACGGTTGAAATCGAACCACCCGCACAACCGGCGGCCGACCCTGACTGTTATATGGCTCGGCGCGATAGAAGATCGCTTTGTCTCCGGCCGGCGGCTGATCGAGATAGCCGCTCTGATCGCCGGGCAACTCCGCAATCATCACCGCGGCGCCCTGATTGCCATCGACATAGCGATACACGCGCCAGCCGTCGGCGTTGGGCGTCGGCGACCATTGCACCGACACCTTGTCCTCACTGCTGCGCTCCGCCTTGATCGAACTCGGCGCCGGCGGCACCAGCGGAGCACGCTCCACCCCGCAGGTCAGCCACGGCAGATTGATCCGCGTAAACAGGATGCGCTCGTAGCGCGTGGCATCGCCCCAGGCATAGAGCAGGCCGATGGTCATGTCGTTGAGCACCGTCAGACAGGAGTAGCCCGAATAGCGCGGATACAACTGGCGCTGGAAGGCCCAACTGTGTCCCTCATCCAGCGACATGCGCACGGTCATGTTGATGCGACCCTCGGGCCCGTAGGGATAGCGGTTGGCGGGGTTGCTGAAGATCAGGCGATTGGCGTCCTGCCGATCGGCCCGGCTGTAGCGCAGCATGCTGGCCTGACACCCGCCGGTGAACCCCACCGCGATGCCGCCGGGCGAGATCAACTGCCCCTGCTGCTGCACCGGCGACCAGGTCAATCCGCGATCGCTGCTGTAAGACTGGCACATCAGCATCTGGCGATCGGCCACGCGGCGCATGCTCAGCATCAGGCGGCCGTCAGCCAGCTCGACGACCTGTGATTCGCTGACCCGATCGCCCGCTTCGCCGCCCATGTGCCACGTTTGGCCGTGATCATCGCTGAAGAAGACCAGCGCGAACGCGGATTTGCCGCCGTCGCTGCCCGTGTTGCGCGTGGCGGGAATCACGATGCGGCCGTCGAGCATCTGCAATCCCACGCCCGGGCCGGTGGCGTACCACAACCATTCGGGCTTCTTCACGGAGTTGGTGATCTCAACGGGTTTAGACCATGTGGCGCCATTGTCGTCGCTGTAGAGCGTCCAGACGTTGCGGCCTTCTTTGGATTTACCCGTCTGAATGACCTTCTGCGTATCTTCATCCAGGCTGTGCGTGGAGATCATCCAGATGCGGCCGGTGTCGCGATCGACCACCGGCGTCGGGTTGCCGCAGGTGTGCGGGCCGTCATCCCAGACCACCTGCAGCGGTCCCCAGGTGCGCCCGCCGTCGCTGCTGCGCCGTAGCACGATGTCGATGTTGCCGTAGTCAGCGCCGGCATCTTTTCGCCCTTCGCAGAAAGCCAGAAGCGATCCGTCGGGGGCGGTCAGAAGTGATGGTATGCGGAAGCTGTGATAACCCAGCTCGCCGCCCACGCGCTCGGCGGTGAACGGCTCGCTGACCTGCGGCGGAATCAGTTCATACATCGAGGCGATCTGCTGCGGCGAAAGCGCCTGATCGTACACCTGCACCTCGTCGATCATGCCGTTAAAGTGGCGCGAGGGTTGCGCTTCCGTGCCGTCGTGTCCCAGGTGCAGCGGGCCGGGACTGACCGTGTCGGCCGGCATGGCGCCCAGCAGTTTGCCGTCGATGTACAGGCTCACCTGATTGTCCGCCCGCACCGCGACCAGGTGATGCCACGCCATGTCAAAGGGCACCTCGAAGGCCTGCTCAGACTGGTTGAGACGCACGCGCAACTGGCTGCTCTGGGCGGGCATGGCGCTGATGCTCAGGTTGCTGGCATCACCCACCGCCAGGATCGTGCGCAGCTTGCTCTCGCCGCCTTCCGATTGCGGATAGCGCAGAAACCACAGCGACACCGTCCACGTCGGCCCGGTCAGCAGGTCCTCCGCCTTTTCGATCAGCACCGCGTCATCCTTGCCGTCGAAGGATAGCGCTCGGCCTTCGTAGCCGCTGTCCACCATCTTGGTCCCGCCGATCAACTGCCCATCGCGCCCGCTGCGCATGGCGTCGAGCACCTTGTTGCCATCCTCGCAGCGCTCAAACGGCCAGAACGACACCGGCGGCGGCAAATCCGCGCCCGAGGCCGTTGTCGTGACCGCAACCAGGGCCAGGCACGGCATGAGCAAACACAAACACGTGATCGACAACCAGGTGTGACGGTTTAACATCATGTTCGTTCCTGTCTGAGATGAATGTTCCCCAAGGCAATTGACACGATCGATCAGAGCAGCCCGCCGCAAGACCGCGGCATTGGTCCAGGTTGTGCTCCGGGTTCGGATTCCAGCCCGCCCAGCAGAGCAAGCCCCTTGCCGCACGGTCGGGTTTGCCTGGGCACGATTACCCCAGGACCCGCCATGCTTTTTATCCCTCAATCAGGTTACCATTTTGCCTTGCCGCGAACTTGCGTGCAACGGAGCACCCCGCATTGGCCTCGCCGCCGTCTATGACCGATCCTCTCGCCCGGGCTCACGATCATCTGATCCTGGGCCTGGATGTCGGCGGAACCAAGTGCGCAGCGATCGTGGGCGATCGTCACGGCCGCGTGTGCGAACGCCTGCAGTGGCCGTCGGAAGTCCAGCGCGGCCCGACGGCGATGATTGATGAACTTTGCCGGCGCGGCCGCGAATTGGTCGAACGCTTCGGCGGCATCGAACAATTCGCGGGCATCGGCGTTCCCGTCGGCGGGCCGCTCGATGCGCAGAACGGCATCGTCGATTCACCGCCCAATCTGCCCGGCTGGGATGCGATCCCCCTGCAACAGTTGATTCAGGCGCATTTTGGCCTGGCCACGCGGATCGAGCACGATGCGGCTGCTTGCGCGCTGGCCGAGTGGATGTGGGGCGCGGGACAGGAGCGGTCGAGAGTGGCGTATCTGACATGCGGATCGGGCTTCGGTTGCGGCCTGGTCATCGATGGGAAGCCTTATCACGGAGCGCGCGGGCGCAGTCCCGAGATCGGCCACGTCCGTTATCGCACGGAGGGTCCCGTCGCGTTCAACAAGGTCGGCTCTTTCGAAGCCTTCGCGGCCGGTAATAGCCTGCCCGGTTTGGCGGCCTGGTGCTTCCCCGGGCGCTGGGCGGAGCAACCGCCAACCGGTTCACAGTTGTCCGCGCTGGCGGCTGAAGGTGATCGCGAGGCCGTGGAAGTCGTGCGACAGAATGCACTGGCTGTCGGCTCCGCCTGCGCCCTGGTCGGCGACCTGCTGGTGCCCGACGTGATCACGCTGGGCAGCCTGGCTCGGTACTTCGGCCAACCGTGGCTCGACGTGGTGATCGAACAGTTCAGGTCCCAAGTCCTGCCCGACGTGGCGCAGCATTGTGAAGTTTGCCCAGCCGCCCTGGGCGATCGCCTGCAGGATTGCTCAGCCCTGGCTGTCGGTTGCGCCGCAGCCGGTGAAATGCTGATCGAGTGACCCGCCGTATCGTCACTGGACACAGGCTTGTGCAGAAGCAGGCAAAGCGGTGAGGGTGGGATTCTCCCGACCCGAGAACCGTAACCTCTTGCAGGAGCTTGGTTTTGCACTAAAGGATCGTGATTACAGTGAAATTGAGATGCTCCCCAGAATTTAGGCGCGCGGTTAAGGTAGATTCGTCGCCCGGCGATGGAGACGAATCCTGGCGAATCAACGGCGTCGGTTTTCGGCTCAGTTCAAGGCCAGGGTGGCGGTCGAGGCGGTCAAGGGTCAGCGGACGATGGCGGAGTTGGCGGGCCAGTACCAGGTCCACCCCAGCCAGATCGCGCCGTGGAAGAAGCAGTTGCTGGACACGGCCGAGCAGGTGTTCAGCGTGCGTGCAGCGGCCGATCACCGGCAGCAGGAGGAGCTGGCGCAGCGGCTCTACCAGCAGATCGGGCAGATGAAGGTGGAGCTGGACTTCCTCCAAAAAAAGCTGTGGACGAACTGACGGCGGAGCGGAAGCGGATGCTCATCGAGACCAACCATCCCCGGATCACGATCAGCCGCCAGTGCCACCGGTATGTGCTGGCGTGGGAGTTGTCAGCGCGTTGGAGCGGGCGTTGCGGTTGGGCAGGCCGGAGATGTTCAACACGGACCCAGGCAGTCCGTTCAGCAGCCAGGCGTTCACCGGCGTGCTGCAGGCGTGCGGGATCGCCATCAGCATGGACGGCGTGGGTCGGGCGTTCGACAACATCTTCGTCGAGCGGCTGTGGCGAACCGTCAAGTACGAGGAGGTGTACCTGAAGGACTACCAGACACCGGCTGAGGCCGCCACGGGCCTGGGTCGGTACTTCCCGTTCTATAATGACGAGCGGCCGCATCGGTCGCACGACGGCCGCACACCGGCGCAGGTGTACGGCATCCAGCGCGGGGAGCCGGACGACACGGCGTCGGCCGCTGCTGCTAAGGTCGCCCTACGGGCTGCCTGCGCAGCAGCAGCCGGAGTCAATCCCATGTGACGAATCCACCTTAACTTCCCCCGTTGCGCGCCCAGCGCATGGGGAGCACCTCAGCCTGCGTGTATCTACCAGTTCATATTCATGAGTCCGACCCTTGACAAGATCGCCGGATTGTATACACTAATTATTGTATGCAATGCGTCTTGAGAACGAGAAGCATCTTGGTGAAATATGCCCAAAGAAAGGAAGTGGTTCGAATCCAGATTCTCTGAGGCTCCCTGCCTTTAGTATACAGTACATAACTGTATAGACACAAATGGTGTATGGTTTTTGTATGGGTTGCTTCTTGAGGGAGGGGGGCACTCAAAATCCTGGAGTTTGCCGCAACTGTTTCGATGGTGGTGTTGCAGCGACGCGCTGTCAGCAATACTAACAGAGCCCGAAGAAGGATTTGCCGTGATTCTAATCTCGCAACCACAATGTCCTGCATTTGGGAAGGAGTAGAAGATGACTCACACGACTCTGGGTGTACTGATTATCTTTGCTGCTGCTGTAGGGCCCGCCCAAGCGACGCTTACGCAAGATTTCGAGGGGGCAACGCAGGGGGCGCTGACCAGCGGTGCCGTGTTTGGTGATTTCGACGTCATGTTCAATGCTCCTGGCAGCGCCAGTATTGTTGCCTCACCCTTCCTTAACGGTGGTGCCAACGCCTTTCAATACGCCGGGGAAACAGGGGGCGACGTGACGTTGGAGAATTCAGTTAACGCTGATATTACCGGGGACTTTGTGGTCGAGTTTGATCTTGTCCTTAGCAGGGCGCATACGGCCGGCGTAGGCTCAGCATTCCTGAAACTATTCGGCACCATGCCGGATGATAGTGTGGCCGAAATGGTGCGCCTTTATTACAAAATGAACAATGCCGCTACGCAAACCTGGCTGGTCGCCTACGACGGAATCGCCACCTACACGGACTATACATTCCTGCAACTCAGTTCTAATGCCCATATCAAAATCAGTTCGGATTTAGCGTCCAGCACCTATGATGTTTCTGTTACGCTTGATGACGATACCATCTTGACGTCATATACGGGTCAGAATTTCTGGACGGGCAGCGCGGGCGCCGTGGGCCTGAACGGAATCTATATCGGCGACCTTCATGGCAGTAACATGGACGGAATCGTTGACAACCTCGTGCTGACGTCCGCTCTGCATCCCGGTGACGCTAACAACGACGGTCAGGTCAATCTCAGTGACCTGCAGATCCTTGGCGATAACTGGCAGTCCACAAGCGCAACATGGACTCAAGCGGATTTCACCGGTGATAGCGTTGTCAATCTGGCGGACCTCCAGATTCTCGGTGACAACTGGGGCTGGGGCGCCGGTTCAGACCTGGCCTTCGATGAGGCTGTTGAAACTGTAGAGGCTGCGATCCCCGAGCCGACTTCAGTAGTAGTATTCGGTCTGGCGTCACTTGGCTTCATGCGGTTGAACAGAAACAGATTTCATAAACTCGATCCTGACTTTCAGTGCTGTTGAGCCACGTTGGCGGATCAACAGGGTGGGATCACCTGACAGGTGGGAGTTGGTGAGGAATCATGAGATCTAATAAAGTCCTGAAAGTTGTACGGAGCGGGGGTATCGCTTGTAGTGCTAAGATCAACAGCGCTGACCCCCGGATCTGTGATATGGCTGGAATGGCCGGGTTCGATGCTGTCTGGATCGATACCGAGCACTTACCGCATTCGGTGCGCGATGTTGAGAATTTTGCCCGCTCATGCCGCGCCTACGACATCGACTGTATCGTAAGAACACCGCACAACAATTACACGAGCTTGATTCGGCCCTTGGAAGCGGGCGCAACGGGACTACTTATCCCCCATGTCATGACGGCTGACCAGGCAGAAAGCATTGTTCGTCAAACTCGCTTCCATCCTTTGGGAAGGCGTTCGTTGGATGGCGCCAGTGCGGATAACGACTATGGAGCCAATTCCATCGAGGATTACATGGAATTCGTCAACAAAGAGGTACTGATCGCCGTGCAGATTGAGGATCCCGAGGCCATGGCTCACCTGGAGGCGATAGCCCGCGTTCCCGGAATCGACATGCTTTTCTTTGGGCCCGCTGATTATTCACAAGGTTTGGGCAAGCCTGGCCAGTTGAACGCTGTGGAAGTCGAGGATGCTCGGCGGGAGGTGGCCCGGGCGGCCGTGGAGCATGAGAAGGCGGCAGGAACCGGTGTCAGGGATATCGATGAAGTTCCGAGGTTGATCGAGTTTGGATACAACTTTGTGAATTTGTGTTCTGATACTTCAATACTCCGCACCGCCTTTAACAAGGCAACGCAGACGTTTAAGGAGCGGACCTCTTCAGGATTTGTGAACGGCAGTACATTGAAGTTGAAGGCTGCGCTATGATTACCTTGCGAACTTGGCGCCGTTGTCCAAGCGGGGCCGCGTTTCAATGGAAGCTGGCAACGGATTCTTCAAATTCAGCGTAACAAGGCGAACGCGATTCCATCCGCGGCCTCCCAATGCCTCTGGCCGCGTGTGACGGGCCTGGTAGCCGTATCGCCACGCTTCCTGTTTGTCTTGGTTTTGAGCAAAATGAAAGCTCAGTGCGCAAGGAGCAAATAATGGTTACTATGACAGTGACTCATTCGAGACGGCACGCATTCATCTACACAGGCCTGCTCTTCTGTGCTTTGGCTTACGCCGCTGGCGCTGGTGTGGCAGTACCGAGTCGGAACGACCCCGAGATCGTTCCACGCACATCGCCGGAATTAGTAGAGCAATCAGTGGAAATTGAACCAGACGTGTGGCTTTCGGATCAACTCGAGGCCGAAGGCGCCAAAGTGATTTGGGTCAAGGCAATCTGGGGACGCAACGACGATCACTGGTACGACCGATGGGAACAAAAGGCCCCGTGGGGTGACACAAGCCCATGGTATATCACCTTCCCCCGGATCATCTGGTTCCAGAACAAGATGGTCGCCATGTTCACCGAACGCAACTTGCCTCATGGCGATGGGGACGCAGTCATACACGTTTTGACTAGTGACGTGAACTGTGAGGAATGGAAGACCGTGGCCCATTATGAGATTGATTGGAATAACAACGGCGACAACTCCACTCATTTTGCCCCGACCACAGATGGCAGGCTCATGCTCACAACTCTGTGCAGCATGCTTCCAGAGGGGGGTATGGCCGCAAGCTTTTCCAGCGATGGTGTGGGTTGGTCGCCATTGAAGAGCTTCCAACCGCTTGACCCGCAATACGGAACCGTTGGGCAGATGTTCAAAATTGCGTGGCATAACGGAAGCGCTTACGGGCTTAGCCGGCCCGGCGTGTTGTGGACGAGCAACGACGGCCTCAACTATCAACCAATTCGCGTGGAAATACCCACCGATGGGGACGTGGGAGGTAATGAGACCGCCTCGACCTTCCAGGGTGACCGCTGGGTTGTCTTCTCAAGAAGCGGTTACGTCGCCAGTAGCCTGCCGCCATATACCCGTTGGCACGTCAATAAGGCCAACTCCAAAGGACCACACAGCTTCGGAGGACCCGATGTCATTACTCTGCCTGATGGCCAGGTGATTGCAGGGTCTCGAGGGAGTGGATTCCGTGACCTTGGCGGTAGGTTTGGCGGTCACATGGCCGTTATCTTCCGCTACGACGGTGAGGTGCTCACACCGCTTCTGGGATTCGAGACTGGCGCCACGATGACAGGCTATCCTGGACTCACTTGGGCGGACGGTCATCTGTACGTGAGCTTTCTGCGTGATCGGCCGGGACGAGACGGATGGTCCCGCAGTCGAGGGCAGTTCTGTCTGGCCAAGATCAAGTGGCCTGACATACATACTGACCAAGTCTCGCTACCGCCTGAATGACCTGGCGGCAATTGGGAGCCGGATGACTTGATCGCTGCTCCTCAGTATCGCACATACTTTCACGGGCAATCACGATCAGGAGGGGCGAGTGACTGGGATTCGATGACATCAGTGAGACGCCGCCATCATCTTCCTTTGGAGGTAATCATCATGTTGGCCACGGAGCGGATCGAAGTTGCTGAACAACCCACAGTATTGCCAGCCATGCCGCTCTCGAAAATGCAGATCACAGCGGGCAATCCGGTTGCCCGCGGCCAGATCGTTGGGCAAACGTCCGACAAAACCGTCTCGAGTGGCTACTGGTCATGCGAAGCGGGCGAGTTTGACTGGGAATACACTTGGGATGAATTCATGCTTATTCTGAGCGGCGAAGCAATCGTCACTGACGTCAGTGGTAAGACGCATGAAATACATGCAGGGCAAACCGCTTTTTTTCCACGCGGTATTAAGACGCATTGGCGGATCGTGAGGCCTATGCGCAAGTTCTTCGTCGTAAGAACATCGCACCCCTTGTGAACAACAGCCTCGTCACAAGTGGTCAGCAAACTCGGATCTCCGGCTGACACGGCCTGCCATGATCTATCAGAACGTCGAGTTGCATAACGTTGGGGACATGAAGCGGGTGCAGGGTCTAGCCGGCCTACGACTTCAACGTGTTCCAGAGCCGGTACGATTATCACTGAATGAATTGGCGCAATTCCGGATGTTGCAGCCGGATAACATGGAGATCAGATTCAAGGCAGACGGACCGTGCCGCATCACTCTTTCATCTCAGGGGCAGACGCGGCTTACGGTTTTCCAGGGTCTTTTCGACACCAGCCAGCGTTTTATCATTCACCAACAACCCCAAACAATTGAGATCTCACAACCTGAGGAACTTCAGCGACTTGAGGGGCGTTATTGTCAGAACATGGTATTCAACCCCCAGGTATGTCGGATCATCTTGGGGGGGCCGCAACGGGATCCGATATTCCTTCACGACATCCAAGGTGAGGGGATTCGACCACCCCAGCCCAACGAGCTGCCTTCACTTCGCTATTTGACTTATGGCACGTCCATCACACATGGACTTGACGCAGAGGGGCCGCATCTGAACTATGTCAGCCTGACCGCACGTTACCTCGGGGCTGATTTGATTAACCTGGGGGTCGATGGTTCTGCGCACTGTGAGCGGGAAATCGCTGATTACATTGCCGATCGGCGCGATTGGCATATCGCATCTCTGGAACTGTCCGTGAACATGCAGAAGTTCACGATACCCGAGTTTCATGAGCGTGTGTTCTACATGATCAACAGAATTGCGGGGGCTGATCCCAGTCGGAGCGTGATCTGTCTGACACTGTTCCCTTTCTATCGTGATTTTGGAATTGAAGCAACCACAAAAACTCTGCCATCACCAGGCGAGTATCGCCAGGCCTTGGTGGATGCAGCGGGTGCGCTGTCACATCGCAACGTACACGTCATCAACGGACCCGATCTGTTGAAGAACATTTCGGGCCTGACAACGGGCCTGATTCATCCCAGCGACTACGGGATGATTGAGATTGCGCAATCTCTCGCGGCCCATATTAATGCCTTGGGCCAGGTTTCGGCCCACCCTGCCGCAATTAAGGGCAACTGTCGGAGTTAGTATGAGCGACTTACAGCTATATTGGGGTGAGACCCACCACAATACCCATCAATTCGAAAACCAGATTCCATCGCTTGAGTCTACGCTCCGACAAGGCTCCAGGCATCTCGATTTTCTTGCGACTGCATATTACACGGCGTGTGCGGAAGCTTTTCAGCCCGGGGGACATGTATTTGAAAAATCTACTTCGAATAAACTCGTGCTTGAGGATTGGAAGCCGCTTGAACGTCTGAACTCGGAGTGGGCTGATGTCTGCAGGTGTACGCGAGAGTGCAATGATGACGGGACATTTGTGGTGTTTCCAGGTTATGAGTGGCAGGGAGACGGCCGTTGTGGAGACCATAACGTCATAGGTCATTCGGAGAACCTGCCACTGCTTCATGTAGATGCTCTGGAAGAACTCTATTCACGTCTCTCCACCTGCAAAGCATTGGCTATTCCACACCATACCGCCTATCGCCGAGGAGTCCGTGGCAGAGACTGGTCTGTCTGTAACGAAACAATCACGCCATTTACTGAGCTTTTTTCCATTCATGGCTGTTCAGAATCTGATGAGGAGCTTATCGGCTTACGCGCAAATCCAAGCATGGGACCTGGTGTAAGCGGAGGGACGTACCAGGACGCGCTTGAGCGAGGTTTACACCTGGGAGCGATATGCTCAACCGATGGTTGGGGCGATCTGGCTGGTCAGTACGGTCGTGGACTCATGGCGTGCTACTCGGCTGACCTGACCCGCGACAGTATCTGGGAGTCGTTCCGGGCACGTCGTGTTTACGGCGTCACGGGTGATCGGATACAGATACAGTTTACAGTAGACGATCATCTAATGGGGGATATATTCACAGCTGGTGGAAAGCGAAGGATCTGGATTGCGGTGCAAGGTTCTGATGCGATCGATCGTATCGAGTTGCTCCGCAACAATCTTGTGATCGCGACGCACTGTCATCAGGGGACTTGGTCCGTCCCGCAAGACGGGCGGGTAACGAAATACAAGTTACGAATAGAAGCCGGCTGGGGACCCCGCACCAACCAGCTTGATGTTGTGCCCAAGATGTGGAAGGGCCAGCTTGAGGTGGCAGGCGGCAAAGTATTGTCATATGAACCATGTTGGGTTTCTGTGGATCAGGGGATTCCGGTAATCAATGGATCCTCAGTCTCATTTACGATGACGAGTAATTCGGCTACTGCAGGTGATCGCTTCCAGAATGCCAACATCTTTGAACTCGAGGCGGCCACTGATTCGCACATCCAGATCACTCTTAATAACCAGGTGGAATCAGGACTGTTACGTGATTTCCTGGCTGGGAGCAGAGAAATGTGGTTCAGAGATGAATGTGTACAACTGCTGAGTGATAGGTGCGGCATACCTCCTTGTTCGCCAGAGCGTCAGGATATCTACCACCATGTTGCGTACAAGGCCAAGATTCACAAAGCGATTCCTGAGGCAGGATATACCGCACAGCTTGTGATGGAGGATGACGAACCCTTTGCAGGAGAGATCCATTACCGGGTTCGCGTAGAACAACGCAATGGTCAAAGAGCATGGTCCAGCCCGATATGGGTGCGCTCCCATGAATCATGGTGTAAGTTTAACTGTTGTTATTAATAAAGCAGGACCGCGGGTAGCATCGTACATTCAGCTCCTGAGAATTGACGCGCAATTACAATGATGAATGCCTTTTATAAGTCAACGATAAGCGCAGGTTATCAACAGCCAGTTGCAGCATTTAGTAAATGCGTTCGTCGGACCGACATGACTGCATTCCGGAGGATACTTACCGCTTCGCTTGCCTTCATTGTCATTGCAACAATAGCGGCACAGCATCTATCAGCATCTGTTACAGGGCAGGCCGCGCTGCGGTTGCCGGCAATTATCAGTGACGGAATGGTCATGCAGCGCGATCGTGAGCTGGTGGTTTGGGGATGGGGTGAGCCCGGAATGTCTGTCTCAGTGCGTCTTTCGGATAAGCGTGCCGAAAGTATTATTTCAGAAGACGGTTGCTGGAGTGTTATTATTGACCCTCTGTCGGCCGGCGGTCCACATGTCATGTACGTTGACACATCCAGTGGTGAACACATAGTCGTTCAGAATATCATGATCGGCGAAGTATGGCTTTGTGCCGGTCAGTCCAACATGACGCTATCCCTCGCAGATCACATAGACAACGCCAGGAATCACGCCACAGAAGCCGAATATCCCAACATTCGCCTTTTTAATGTACATCGGGCAATAGCGGATAAGCCTCTTGACGACATGGAGACGGACCGTGAGTCATTCTTGGGTGTGTGGAGCCCATGTACCCCACAGTCGGTGAGGAGCTTCTCTGCAGTTGGCTACTTCTTTGGACGAGAGCTTCATCGGCAGCTTGATGTCCCCATAGGCTTGATTCATGCAAGTTATGGCGGCGCACGAGGCGAGTCATGGATACCACGCGACGCGTTAGATGCACAATCATCTCTTGCGCCATTGCTCTTAAAATGGGATCTGGAGGTAAAGGCGTACGATCCTGACGTGGCCCAGGCCAAATATGATCAGCAAATTATAGAATGGCAAGAGTTGGCGCAGCAGGCTGAGATCCAGGGACTGCTGATCCCACCGAAACCAATTCTAGCGGATGATCCTGCCCGATCTAAACGAAGACCAGCAGTCCTTTATAACGGCATGATTGCACCTCTCACGAGGTACAAACTGGCCGGCGCCATTCTATATCAGGGTGAAAGCAATGTAGTGCGCGCATACCAATTCCGTACGATCTTATCAACGCTTATTCAGAGTTGGCGCCAGGCATTTGAGCAGCCAGTCATGCCCGTATTTTTTGTGCAGATCGCGCCGTACGACTATGGCATTGACGGCGACACTGAAGGTCACGCGCTTCCAGAACTCTGGGAGTCTCAACTCTTTACGCACAAGACCGTGCCACACACTGGTATGGTTGTTATTCATGACATTGTGGATGATCTGACGAACTTGCATCCTACACACAAAGCTGAGGTTGGACGGCGGTTGTCTCTGTGGGCTCTTGCCACAACATACAATATCCCGAGCCTGGAATGCTCAGGGCCACTGTTCACAGACTATGAGGTGCAAGGCGATTACGTAGTCCTCAGGTTTTGCCACGTTGGTGCTGGACTGACCACACGCGATGGTCAGCCTCTCACCTGGTTTGAAATTGCTGGCGACGATCGGATCTTTTACCCTGCAAATGCCGTCATCGATGGCGATGTTATCAACGCTCGCAGCAAATCTGTAGTGCATCCCGTTGCGGTCCGTTTCGCGTGGCGTGATACTGCCATGCCTAATTTAATGAATAAGGATGGTCTGCCCGCATCCCCCTTCCGTACGGATGCGTGGCCATGTGTTACCGAGGAAAGGAATAGGTAATGTGCGTATGGTTATCGTTCAGACTCCGTAGGCGTTGTCTCTCGAACAATTGAGTGCTCAGCCTGGCTTCAAGAACAGAATGGGATCGCTAATGCATGCCAAAACCGCCATGAATCGTTTCCAAATCAAAGGAATCATGTTTGATCCTGCTCGCTTGGTTGAGCGGCATGAATTTTATTTGTCCATACTTCCTCAACTCGCAAAATGGGGCTACAACACGATCCTGTGGCACTTCAGCGATGATGAGGGATTCGCTCTGCGCCTTGACTCGCATCCAGAACTCGCATCTCCTTACGCAATGAGTAAAGTTCAGACGCGGCGTTTCATCCAGGCGGCTGCAGATGTCGGCATCGATGTCATACCGGAACTGGAAAGTCTCGGACACTCGCTTGCCATTACCGGATTGCCGCAGTATCGCCACCTGTTTGATGGCGACCCTTTTGATCACAATGCAATATGCCCCTCTCATCCTGACACGCTGCCATTGATTCGGACACTGATTGAGGAAGTGGCCGGTCTGTTCCCCAGTCAATATTTTCACACAGGATTGGATGAAGTTGATTTGCGGGGTTGTAAACGATGTGCTCTCCGCGCTCGTAAAAGACCACAGTCTTACCTCCTCTCGGAGCATGCCAGGGCAATTCACTCAAGTGTCACGGCTTGTGGTAAGCGTATGATGATGTGGGCCGACCCAGTCGAAAAGCATCCTCAGCTTCTACGCGAATTGCCCCGGGACATCCTGCTGTTGCACTGGCACTATGCGGCTGTGCCTGCTGAGCGAATCATACCCAGCGTTGATGCGGGGTTTGAGATTGTTTGTGTACCAAAGATGTGCGGAGGGATCCTTCAGCCTGACGTAGATGCGATGCGAAATGTTAACGAGATGACTGCGCTGGCTCAACAGCTATGCAACCGCGGGTGCCTTGGGGCGATCGCGTGTTGGTGGGAACCGGCGCGCAATCTTAGGGATACGTACCCGCTGGCAGCAGCTTACACGGCCCACCTTTTTGCCAGGGGAATGGTGCGCCGTCATCTTTCCTTTACGCGCAGTTTTGCGAAGGAGTACTTTGGTCTCCAAAATGCGGACGCAGCCGATGCCTTGTGGCGACTGCATGAGCTGGTTCTAACGCGAGAAGAAGCGAAGTATTTGTTCCCCAACGATCTGGGGCAGATTCACGAAGCAATCCATGCGAGTTGCACAAAGGACTACAACCGCTTACTCCAGGATGCGCATCAATGTTATGACCTTCTGGAATCCGGGCGCCGGAAAGTGAAGGCTCACAAGTGCGAATATGATGCCTACCTGTTATCCGCTCGTATCATCGTTACAGCTCGCACGAATGCCCTGCAACTGTCACGAGCGGCGCAATACTACCGACGAGCAGCGTTACTTCATGAGCATAAGGCTCCACGTGAGGAGATTCTCGGCCGGTTACAGGAAGCATCAACAGTCGTTGCAGGAATGTCATCGTCTATGACTGAACTTGCGCGGGCCGCTTCAAAAGAATGGGATCGGACTCGGTACAGCCGTGACGCGAAGAAGGATGCTTCTAGCCCGCGGATCCGGCAGCGAGGAGACCGCATGCTGCTGCCGGAACTTCTGCGGTGCAGTCGCTTCTTGCGGAATCTGTGTCGTGATTTCCGCGCGGCCATGGTGATCTACCGGCGAGGCGGGCCTTTCCCAGGCGGTATTTGAATGACAATAGCCGTGTGACATACGCCGCCCTGCTGTATACGTTGAAGCAGTCAATGCCGCAGTGAAACCGATGGCTTGTCTGGGTCCCGACAGCACCACAGAACCTTCTGCGATCTCCGGGGCAGGAAAGGACAAGAGGAAAATGAGATTATCATCACTATCATTTCTGGATTATGCCGTCTTGGCGATTTACCTCACAGTCATGATCGCGATGGGGTGGTGGTTTGCGAAACGCCAAAAGAGCACCGAGGAGTTTTTTCTTGCTGGTCGTAAGGCGGCGTGGTGGGCTATTGCGATTGGACTGTATATATCATTATTCAGTTCGATAAGCTTTGTCGCATCACCAGGCGAAGGATATAGCTATGGCATGACGTTGTTTCTCTTTAAGATATGCATGGTCCTTCCAATGCCGGTCATGCTGTTCGTTTTTCTCCGCTTCTTTTACAACCTGCGCTTATGGACGGCATATCAGTATCTTGAGCACCGTTTTGATGTCCGCATACGATTGCTGGGCAGCACTATTTTTCTCATGCTGCGTGCTGTTTACCTTGGCGTGGGCTTCTACGCACTGGCGATCATAATGGAGCCAATGACAGGATGGCCGCTGTTGTGGACGATTGTCGTCGTCGGCCTGGCCACGACGATCTACACGACATTGGGGGGAATGGGAGCAGTGATCTGGACGGATGTTGTTCAGTTTTTTGTCCTGATCGCAGCCATAGGTAGCGTGATAGTGGCTGTGTGGTGGCAAATAGATGGTGGTTTTGTGGCGATATGGCAATCCGCGTCAGAAATGGGTAGAGGCTTCAACGTGGGAGCCGACAGCGGTTTCTGGGACTGGAATTTCCATCAGCGGTTGAGTCTCATGGGATGGATCATCGGTTTGGTGACTTTGTGCATCGGGCCTGCGACCGATCAGGTCAATCTTCAACGGTGCATGTCGAGCAAGTCCTTCAGGCATGCCGCTCTTGCCGTCGTCGGTTCCTCTGTTGGCTCAATTCCAATATCCGGTATGTTCTACTTCGCAGGCATGTGTCTATTCGTATACTTCAACGTGCTACATCCGGGCACGCTCCCGGAGCACGTCAAGAGCGACGGCGTTATCGCGCACTTTGCCACGCATTTTCTGCCTCATGGCATTCGCGGATTGTTTCTGGCCGGTGTGCTGGCCGCCTCAATGTCAACTGTCAGCTCAGTGCTTAACAGTATGGCTGCTGTGACCGTAAAAGACTTTCTGGAAAGAGTCTTTGCGCGGGGACTGACAGAGCAATCATCTGTGACAGTCTCACGGTGGCTGACACTGGGGTGGGGTATCATGACAATCATTTTCGGCATACTTGTCGTCTTGGTGTTTGCAGATAGGGATATTCCATTTCTGGAGGTGGCTAACGTGACACTTGGGTACTTCAGCGAACTGATGCTGGGGGTGTTTTGCCTGGGATTGCTGACATATCGGGCGAACACCTGGGGCGTGATTGTCGGCACCATCGGTGGGGCCTCGTTTACGGCGTGGTTTATTTGGGTGTTTTATTTGAATGAACCAATTGAGACAAGAGTGAGTTTCCTATACATGGGGGTCGTGGGCACGCTTTCCGTGATCGTGCTCGGGTACGTATTAAGCCTGTTCTTCCCCGATCCCAAGGCAGGCGAAAAACGGAAGTATGTGGTGTGGACACATTATCGCCGGCACAAACATGCACAATCGCTCGGCGGCGCATCATTGACTCCGACACCTGACACGGCGTGACCGAAAAGGTGCGTTGTCACGCGCGGTCGGCGTCGCATTTTGTTCCCACAAGTTTGTCCGCGCCTATCCGCCCTCTGGTCGCTCCCGCAGGAAGACAAGGGGCAGACGAACGCCCGACTCCTCGCCTATTCCCGCTCACAACCTTAAGGAAGTTCGCATGCTTCAGGCGGTTCAGGTGGCTCGTGCTCCCGTTCTGGCGCCTCTGGACTGGGTGGTAATCACTCTCTATGTGATCATCATGTTGGCTGTTGGTCTGCACTACAGCCGCAAGATGCACAACAGTCGTGAATACCTGCT
Source organism: Phycisphaeraceae bacterium (assembly GCA_020849625.1). Lineage (GTDB taxonomy): Bacteria > Planctomycetota > Phycisphaerae > Phycisphaerales > Phycisphaeraceae > JADLFV01. Next base: position 25,926 of record JADLFV010000076.1, read on the forward strand.
GGGCGGCCGAACGATGCAACCATGGTCAGTCGGGCTGTCCATGTTCGCCACGCTCTTCAGCACCATCACGTATCTGCTACTACCCGGAGAAATGGTACTGAAGGGACCAGTATTTCTAGCCAGCATCATCTCGTATCCCATCGTATTCGTGGTCGTCGGGTGGCTGTTCATCCCTACGTTCATGCGCCTCAATTCGGCAAGCGGCTATGAGCTGCTGGAGATTCGGTTGGGGCCGTCTGTGCGGATGCTGGGAGTACTTTTCTTCCTGTCACTGCGCCTTCTGTGGATGTCAGTGATCGTCTACACCACTGTGCAGATCGTGCTCATTCCGCTGGCCGGGATGAGCGCAGCGGCCACACCCTGGATTTGCACCATGCTCATGATCATCACCATCATCTACACCTCGATGGGCGGCTTGCGGGCCGTTGTCATGACCGACGCATTACAGACTTTCATACTTCTGTTTGGCGCGATCATCGCACTCGTAACGGTCACCATAGCGGTGGGTGGTGTTCACGTCTGGTGGCCGCATCAATGGGATCCCAGTTGGGGCCAGCTCCGCTGGATTTATGATCCGGATGGCAAACGCAGCGTCCTGGGTGCATTCATGGGCGCCATGTTCTGGAGTATCTGCACCTACGGCTCCGATCAGGTCGCCATCCAGCGCTACTTAGCCACCGCCAACATAAAGGCAGCCCGTTGGACGCTCGCGGTCTCGGAAATCATGAGCATGCTGGTCCGCCTCCTGTTGGCCGGTCTGGGTTTGGCCCTGTTCTGGTACTTCAAGTCCGATCCCATGCGCCTGCCTCCAGGCAAAACGCTGCAAAGTGCCTGCGATCAACTGTTCCCCAGTTACATTGTTTCCGGTTTGCCGGCAGGTTTGAGCGGCTTGATCATCGCCGGCCTGTTGGCCGCGGCGATGAGCAGCCTCTCGTCAGGGATCAACTCCACCTGCGCAGTCATCGGCACTGACCTCATTGACCGCTACCGCTCCACCAAGGTGAAGGCTTCTCACTCCGTTTTGCGTGACAGAATTGTCTCCGTAGCTGTGGGCCTGTCGGTCATCCTGCTCAGCAGCAGCGTTCCTTTCATCCGAGGCAACTTATTGGAGCTAACATTTAAGATGGTCAACCTGCTGACTGCTCCACTATTCGGACTGTTCTTCATGGCGATGTTCATCCGCCGCGCCACCACCTTTGCCACACTCGTCGGTGCCGTCGTCGGCGTGATCGTTGTGGTGGCTATCAATTACTGGCGCGAGATTACCAGCCTCGAGCCACCGATCGACTTCTTCTGGGCTATGCCTATGAGCCTGACTTGCCAGATCATCGTGGGTGTTGCTGTTAGCTATCTGATGCCTCTGGGTAAACCACGGCCGATGCTGAAGTGATCCCCCAGGTACTACCGGGAGCATCCAATAGTTGACACTTTGGGCAGTCACGCGGCGGCGTAGCGGACGTGCTGTTCGTTGAAAAAGCGGCGCAGCACGTCGGGCTGTTTCTGCCGGCGGCGCAGGTGCGAAC
>JADLFV010000077.1 GCA_020849625.1 Phycisphaeraceae bacterium
CGTCGAAGCAGCGCTCACTCACTTGGGCCCGGTCGCGTCCGTGCCGAACGTTTTTTTCCGTTCAGGCGACTGGGGGTATTCAAGCAATTGAGCCTCATCCGAAACCGGACGGCCTTCCTATAAAAGGACGCAGCGCAACGTTTGTGCGCGCCGGGGGCCTTTTTTGCCCCTTCCGAAATCGCACAAGTGCAGTCACAGTCAGCAATAGAAATAATTTCGCGCGACCTTCAAAAAAATGAAAATCGCTTGCCAGCCTGTGCGCGCCTACCGCGACCACGGCCCAAAAAGAGGGTCGGCAATCCGACACCGTTGTCCATTGTTCACTGCCCCGGAATATCACTTGTTCGCTTGCCTACTGTTCGCAGGTACACCCGGTTCCAGTAGCACAGCCTTCACAGCAGTACGTCTTGCCGTTCCGGGTGACGCCATCCGGATCCGGCCATTCGTTGCGGGGCATGCCACAGTTGGGGCAGCGGGTTGCCTTTTGGCTGGCCTGTTTCTCTTGTGTCGCTTTTTCGGTCATGGTTGAGCTCCTTGATCTCAAGTTCAGTTTTACGGTGACGCGAAGCCTGCACATCCATGCAGATACGAACTTCACGTTGCATAGATCACATTATGCGTCTCGGTGGACTGTCAACCATCAGGCATTGAATGCAATGGTGACCGGGATGTTGATGTAGAGACCTATCGGGATTAATCCTTTCCGATCATCCGGCTCGCCCGATCGATGAATTTTTTCCGTCCCCGTAATTCCGGCTCAGGGTTGCAGCGAGGGATGATGTGACTGGGCCGCCTCGGATTCGGACGTGACGGTATCGGAGTGTTCCAGCAAGGATTCTGGTACGAACATCTCGCAATGGCAACCGTGATCCGGCCGGCTTTGACAGTCGAAGCGGCCGCCGAGGTATTGCAGTCGCTGGCGGATGCGGAAGATTCCCAGGCTCTGTTCGGTCATGTTGTCGGGGTCGAAGCCGCGCCCCTCGTCCTTGACCACCAGGGTCAGACCTTGCCCTGGCTGGCGCATCACGTGCAGTTCGGCGCGGTTGGTGCCGGCATGTTTGACGACGTTGAACAACAATTCACGGGCCGAATCCAGCAGGAGCACCTGCACCTTTTTGGGCAGGCAGCCGACGCGCCCGTCAAAGCGTACCGTGACGTTCAGCCCATACCGCCGCTGTTTGCGTGAAGCCAGCCAGTTGAAGCACTCTTCCAGCGTGGCGTCATCGAGCAGAGGCGGATGCAGGTCTGTCGCCAGGTTGCGCGACACACTGATCGATTCGTCGATCAGATCCTGGATCTGGCGGTCGTCCTGGCACTGTTCGCTTCTACTGCGCAGATGCAGGTGCATCTTGGTGGCCACGAGCAACTGCTGCAGATGATCGTGCAGGATGCGGGCGATCCTTTTACGTTCCTCGTGCTCGGCCTCAGTGAGCTGCAGGCCCAGGCGCTGCAGTTGATCGGCCTGATGGCGCAGATCATCGTTGAGGCGACTCAGATGATGCAGCAGATCGCGGACCTCGTACTGGCGTCGTCGCGTTTCGATCGCCGAGCGGACGACGGACACCAGCGAGCGGGCTGACAGAGGCCGGCGAAGCAGGGTGATGCCCGGCCGATCGGGCAGTGTTCCGGGCAGTCGGCTGTGCGAGGGCGACTCCAGGAGGATGAGGGGATGTTCGGACCAATCGGGCTGCTGTTGCAGGGCCTGGGTCAGTCGGTTGATGGCCTGTGTGCCCAAGGCCTCTTCCACCATGAGCAGCGGACCGCAATCCTCGCGGCCGATTTTTTCCAGTGCGCTTTCTACTGAACAGATCAATCCGGGAATGGCAGCCTCTTCCAGGGCCTGGATGATGAGCCGGGCATCGCGGCCGAAGGGGGCGCACACGTGCACCGTGAGGTCATGCCGGGCGGGAACTTCGTCTGGGCAAGTCATGGCGAGTTCTCCGCGTCGGTCAGCCCTCGGTCATCCATGAGCCGGCTGGTGTGCCCATTATAGACCGGCTGACCCGCCAGCACCCCGGTGAAATCGGTCAGCGGCTGGCCGATTTGAATCCCATGAGGTCCGATCTGCAATTCGCGAATGGCGTTCTCATGGCGGCCATGTCGCTTCTTGAGCACAGCGATACAACGGCGCCATTGGCCGTCGGTTTCAAAGTGCCGTGCCATCAGGACGGTGTCGGCGATGTAGCTGGCATCCACAGCCGTATCCGCCACTGCACCGATCCCGTGGGTAGCCACGATCATCAGCGTCAGCACGCCCCGCGATCCCAGATAGCTGAGCAGCTCGTGCAACTGGACCATCAACTCGCGTTGCTCACCAACGGAATTGAAGTAGCCGGTGATGCTGTCGATGACCATGATGCGGACGTGATTTTTTTCGACGACGGTGCGGGCGATCTGGGCGAATTGAGCGGGAGAGAGGTCGCCCACGTTGAACTCCCGCAGGTCCACCAGCCCCTGTTCGATGTAGCGGGGCATGGGCATGTTCAGGCCGTGGGCCCGGTGGAGGAACACTTCCTTGCGTTCATCGAAGCAGAAGACAGCGGAACGATCACCGCGTTCGGCGGCGGTCTGCACGTAGAGGCTGGCCAGGGTGCTCTTGCCGGCGCCGGTGGTGCCGGAGATGAGGCAGGCGGTGCCGGTTTCCAGGCCGCCGCCCAGCATCTGGTCCAGGGCCTGGTTTCCACTGGGCACGACGTTCCACTGATTGCTGGGATTGACGCCACTGTCCAGCTTCAGCCGCGGAAACAGTTCAATGCCGCCTTTACGGATGTGCAGGTCATGGTAGCCGCCGTGGAATTCAACGCAGCGCATCTTGGGTATGAGCAGGTGACGGCGGAGGGGCCCGTAGGGCGGCACGTGCATGCTCAGGTTGATGACACCGTGGACCGTGGTTTCCAACAAGTTCGTTTGTAACTGCGTCTTGCCCAGCGTGAACAGGGCGGTGCAGTTCAACTCGCGCAGCTTGCGCTTCAGGCGCAGCATCTGACGGAGCAACTGGTGGGGGTTTTCCACCAGCACTTCCAGTTCGCTGATCGAGTCGAGCACGAACCGCTGCGGTCGGTGCTCTTCCAAAACGCGCAGCAGGGCGTCGGTGGCTTCCGTCAATTCGACTTCAGAAGTCGTAAAGACGGATTGTTCCGCGGCGGCCTCTTCGTGAATCGCCGGATTCTGTTCGATCAGAGTGACACCATCCAGCGACCAGCCGTGGGCTTCGGCCATCAGTCGGATGTCCTGTTCGGTTTGCAGCAAAGTGGCGTAGAGCACGCGCTGGCCGCGGCGGGCGCCATCCATCAGGAAGTGCATGCAAAGAGTGCTCTTGCCTGTGCCGGGATCGCCGCAGACCAGGTGAATCCGGTTTTGCACAAAACCGCCCCCGAGGATGTAATCGAGCCCAGCCAAACCCGAAGGAGTTCGCGGCACGCCGGAATTTGATTGTTCACTGCTCACGAGCAGTCCTAAAATGTCGATATTCTGCTTGATCTCATCCAGCCATACTGCTGGTCTCACCGGGCTTGTAGAATACCGTTCATCCCAGTGGTGGACATAGGAAAATCCCCCATATATGTGAAGATAGTGAAGTTAGTCGTCCGCAGCATGGTTTTTACGAGCCGCGACTGTAAGGGAGCGGTTTTCCAGTCGCAGAAAACGTGGCGATTTATCGGACTGCCGCTACGTCACGGTGATGGCACGTACGGCGTTGAAACAACGCTATGAGTTGCTCGAAGTCGGGCGGTTTGATGATGTGCTCGTCAAAGCCGGAGCGCAGCGCGGCTTCCTGATCGTGGGGCTGCCCGTAGCCGGTGACCGCCACGAGATAGATGTCACTCCAATCCGGATTGGCCCGGATGCGATTCGCCAATCCGTAGCCGTCCATGCCCGGCATGGAGATATCGGAAAAAACAATCTGCGGGGGTTCCTCCGCCATCATCCGCAAAGCTTCAGCGCCGCCGGCGGCCACCCGCACGTCATGGCCCAGCCTGCGGAGGATCTCGGCAAACAGATTCGCCACCAGCGGCGTGTCATCGACCACCAGCACGTTGAACCGCAAACTGGGCGGCTGCATCTCTTGAGTGTCAGTCGATGACGGAGCCGGTGCTTCGATGGTGCACAGCGTGATGGTGAATCGGCTGCCCTTGCCGGGCCCATCACTATGGGCCTCGATAGTTCCGCCGTGCAGCGACACCAGATGTCTGGCCAGCGACAGTCCCAGCCCCAGGCCTTCCCGGCCGGGTTCGCCGGCATGGGTATAGGGTTCGAACAGTTTCGCGCGGGACTGGTCATCCATGCCGGCCCCGGTGTCGCTCACGATGATGGCAGCCTTCCGATCGACCTGGTCGTGCGTCAGAGCAAGGTGGACGCTATCGCCGGCAGTGGTGAACTGGTACGCGTTGTGCAACAAGTTGGCAACCACCTGGCTCAGCCGCGCCCGATCGCCCTCGACCCAGACGGGTTTGTCGGGCAACGACAGCTTGAGGTTGCATGAATTCTCGCGGATCATCGGTTCCCATTCTTCCGCGGCTTCACGCAGCAAGACGGTCAGGTCGAATTTGTCCGTCTGGAGCACCAGTCGGCCATGATTGATGCGTGAGATATCCAGCAGGTCATTGACCAGGCGTGTCATCTGCCGCGTCTGGCGTGCGATCAGGTCCGCTGCCTTCCGCGTCTGGGGATTCAACTCACCTTGCCCGGGCCAGAGCGCCGCGGCGTGAGCGATCGTCATCAGGGGATTGCGCAACTCATGGCCCAACAGGGACAGAAAATCATCCTTGCGTTGATTCTCGTGCTCGGCCTGAGCGCGGAGCGCCTGGGCGGTATTCAGTTTTTCGCGTTGTTCGTTGCGGAGGCGGACGGCATTGGCGGCAATATCCAGGGCCCGCCGCAGCTCCAGCACCTCGCGCACGTGGGTCGGCGGCAAGTCAACGGTGGCGCCCTGCTGCACGTGCTCGGCCGAATGCGCCAGGGCCGAAAGAGGGGCCGATATGCGACGGGCCACAAATGTGGCAAGCGTGATCGCCGCCACAACCAGGCATGAAGCGCCCAGAATCCACGCCAGCAGCGATTGCCTGGCCATTTGCTGCACCAGGCCCGACGGAGCCATGACCACGCTGGTCCACCCGGTTCGCGGCGATCGATTCCAGGCGATGAATTCCTCTTCACCCGATGCCGAGTGCGAGATCCCCGAACCGCTCGTGGCTCGACGGATCATCTGTAGGATCGCGGGCGCCGTTTGCCGACCCAGGTAGTTTTCGATGTCGCTGCTGCGGGCGACGATGCGCCCATTCGGATCGATCACCATCGTCTGCCACGGTTGGGGGCGTACGTGTTGATTGAGCAACTGCGAGAAGGTGTCGGGGAACATGACCAAGGTCAGAACGTAGGGCGTCGTTTGATCGTGCACCACCGGCATGTCGATGGTGACGACCGGACGGCCGGCCGAGAGTGACACGAAGAGATGCGAATAGACCGGCCGGCGCGTGGCGAAGGCCTCCTGCACCGTCACGGGATTGCCGACGGGAAGTCCCTGCGGGTCGTCAGCGGGCGCCGGTCTGGACTGCGTGAAAGGATTGGGCAGGGCGTCGCCGAACGGGCGCATCGTGTTGAAAATCTGCTGGCCGGTGGGATCGAACAAGACGATGAAGTCGCCGTGGCTTTTGTCCAGCACATTGCGACACAAGTCATAATGAGCCTTTAATTCGCCCTGAGTAAGAAGCGGAGACTGCGCCAGCGTCTTGAGCATGGCCTCCATGGTGCCCCATTCGCCGTCCACCCCTAGAGACAGCGCCCCGGCCGTGCTTTGCAGACCGGATTCGCGCACCTGCTGCTGCATGTCCCAAAACCGCTGCAGCATTAACACCGTCAGCACCAGCAGTGGAAGCAGCGAAGCCAGCACTACGACAAGCAGATACCACTTCAGCGACCATGATCGCTCACGATGTGTGGCGTCGGTCAGTTTGCCGGCATCTTGATGCATGATCACCCACGTACACAGAGACTGTGAACAATTTAGCTATTATCACGGTCCAGGGACCAGGAAGAATCGGGGAAAGACGGTTAGCCGGTTAAGGAAATCCCTTAACCGAGGTGGCGGCGGCAACCAGACAGGATTGAGCGAAGCAGGCCATGGCGGCGTCCAAACCAGCCGCCGGTGCCGGCCGCAGGACAATATCAGGCTTATCCCGATGTTGTGACCACACAGCCGTCAGTAGCATGCAACCGTGCGTTGATAAGGAGGCGCACCTTCAGGGGTTGCCGCGTGCGCAGCCCGAGATGGCCCACGATGGGGGTCATCCGTCTTGCTGGTACAAACTAACCGTGCGAGGTGAATTATGTGTTGTTTAAGGGTGTGCGGGCAAAGCCACAGGCTTTGTGGTCTTACATCGCTGGTCACATTATTGGTTGCTTGCTCGCTGCAGGCGGCAATCATGACGGACATTCAAGTTCCGGCGCCGGGAGAGGACACACACGCGGAGATATTTTCGCAGCTCTACGGCGGCACGTTCAGTGTCACCGACAGTGTGAGCTTCACCAATGGTGCGATCACCGCACAGCGTGTGGATGATGAAAACGATCTGTTATTCAGTGGTGAGATGTTCGACGCCGAGAGCCAGGCGGTCTTTGCAACGCGTAGCCAGACATTTGGATACATGCCCGGGGCAAGCGGCGGCACGTTCCAGCAACTGATCGCAGTGACGGGAAACCAATACAACGTCAGCGGCGCAGTAGCGAACATGCAGGTGAACGCCCCTATCCGTTTGGCGCGCATGGACAACGACTACCTGGTTACCAGCCAACCCTCGGACAACAGCGATGGCCTTGACCACATGATCACCTATTCCATCCAGGGCTTGAACACAACGCAGCAGGTGATGGTGATCTTTTTCGAGGACCTGCCGCAGCAGGACAGTTTCGCGGATTTCGATTACAACGACCTGGTAGTCGAGCTGCGCTTGGCGGAGATTCCTGAGCCGGGCACGATCAGCATGCTGGCCGGACTAGTCCTCATGGTGATGCCCCGCCGCCTGCGCTGAGGGGCGTTGCGCCAGCAGCCCTGCCGGGGTGCACGAGGGTTGCCCGAATTGATTCCGAAGCGCCGCGACGCGGAATGAACAAGAGTCATCGTGGCGTTGGGGCCATCTCAGAAGTATGCGTGGTGAACGACCCGGAAAACAGGGCCGGGGATGTTCAATCCATCGCCGGTATTGTTTGTTGGGCAACGCACCCAGGAGCGTTTGGGGGATGGCCGGATACCTGAATATTCAAGGGATTTCTAAGATCGTTGGTGAATCGTTCGTGACCACGTCCGGTCAAATGCTGTGTCGGCATGGCAGGTGATGAACGGAAGGAAGTGCAAATACGATGGCCCACGCAAGATCGACACTTTAGGATTTCAAACTCGAAGTTATGTGAGGGTTTTTGAAATGGACCGACCTCAAAAGAGAAAGGATTTCACCATGAGAAAAGTCAAGACTCTGGCTTGGGCAGTGACTGTTGCTTTCACGGCGGGCGTCGCCAACGCGGCGACCGTCGGGATGAATATTTATAACAGCACCAAAGCCGGCGGCACCAACACCGCTGCTACCGAGGTCGAGGTTCGGGTCTGGGACATGGGAAGTGAGTACAAATTCACATTCATTAACAACTCTTCGATCCAGTCCTCGATCAACAAGCTGCACTTCGACAATAGTCTCTCCGGCATGCTCGGCGAAATGACCGCCGCCAACACCAGTGCGGGCGTTCTTTTCGATCAGGCCAGCAACACCAACGACCCGCCCTTCGGTGAAGACATTGGCTGGAGCGGCAGCCTCGTTGTCGGCCGTTCTGTCGGCGCCACCGACGCCGAGAAGATCGACAACGGCATTGCCCACGGCGGCAAGGAAATCCTGGTCATCAAATTCACCAAGATCGGCGGCACTCTGGCGAACGTGCTGGATCTGCTGCAGAATACCGGCGGCATCGCGGCTCACCTGGTTGATCTTGAAGGCAACGGACTGAAAACCAATGTGGACTTGAGCACCTTCGACGGTTCGCTGGATCCTGATGCTGTCGACAATAATCCCCCCACACAGTCACTGCCAACGCCTACTTCCGCGATGGCCGGATTGGCCCTGATGAGTGTTCTGGTATCCCGACGCAAGCGCTTCGGGACTGGCAGGAGCGAACGCGGAACTGCTCGCAGTGCTTGAGAAGTCGAACCAGACACGAAGAGGTGATTGAGTGGACTGCTCGTCCGGCGCACGTTGTGCCGGAAACCTCAATCCAGATTAAAAGGAGTTTTGACATGAGACAACGCACACTGGCTTTACTCGTCATCGGGGTGCTGGCCATGATGCCGGTCGCTGCCCATGCACAACGGGACAGATACGACTCGGAGATACGAGGGCCTGAGGCGACGGATTGGGAGTTCACCCTCAGCGGCAGCGGCGTCTCCAGCAACGACCTGGATAATACCAACTTCGCCACCACTTTCAGCCTCGGCTATTACTTGACCGACGCCATTGAGCCTGGCGTGCGCCAGAGCATCATTTTCGCCGATAACAACGATGATTCATCGACCAGCGGTTCGACCCGCGGTTTCATCGATTACAACTTCGACCTGGGGGCTTTGCGCCCGTTCGTCGGCGCCAGCCTTGGTGCGGTCTATGGTGACGGCGTGGACAACGACCACAACTGGACCACCGGTGTCGAGGCCGGCATCAAATGGTATGTGCTGGCGAAAACCTTCCTCTACGGCATAGCCGAATACCAGTGGGAACCCGAAGAGTCTTTCTCGGACAACGGATCATTCTTCTACGGCGTAGGCATCGGCTTTAACTTTTAAGTTTGTGCCAACGTGGATGTCGAGCGATCGGGCATGGGAAAAACCCGCGAAGCCCATTGACGCAGGCACTCAAGCCGAAAACGCAGGAAGCACGCCGGCCGTCGAATGATGATTCAGTATTCGGGATTCCGAGAGATCCGGGTTTCCGGGTTTCCGGGTTTCCGGGGGCGGAAGGGAGAATTTACTGTGTTCGAAAAACCCCCGGACGCAGTAACCACACCTGGGCTGTTCATCGAGCCAAACCATCGTGGTTTGTGCAACATGGACAGCCCATATTATTTCCAGGGGTATCGATGTGATGCCTGAAACTTATCATCGAGGTATGACAGGGGTTCTATTATGTTTCGGATATCACCCGCTACATGAAAATCAGTATTGCGCAATCCCCGGCAGGATTGACCTCAGCCATCGCGTTGGATCTTCCAGCGAATGGCGCGGTGCATCAGTTCGGCACTGTTGTTCAGCGAGAGTTTGGATTTGATGTTGTCGCGATAGGTTTCGATGGTTTTGACGCTTAATGACAACCGCTCGGAGATATCGCGCGTGCGCAGGCCATCACCCAGCAACTCAAAAACTTCCATTTCCCGGTCAGACAGCGATTCGATGGGGCTGGCCTGCAGGCCCTCCGTGCCCTGGAGAGCGTGCTTGAGCACCGTGTTGGACAGGTCGGGGCTCAGGTAGATGCGGCCTTTGAGGGTGCTGTTGACCGCGTCGATCATCTGCTCGGGTGGCTGTTCTTTACAGATATAGCCGGTGGCGCCGGCACGCATGGCGCGCTCGGCATAGGTGGCGTCGTTGTGCATGGAAGAGACCAGAATTTTGATCTCCGGCCAACTGGCATGGATGTCCTTGATCAATTCAATGCCCCCGCCATCTGACAGCATCAGATCGACAATCACTATATCGGGGGTGTTCTGCTTGATGCCGGCTATGGCCTCGGAAGCTCCCGCGGCATCACCTACAACCTGATATTGCTCGTCTTTTTCCAACAACTGAGTCAGCCCCTGTCGTATGATCGGATGGTCATCGACCAGAAAGACGCGCGGGGCGCTACTGGCGGTCATGATGCGGCGTTGTGCTTTTTTCATATCATCCTTGTGCAGCATATGCACGGGCGGGGGTCAGTGCTCCCAGAAAACCATGGATTATGTTCCCATGAACATATTGCCTATTTTAGCGGGGTCGGATATCGGGGAAAGTCCTATCCATCATCGTTTTTGGATCCACAGTCAGAAAGACGCCGGAGCATATTCCCCGTTCGGGTTGTTTGGGAGCCTTTAGATATGGACCTGTTGTGCCTGGCGCCAGAAATCAACAGTTCTGACGATTGATCGCTGCAATTGCATTGGATCGAGCATTTTTGTGATAAAGGCGTTAGCACCGGCCTCCAGGCAGGCTGAAACCTGCTGTTCGCCGTCACGGGAGGAGAGGATCACCACAGGCACATAGCGGGTATGGGGCTTGCTGCGGGCCGCTTGAAGAACACTCTGCCCGGTGGCATCCGGTAGTCCCAGGTCCAGCAGGACCAGGTTGATGCCCGGTTTGTCATCCCCGTTGGCCTGTTCCAGTTGGTCGATGGCCTGTGCCGCGGTCGTGGCTAAGACGCCGACTACCGAGCTGCATTGTTGTAGCGTGGCCAGGATCAATCGGGCGTGAACTGGCTCATCCTCCACCAGCAGTACGCGCAAGCCATTTTCAATCACCGGTTTGCCTGGTTCGGCTTCCGGTATCCCGCGTACGGACCAGCCATCTTGAACTTTCACGCCCAGACGCACGCCCCCGCCGGGCAACTGGTCCAGCACGGTCACGCTGGCGGCACGCCCGATCAGTACGCTGTCGCCGGTTTGTCGGTCGATGATGATCATGATTCCCCCAGTTGGGTAGGAAAAGTGGCTCTAGACCAGAAATCTCGCAAGACCATCAATTGGGTCGCCAGCAGTGCGGGATTGTCTGGCTTGCTGAGATAGGCATTGGCGCCGCTGGCATAACATCGCTCGATGGATTCACGATCGTCCCGATTGCTGACCACCACCACCGGGATCAGGAAAGTTCGCGGATCGTGCCGGATTAACTCCAGCACTTCCAGGCCGTTCATCGCCGGCAGTTGCAGGTCAAGCAGGATCAGGTCCGGCAAGGGGCGTTCGGGCGTGCCGGCATTCTCCTGCCGCAACAGCTCCATGGCGGATTCACCATCCGTCGCCAGTTGAATCTGGATGTCATCACCCACCTGGCGCAGGGCCTGCTCAATGATTCGGGCGTGGGGCGGATTGTCTTCGATCATCAGCACGTTCATGTTCATACGGTGCTCCGGAAGCTCAGGGGTAATGGCCTGGTGATCAGATTCCTGTTGGGCGGCTTCAGTGGGAACTCGAGACAAAAGGTGGCGCCCTGGCCGGGCTGTGATTGGACATCAACGCGCCCATTGATCCGCGCCATCAGGATGCCGACTGACGCCAGGCCGATGCATGTATCAGGTTGTGCGGACTGATGCGGATAGCGGCGCAATGGTTCAAAAATTCGCTGTTGATATCGAGGATCGATACCCGGCCCATGATCCGTGACGCGGATAACCATGTGATGATCCCGCGATGAGGTATGGATCGTTACATCACCGCCGCCGTGGCGAAGAGCGTTGTCGATCAGGCGAGACAAGGCTTCGGCAAGCAGAGCGGCCGGAAATTCAGCCTTGACATCGCAGCCGGTCACCACAATGCGGACCTGAGTGTCCTGCATCCGCGGCTGGACGGTATTCACGACTCGATCGATCAGTTCGTGGAGGCTGGTCTGCCGGTATCCCGGATCCATCTGCTGAATATGATGCAGCGACTGTAACTGATGGAGTATTCTTTGCAGACGGGCACACTCCTGGACGCACAGGTCGACATTTTCGCGGCTGCGCTCGTCCAGACGGTTGGCCAGGTCATTCTTGAGGATGTTAAGAAGGCCGGCGATGCCGACTACCGGGTTTTTCAGTTCGTGCATGGCAAGAGCAAAGTAGTCGTACATGCGCCGGCCTTCACACTTCGTGTCATTCATGGATCAAGGAACGCGGCCATGTGAGCTGCGCTGCACCGCTCCCATGATAAGAGAGATCAGGAACAGCAGGATGAAGATAAAAAACAGAATCTGAGCAATGGTAGCAGCGCCGGTTGCGATGCCGCCGAAGCCGAAGGCCGCTGCGACCAAAGCGACAATGAAGAATATTAAAGCCCACCACAACATGGTGTATCTCCTTTCAAAGCGTTAAGCGGCATGGTGATAAGTCAACTTCACATTCGTAGCCGACTCGCTCAGCAGCCGGTATGCTTAAATCACCTTGGTGACGGGCATCATGGCACGACACCAAGGTGATTTTGGCGGCCGAATGCGCATCAGTAACCCATGGCGCCCGGAACTATCTGACTTTCGGGGCTGGCCTGGGAGGTACGCTGCTGCTGGCTCTGTGAGATTTTCCAACGCGGCGAACCGTCCTCATCGCGCAATTCGTAGGACTGATCGTCAGTGCGGATTTGTCGGGCGATGATCACACGGCGACCGTCGATCGTTGTCTCCGAGCCGGTGATGGTGACCTCATCGCCCTTATCCAAGTCGATTCGCTCCTCATTCATAAAGGACTGCGGACCTGCCTGAACTACCGTGTTGTTTCCGTCGCTGCTGCGCACCAGCAGGCGGGTGCCGCTCTCAGCGCCGTCATTGCTGGATGAGGGGTAGAACGTGCCTACGCTTTCAATCTCGCCTTTGATCGTAGTTTCAGACTCAGGCTTGTACTGCTGGTTGTACGAACTGTCCGCCATCCAGGGGCCGTTATCCTGTTGGCTGATAGCCAGGCCCTTGTCGCTCGACAGCAGCCCACCCAATCCCAGCATACCGTCGCTGAACTGATCGTCGATGCGCTGCTGGACAGATGGCTGAGTGAGCAGATCATCGCTGCTCTGCTCCAGCCGGGTGGCCATCAGCTTCGACTGATCACCGCTGAACTGGATGGCACGGGGATTGGTCTGGATTTTGAGCGTGTTGACCGGCACCGCGCTGGTATAGCCGCCGACGCCCAGCGTGCTCCCGTTGGAGATCATGGCGTATTCCAGTGAACTGTCGCTGGTATTCACTGCCAGGTCCTCCAGCGAACCAATCGTCTGATCCTGCTGATCCTTGACGTCAAGCCCGATCAACTGCGAAACGCGGTGAGCCCACAGCGTTTCACGGGCAATCACACCCTGGTTCGATGAACTGCTGTCGCTGCGGCTTGACGAATTCATATCGCCCTGTGCCGACTTGTTGTTACCCGGCTTGGGTTCGTTGCTGGGCGTCAAACGGTCAGGCGGGCTGGCGGGATCGCTGGCAGATGGACTGTACTCGGGCTTCACGTTCTCCGGGTGTTCGCTGGGCACATTTGAGCCACTCTGCGTTTGACCTGAGGCGGACTGGCTCGAAGCAGATTGGCTGGATGACATCGAACTTGAAGAAGACTGGCTGGAATCGCGTTGACTGCTGCTCTTCAGCCAGTTCTTGTCCGCCTTTGCCGGCCAGTGTTCTTCGGCGAATCCCTCTCGATTTTCGAGATCCGCTTTCTGCACATTAAGAGTTGCCCTCTCGTCCTGGAACGTGAATTCGGAAAGCGGCACGGCGAACCAACTGCCGCCGACGCCCAGCACGCTGCCATGGCTGAGCACCGCATAGGCGATCTGACCCTTGCCGGGTTCCAGCACCAGGTCATAGATCTCGCCGAGCTGTTCGCCGGCCAGGTCGTACACGTCCCATCCAATCAGGTCATTGGCGCTGTGTAACTGGTGTTGGCCGCTCCGCGCGTTGGACATTGACTCGCTGGACGAATCGCTGGACCCCGTTTCAAGGGCGCCACGCTGCCTGTTGTACTGATCCTGCTGGCCTTGCTGGCTTTGAGACTGCGGATACTGTTGTTCGTTTTGATACTGAGACTGGGATTGTTGCTCCTGTTGCGAAGTCTGATCAGCGGCGTAAGCCGTTGTCAGGTTCATACAGGCTACACAGAACATTGATGCACTCAGCATTCTCACACATGAAACCGTTAAACGATACATGGGGGACTCCTTTCGTGATTCTGCTCCGGTAGCTCATGACACACACAGTCGCGGCTTCCAACGCAGTATTTGTTTCCGCACTTACTCTACGAAGCTGTCCAGCCTGATGACACCGGGTGGTAAGCGAGTGATGCTTAGGGATGATTTCGGCAAGTGTCATCAGGGTTTCCCCGATACAGAATGGGACTTGGCAGTCATAGGATGGTGGCGTAAGAACAGGCGGCTTATGTCTGTTTTGTTCAGCGCAATTTTTATGATTCTCATTGTTCTTGCGAATTGACGTGGTTGCGAGATGAGTGTGAGATGAAGCAGTGGACAACGTCGGCGCTCGGCGAAAACAAGTTGATCAGTGCCCAGTATGAACGACTGGTGCAGGATATGCCTGTGGCAGCTTACGTTGTCGATGCGGAGGGGTATTTGTGCCTCTACAACCAGGCAGCCGCGAATCTCTGGGGACGTCAGCCTCAGTTGGGCATCGACCGCTGGTGCGGCTCGCAGAGCCTGATGCAAGTTGACGGCACGCCCCTGACAGCCGAGCAGTGTCCGTTGGCGGAAGTCATTGAGCAAAAGCAGGCCATCGTATGTTCCGAATTGATTGTGCTGCGCCCCGATGGCACACAGCGGTATGTGATGCCGTATCCCCAGCCAATCTTCAACAACGAGGGACAGATCGTCGGGGCCATCAACATTCTGGTTGACGTGACCAGTTCTCGCGAGAGCGAACGCGCGCATGCCCGGTTGGCAGCCATTGTCGAATCATCCGATGACGCGATTGTCAGCAAGACCCTGGAAGGCCGCATTATCACCTGGAATGCAGCGGCTCAACGCATCTTTGGCTATACGGCCGAGGAAGTGATCGGACAGCCGATCACCATGCTGATTCCCGAGCATCTGCAGTCGGAGGAAACCGAGATACTTCAGCGTTTGCGCAACGGTGAGCACATCGACCACTTCGAAACGGTGCGCCGAGCCAAGGATGGCCATATGCTGGATGTATCACTGAGCATTTCCCCCGTGCGCGATGACTCGGGCAGAATCATCGGTGCTTCCAGGATTGCCCGCGATATCACCGCCCGCAAGCGCAACGAGCGGGAACTGGCCCAACTACGGCAACAGCTGGCTTACGATCTGGAAGGCATGACCCGGCTGCATGCGTTGGGCATGGATCTGATGCGGCAGCATGATCTGGCGTCACTGTTGACGCAGACGGTGCAGGCCGCCATCGCCATCACCAAAGCGGACATGGGCAACATTCAGTTGTACGACGAGGCCAGTCATTGCTTGCGCATCGTGGCCCATCAGGGATTCAAGCAGCCATTCCTGGACTATTTCGACACGGTGTGCCAGGATGAGACATCCGCCTGCGCTGAAGCCTTGAAACGTCGCCAGCGCATCATCATCAAAGATGTGGCGACCAGTGAAATCCTCACGGATTCGCAGACACGACAGGTTCTGCTGGACGCCGGCGTCAATGCAGTGCAGTCCACACCGCTGGTCTGTCACCGGGGGCGGCTGCTGGGCATGTTTTCCACGCATTTTCTCCAGCCGCGCACACCCCATGCCCGTGAATTACGTCTGTTGGACCTG
Source organism: Phycisphaeraceae bacterium (assembly GCA_020849625.1). Taxonomy (GTDB): domain Bacteria; phylum Planctomycetota; class Phycisphaerae; order Phycisphaerales; family Phycisphaeraceae; genus JADLFV01. The sequence continues at coordinate 15,463 of JADLFV010000077.1, forward strand.
CTGGCCCGGCAAGCGGCCGAACAGATCGAAAGGATTGAGGCCCAGGAGCAATTGCGACAGAGCGAAGTTCGCTTTCGTGCCATGGCCAATGCCACCCCGGCCACACTGTGGATTGCTGATTTCAACGGGCAGATCACCTGGATGAGCGATCGCTGGTACGAATACACCGGCCTGGCGCGCCCGTGGAGCAGCGATCACTGGAAGCAGGCGGTTCATCCCGATGATCGCCAGCGATGCATCGAACAATGGCGTGCGGCTATTATGCAGGGAGTCGAGTATGAGGTCGAGGCGCGTTATCGCCGGCATGACGGCGTGTACCATTATTTCCTCAGCCGCGCCACGCCGATTCGTGTCCATGACGGCGAGATCACGGGCTGGTTCGGCTCGAGCACCGACATCGACCAGCAGAAGAAGATGGAGCAGGCTGTCCGCGACAGCGAGCAGAGATTTCGCACACTGGCGGACAATGCCCTGGTGGGCATTTTCATGGCTGACGTCAAAGGCAAATGCCTCTATGTCAACCAGCATTGGACCCGGATCACCGGGTTGAATCTGGAGCAGATGCAGAAGCGAGAATGGATTGAGGCGCTGCACGAGGAGGACCGCCAGCGTGTGGCGGAGCAATGGGGCGACGTCATCAAGCGGCAAGATCCATCCATCACCGGCGAATTTCGTTTTATGCATCCGAGTGGCCGCGTGTTGTGGGTTCAGGGCGGCGCCACCGCTCTGCATGACGAGCAGGGCAACATCAACGGGTACATCGGCTCGATCATTGACATCACCCCGGCCAAGCAGGCCCAGGAGCTGCTTGAGCAGGATAAGCACGAGCTGGAGCAGCGTGTGGCCGATCGGACCGAACGCTTGCGTGCCCTGACCATGCAATTGAGCAGCGCCGAGCAGCGTGAGCGGCGGCGTCTGGCGCAAACCCTGCACAATGATGTGCAACAGTTGCTGGCCGCAGCGATGATGCAAGCCAATCTCGCGGAAGCTGACGGCCAGAGTAACGAAGCAATGACCCAGGTCAAGAAGCTCACGGCTGAGGCCATCGCAGCCTGTCGGGCCCTGACAGTCGGACTCAGTCCGCCCGTGCTGCCCGATGTGGACCTGCTGGGTGCTCTGGAATGGCTCAGCAGGTACATGCAGGCGCATCACGACCTGGAAGTGCAGTTGGTGTGCGAACAATCGCTGCCCCTTATGGACGAGGATAAACGTGCTATCCTGTTCGACATTACCCGTGAGTTGTTGTTCAACGTGGTGAAGCACGCCCGGGTCGATCGTGCGGTTGTGAGACTTAACCACCGCGATGGGCAATTCAGCATCGAGGTCGCCGATCAAGGCAGCGGCTGTTCGCCCGAGCAATTGGAGAACCCTGGCAAAAACAGCTGCGGCCTGTTTTCAATTCGCGAACGTCTGGCAGACATCGGTGGAAGACTGGAAACTCGCTCGGCCGAGGGCCAAGGTTGCCAGATGCGCATGATACTCCCGGGCCAATCGGATATGCACCGGCAGCCGTCATGCACTCAACAGCCATTGAAGCCAGTTGCGGAAGAAGTCCATGCTCCAGGCCGCGATCAGTTGCGCATCATTCTGGCTGATGATCATCAAATACTGCGGCAGGGACTGGCCAAGCTTTTGTCTGCTCAGCGGGATATGAGTGTGGTTGCCCAGGCCAATGACGGGAGGGAAGCATTGGAGCTGTCGCGAATCCATCGGCCGGACGTGGTCGTCATGGATGTGACCATGCCGCGCCTGGGAGGAGTCGAGGCCACGCGTCTGATTCGGTCGGAAATGCCCGAAGTTCGAGTTATTGGCTTATCCATGCACGAACACAATGACATGGCAGCACGCATGATGGAAGCGGGTGCCGAAAACTTCTTAACCAAGGATGGTCCGGTGGAGAAGCTCTTAATATCATTGCGCGGTTCCTCCCCCGCAGCCTGAGGGCGGATGGAACTGAAGTCCGCACCGAGCAAGGGCACGCAGGTCTGTCCCCTGTAACCTGTCAATGATGCTCCGAAGCGCTGATCACCAGGAAGACACGCACTGCGATCAGTCCGCGGCGTCCTGAAGATGTTCGCCGCCGCGTTCGATGTCCTTGCCGGCGCCCTCGACAGTATTGCATCCATTCAGCCATACAACGCTGATCAGCAGAAGGCAGATGGTCAGCAGTGATGCTATCCGGTTGAACATGACGTTTCCCTTTCTTTCAGATCACGTGTCTTGTGATGGATACATATTCAATATTGACGCTGCCGATGAAGATCAACTCATTTGCGTTTACGGCGAATGGCGCTGATCAGATCTTTCTTATTCATGTGGCTGCGACCAGAAATGTCCAGGTCGCGAGCCAGATTGTATAACTCATTCCGTGTGCGCTCCGGTAGCTCTTTGTTGGGATTCCCCGTGCCCTGTGTGCGACTCTGGGGCGTGCGACCCTCCTTGCGCCGTTGTTTATTGACAGTGCGTCCCGCAATCTCTTCAGCAAGATCCTCACTGCGACCTCGTTGGATCTGATTACGGCGGATGTGATTGTATTGACGCTCGTCTTTATTACTCCATGCTCGCGGGGTCATGGGGATTTCCTTTCACTTCATGTTTGCTTTCAGTCATGGATAGATACTACGCGCCATCGGGCACTGGCCCCATCATGGATATCCGGTTAATCAGTTCAGGGAATCACCGACTTGCTCCAATGGCAGCGAGGGATCATGTGTTCTCAGCTTTTTTCGCGTTAAGCCTTCAGGTGCTTCGTCGACCGGTGATAATCTGCCATGCTGATTACCGGTCGCCTTGTGCCGATGTAGTGACGACAGCGTCGAGTGTAGATCAGCGGGCGGGGTCACCAGCGGCGCATGCTGGGACAACCAGCTGCGCGTCAACAGTCCCAGGTAGCCACCCGCCACCACAGGCCAAATCATCTGTCGTGTGTATTCATAGGCGCGTTGTCGCAAGAGCTGCCGCTGCGCGTCATCATTGAGCAGCTCAAGGATCTGACGTCCTAATGATTCGGCATCACCAAACGGCACCAGGCGGCCGCGATCATCAGCCAGCAGCTCCTGGGCATGCCAGTAGGGTGTGGAAACCACGGCATTGCCTGACCCCAGGGCGTAAGCCAGCGTCCCGGAGCAAACCTGCGCTTGTTGCACGTAGGGCGTGACATAAATGTCGGAGGCCTGAAGCAATTCGTGTAGCTCCTGATCCGCAAGGTAACGATTATAAAAGATGACGTGTTCGTGAATATTCAGACGCTCGACCAATTCCTCCAGGCTGTGACGATACGTTTCCCCATGACATGCGCGCTCACGTGGATGGGTCGCGCCGACCACAAGGTATGTCACGTCAGGATGCTGCTGTATGATGGTGGGCATGGCCTGAATCATGTGCTGCACACCCTTGCCCGGGCCGAGTAAGCCGAAGGTGAGAATCAATTTACGACCAGCCAGACCAAAACGTGTTTTGGTGGCGGTGCCGTCCGTCAAGGGCACGCTGGGGATGCCGTGAGGGATGACGCTGATCTTTTCCGCGGGCAAATGATAGATTTGCTGAAGCAGACTTTTGGCGCGCTCGGACATGACCACCACGTGTTCGGAGGACCGTACCAGATTCATCAACACGCGCCGCTGGCCCCGTGAAGGCTCGTGGAGCACCGTATGCAATGTGGTGATCAGGGGCATCCGCAGACGTCGAACCATCTCCAGCACGTACACGCCGTCCGCCCCGCCATAGATGCCATGCTCGTGCTGCAGGCACACGGCGTCCACACGGCTGATGTTCAATATTTCGGTCACCCGACGATAGTCCTCCCGGCATTGCTGGACGATCTGGTGCTTGACCATGGATGGATATCGAAACGCGTTGCGTCGATCGTTTACGGCCACGACCGTAATGTCAATGGTCGAGTCCGCATCCGTGATGGCTCGGACCAGATTCTGGCTGAAGGTGGCCAGCCCGCACTGGCGCGGCACGTAGGTGCCGACAAAGGCCACATTGCTTCGTCTGTGAATCGTGTAATTCTGGTCGATCATAGGTTATTCCTGAGGCAGGGCCGCATGACGTTGAGGACCCAATCCGGGTCTGATACATCATATGGATGCTAGGCCGCCATCCAATTGGTCATTCACCCAAGGACGCATCAGGGAATCCCCATGGCGTCCGGCATGGATGCCGCTGTGGAATCAAGCGCTTTGTCCGGGAAATCCCCTTGGGATGATCATCTTATCCCCTATGGGGTGAGTTCGGATTGGGGCTTATGCTGTGAACGGTGATGTAAAGGGCGTTGCATGCCACTGAGCATGGTGTTTAACTGTGAAAACATCGTGTCTTTGTGCTCCGCACAAAGTTGTCACCGGAAACTCTTCTTTTACAACATTCCTTGAAATGGAGATTTGTCATGGGATTCTTCACTAATCACAAGCTTGAACATCTTCAGGATCTGTTGGTGCACGAACTGGAAGACCTTTATGACGCTGAAACGCGCCTGATCGATGCCCTGCCCAAAATGAAGGAGGCAGCTCATGATCCGCAGTTGAAGCAGGCCATCGGCGATCATCTTGCCCAGACACGAGGCCATGTGCAACGATTGGAGAGCGTGTTCCATTCATTGGGCACGGAAGCCAACCGCGAAACATGTGAGGCGATGAAAGGTCTGATCGCGGAAGGACAGGAGATGATCGAGGTGGAGGGTGACGATGCAGTGCGCGACGCTGCACTGATCGCGGCGGCCCAGCGCGTCGAGCATTACGAAATGGCAGGTTACGGCACGGTACGTTCTCTGGCCAAACAGCTGGGTCTCAGTGATGTTGCCCAAATACTCCAGCAGACGCTGGATGAGGAGCATGAAGCCGACCGCCATCTGACGCAGATCGCTGAAGAATCTGTCAACATGCATGCCGCCACCTGAAGCCCCCACCATGCAGCTGTACGTTCAGGGCCCCGCCTGGTCATTCTTACCCGCTGATCAGGAGGGGCCCTGTTCGGTATTGAGCCATCTCGTGACGGCAAGAATATGGTTCTGCATCGGATGAAGACCGAACCGTCGAAAACCACTTCGACGGGTTCAATAGTCCAACAGAGATATGCACAATCATTCCACGTGAGAACCAACATGGCTCAGTCAACCAGCGATTATCTTGTACAGCGATTGCATCAGTGGGGCGTGCGGCGAATCTATGGTTATCCTGGTGATGGCATCAACGGTTTTCTGGGCGCTTTGTCGCGAGCCGAAGGCAGCGATCACCGCATCGAGTTCATTCAGGCTCGTCATGAGGAGATGGCTGCGTTCATGGCTTGCGCCCACGCCAAATTCACCGGCGAAGTCGGCGTGTGCATGGCTACCTCCGGACCCGGCGCCATTCACCTGCTCAACGGCCTCTACGATGCGAAGATGGATCATCAACCCGTTGTGGCGATCGTCGGCCAGCAGGCAACCACCGCCATGGGTGCAAACTATCAGCAGGAGGTTGATCTGACTTCGCTGTTCAAGGATGTGGCCGGCCCCTACGTCCATACCATCATCACCCCGCTGAACGTGCGCACGCAGTGCGACCGCGCCATGCGCATCGCCAAAGCCCAGCGTGAAGTGACTTGCATTATCTTTCCCAACGACATCCAGATGCAGGACATGGTCGATCCGCCGCCCCGCATCCACTACACCACGCTCACCGGCGTGGGCTACCGCGTGCCTGACATCATTCCCAAGGATGTCGATCTGCGTCAGGCAGCCGACATTCTGAATCAGGGCCGGAAGGTCGCGATGCTGGTCGGAGCCGGGGCCCTGAATGCCATTGATCAGGTCCGCCAAGTCGCCGAAACGCTGGGAGCGGGCGTCGCCAAGGCACTGCTCGGCAGGGCGGTGCTCGCCGACGAGTTGCCTTACGTCACCGGCGCCATCGGCCTGTTGGGCACCCAGCCCAGCTATGACATGATGATGAGCTGCGATACGCTGCTGATCGTCGGCAGTTGTTTCCCATTCAGTGAATTCCTGCCCAAAGAAGGTCAGGCCAAGTGCGTGCAGATTGATGTCAAGGCCCGCAACCTGTCGCTGCGCTATCCCGCCGACGTGCCTCTGCACGGTGACGCCAGGCTGACGCTGGAAAAGCTGCTTCCCCTGCTTGATCGCAAAGACAATCAGGACTGGCGCGATCAGATCGCAAAAAATGTCCGCGACTGGTGGGAGCAACTCGAAGCGCGTGCTTTTCAGCCGGCCGATCCTATCAATCCACAGCGTGTGTTCTGGGAATTATCCAAACGACTGCCCGACAACTGCATCCTCGCTGCTGACTCCGGGACCGCAGCCAACTGGTTCGCACGTGATCTTAAGCTCCGTGACGGCATGATGGCTTCACTGTCGGGTAATCTCGCCACCATGTGTCCCGGCGTGCCTTACGTGATCGCTGCCAAGTTCGCATACCCCGATCGTGTCGCCATCGCCATGGTCGGCGACGGCGCCATGCAGATGCTGGGTATCAACGGTCTGATCACGATCAGCGCCTGGTGGAAAGGCTGGGATGACCCACGGCTGATTGTCCTGGTGCTTAATAACAGTGATCTGAACCTGGTGACCTGGGAGCAGCGCGTGACCGCGGGCGATCCCAAGTACGAAGCCTCGCAGAACCTGCCCGCCTTCAACTACGCCGAATATGCCAGGTTGCTGGATCTCGAAGGCATCCGGGTACAGACGCCGGATGAGATCGTCCCCGCGTTTGACCAGGCTCTGGATGCCGATCGTCCGTGCGTCATTGATTGTCTGACCGACCCCAGCGTGCCGCCGATTCCGCCACACATCACCTTTGAGCAGGCCAGGCATTATCTGCTGTCGATGCTTAAAGGTGACCCCGATAAACTGGCCGTGATCAAGCAATCGTTCCGTGATGTGATGAGTACCTGGCTACCGGGTTCCAGCAAGAAGGAAGCTTCCAGATCCTGACGTTTACCCTGCGCCTCGCCGCGATGTCATGACCATCCTGATGGTGGAGACGTACAATGAGTTAATCCACGAACTCATCCACGTGTCCTGACAGATTCGGTTGGCTTTTTCGCTGGCCGCAACGTAGTCGAGCGGTCACATCTTAAGCCCTGCGGCCGGCATGGACGCCCTCGGCGATCTCCTCGATGATCTTGGCGTTAAAGGCCTCCAGGTCATTGGGATCGCGGCTGGTCACCAGACCCTGATCAACGACCACTTCGGCATCCACCCATTCAACGCCCGCGTTTTCCAGGTCCGTGCGCAGCGTATGATACGATGTCATCCGCTTTCCCTTGACCACTCCCGCATCGATCAGGCTCCACGGGCCGTGACATATGGCCGCGATCGGTTTGCCCTGCTCGAAAAAGGTTCGTATCAACTTCTGCACCGCTTCCTGCGTGCGCAGCTTATCCGGATTCATCACGCCGCCAGGCAGAACCAGGGCGTCGTAGTTGTCAGCGTTGGCTTCACTGAGCGGCACGTCGACCTCGAACTTATCACCCCAGTTCGTCTCCGTCCAGCCGGTCACTTCGCTGTCGTTGGGAGAAATGATATGCGTGTCGGCGCCTGCGGCATTGAGCGCCTCGCGGGGCGAGGTCAATTCAACCTGTTCAAAACCATCCGCCACCAGAATCGCAACCTGCTTGTTATCAAGCCTTGCCATGATTATTTCCTTTATCCACTCTGCCTGTCAGCATAGTTGAGCATTCGCGACCGATCTCTGGGGCTATGTCCTAAAACATCATCAGTTTATCCTTGACCCTCGGGGACTCCGCTGCGCCGCAGCGATATCGTTCGGTGAGAACACTTTCTGCTGTATGTATTTCCCTTGGCCGACGGTATGCATGTGCCTGATGTATGGCCATGCAATCGAGATAACATGTGACACCTTCTACGTCAGGCAGTTCAGGACTGGTGAAGTTGAAGGTACATTACGGCGTACCAGGCGCGATCATCAGTCCATACGGTCCGTATGGAAAAAGGATGAACCAGGTTAGCCAATGAGTCATAGGTGTATTTCTGTGATTGCTCGATCAGGATGCATTCATGGCGTCCCATGTCGAATCGCTGACCAGCGATGTGGACGTGTTGTTCACATTCGCTGACTAGATAGGATTCCATTCGCAGCTGTGGCTGATTCCAGTGTGCCTGGTGTGACCAGCATGGGCGGACAAAGTCAGCATCTGCCTCTCGGTTCAGTCGATCGAGCAGGTTCAGATTAAACTCGGCGGTGATGCCGGCCGCGTCGTCGTACGCAGGAATCAGAAGTCGAGGCGACTTGACCAAATCCACACCAAGCAGCATCCCGCCTTCGGGACCAATCCATCTGGCCAGACGTCGCATCAATGCCTTGGCAGCGGTATGATCAAAATTGCCGATCGTCGAGCCTGGGAAGAAGATCACGCGACGATGCCCTGTTGGCGGCGGCGTGTGCAGACGAGAAAAATCTCCGCACACTGGAATGACGTGCAGGTCGGGCATTTCATAAGCCAACATGTCAACGGACTGCCGCAACGCAGATTGCGAAATTTCGACAGGAGTAAATCCCGCCGGTCGGATCATCGCCTGCAGCAATCGCCTTGTTTTGATGCCTCTGCCGCTGCCCAGTTCGATCAGCCACGCCTCCGGTCCCAGGGCGGCGGCCATTTCATCAAGGTGACGATCGAAAATCGCCATCTCCGTGCGTGTCAGATAATACTCGGGCAACTCCGTGATCTGGGCAAAAAGTTCCGATCCGCGGGCATCATAGAGCAGTTGTGTTGGCAACCAGCGCGGCGTGGTTCGCATCCCGGTCAGAACGTCGTGCATCCATCCCGGTTCCAGCGTACGAACTGTTTTTGCATTCAGGCTGCTGAGAAATGTCACGTATGATCCTTTCCGTCCATCGGCCCCCCGTGATCCGACACACTGCGGGCCAGGCGTAAGCCGGCGAACTGCCAGCACGATTCCGGCGGAAAAAAATTGCGATAAGTCAAGCGCGCCTGTGCCCGTGGCGTCACACACGAACCACCACGCAACACGTACTGATTGCACATGAACTTGCCGTTGTATTCCCCCAACACGCCCGATGGCGGAGCGTAGCCGGGGTAAGGCGCATAGCTGCTGCTGGTCCATTCCCATACATCGCCGAAGCATCGTGTCGGCTGTGTGTCGCGCGGATCGAGTACGGCCGGGTGGTAACGGCCTTCATCCGCAACCACGCCATCCAGCGGCAACAGGGCTGCTGCATGTTCCCACTCGAACTCCGTCGGCAGACGGGCCTTGGACCAGCGGGCATAGGCGTCCGCTTCGAAATACGAAAGATGACAGACCGCCTCATCCGGGCGAAGATCCACCGGACCCGCCAGAGTGTATTGCTTCCACCGGCCATCCTCTCGGTACCAGTACAGCGGGCATTGCCAACCCTGCTCGCTGATGCTGTCCCAGCCCATGGACAGCCAAAGCTCATGCTGTTGATATCCGCCGTCTTCGATGAAAGCCACATACTCCGCGTTGGTCACCGGTCGATGGGCTATCTCGTAAGGCTCAAGGAACCTGCGGTGTCGGGGCTGTTCATTGTCGAAGCGAAACCCTTCACCCGGGCCGGCGCCGATGGCGACCATCTCACCGCCAAATCGGCTCCAGCGGGTTTCATCTAACTCCGATGGCGGCCCGTTTCCCACGGGCAAGGGGAAGACCGCGGGCAGCATGGGATTGCGCGAAAACATGTGAAGAACATCGGTCAGCATCAATTCCTGGTGCTGCCACTCATGATTGATGCCCAGTAGCAGTCGCGTTTCAAGCGCTGAATTGTCTGCAACCCGATCGAGTAATTGCTCCAGTGATTCATCGACATGCCGACGGTAAGCCAGCACCTGTTCGACCGTCGGGCGCGACAACATGCCTCGGCAGGGTCGACAGTGTCGGGGACCTGCCGCCACGTAGTAGGAGTTGAACAGGTAGTTATAGATGTCGTTACTCGGTGTGTAACTTGGCAAGAACTCTCTGAGCACAAACCGCTCGAAAAACCACGTCGTATGCGCCAGATGCCACTTGACCGGGCTGGCTTCAGTCATCGACTGGATCACCATGTCTTCAACAGCCAGCGGTTCAATCAGCGCCAGTGTATCCTGGCGTGTTTGCCGCAGCCGCTCGGCCGTGGATGACCTGCTTGTTGTCGGGAATACAGGGCACATCACGAATCATTCAATATCACGGATTGGTCGGCGGGGTCTGGTCAGGACTGTTGCCGTTCATAGGCTGGTCAGGAGGGGTGGAGGCATCGTTGGTGTCGGGAGTGGTGGTTTCACCGGGTTGATTGGTGTTGGCGGGAGGGGAGTTGGTATATCCTTCGCAACCGGGGAGCACCAACGCACTCGCAGAAAGAAGCAACAGGCTGACTATGGGTGCGGCCAAATATGTTTCAATCTTCATGGTCGATTCCCTTTCGGTGTGAGATCATTCTCGCGGTAAGCGCTGAAGTTCATGGCTACCAATCCGTGATTATGTGCAGTCATGCAATGACAGTAGACTCAGTCAGGCCAATGCGGCACCAGTCAATGGTGGATTTAAGACCTAGGGGGACCGTGTCAAACACGGTCGGGATTTCCCTGACGCGTCAAAGTGATGGTGTGTCGCGTCTGTATGGAGAGCATGCCCAGGGGATGTCTGACGGACTCAGGATGTTCACCTGTTACCAGCGTGTCATCCAAGCCGTGGTTGAGATGCGCCACGAGGCCGAGCAGTTCGCCGGTGACGGTGAACTGCAGTTGCATTTTTGGCGTGATCACCAAAGCCAAGTCACCGCGGTGCAAATGCTGGATGGCCCACCGCGGCCCGGCCGCGCAGGCGCGTCATGTTGGTTTTGGCCCATGTTTCATCGACGAAGATCAGTCGGCGGGCATCGTACTGCGGTTGCTCCTGTCGCCGTTGCGTGCGTGCGGCCGCGACGTCGGGCCGATCCTGCTCGGCCGTATGCAGCGTTTTTTTGAAGCTCCAGCCCAGGCCGATCGACCAGGGATGACAGGCCACGCCCAGACGCTGACGTAATTCTTCCAGGGTTGCGTCGGGTTGCTGGCTTACCAACTCGCGCAGGCGCAGCGGATCAATCTTGATGACGGTGGCCCCGCCCATGGGTCGCGGCGTGGTCTGGCCGTGCTGGCGACGGCGTGGCTTGATGCGTCGAACCCACGATTCGCTGACGTTGAAGATGCGAGCCACCTGGCCGGGCAAAAGAAAAACCCCTCAAACCATTATGATTCAGGGGTTACGTTCATGGAGCCGAAGGGGATCGAACCCTCAACCTCTGCATTGCGAAAATCATAAATGCGAACAGGCTCCAAACCGCCGACAATCCCGCGCGCCATGCGAAAAACGCGGAATTCCTCGGAGAATACAGCATATTCCTGCTTGTTGCAAGTGTCGCGTTTGACCCTATCCGCGCGCAGTGATTTACAGCGCAAAGGTCAAATAAGGTCAAAAGTTGGCCGTTGGCATGGTCGGTGGCGTGGTCGATGTAGGTGCTGGTGATCCCGTCGGCCTCGCGTTGGCGGAGGCGATTTGCTCGGCGGGGATGGCGTCTGCCGGGTTCGGCGGGTCGCCGTCCCGGTAGGTCGCCCTCGACGCCAGCCCGCCGCAGGTGACGCCCAGCGGCTACCGGGTCGATGATGGACGTCGTGGGTTCTTCCGCAATTTTGGTGAAACACACATCGGGCATAGGATTGGTCGTGCCATGGATGGCGAACTGAACACTGCTCCGGCGGAATGGAGTCCGCGATGCAGTCGTGTTGTCTGCTACCTGGCCCGGCAGTGCTTTGCTGCGAGCAAGTTACGATCGGACAGGGCATTATCGTTTTTCACGTCGGCAGCATGGCGCCACATTGTCCATGTCCCCGTTGCGGTCGGCCATCGGCCCGAGTCCACAGCCGTTACCTTCGCACCCTGTCTGATCTGCCCTGGCAAGGGCGACGCGCATGTGTACGATGGCGCAGCCGTAAGATTTTCTGCGATGACCCCCGATTCCGCTCAGCAGATCTTCACCGAGCGGTTGCCGGAGTTGGCCATCCCCTACGCGCGAGCTACCAACCGGTTGCACGAGGCGTGGCAGCATACGGCGTTTGCCCGGAGTCTGGGCCGTACAGTTTTTTACTTGGGCCGCTGGAGTCCTATGGCTTTGATGCGTGACTGCAACGTGCTTGCCTTAATGCCCAAGAGTTCGGCTGCGCCGCCAGCGCCTCTGATTTTCCAATCGGTCATTTCAAGGACTGCCAGGATATTCTCGCGCTCACGCTGGCGCATTTCGGTCTCGGTGAGGAAGTCGCGCATCTGGTCATCAGCGAGATGGGAAGAACGAGTGGTCGGAGGAGCATCGCGGACCGGTAGATCAAACTCCAGTGCCCCACCCCGAGCCAGGATCACGGCGCGCTCGATCACGTTCTGCAACTCGCGGACATTGCCGGGCCAGTCGTAGGCCTGGAGCCGGATGATGCCCGCGCGGGTCAGCCGGGCTTTGGGGTAGCGCAGTTCCTTGACTGATCGGTAGGCGAAGTGCTGGGCTAACAGCGGGATGTCTTCCTTGCGTTCGCGTAGAGGAGCGACCTGGATGGGGAAAACATTGAGGCGGTAGTACAGATCCTCACGGAATCGGCCGGCTTCCACTTCCTTCTTCAGGTCGCGATTGGTGGCGGCGATGATGCGGACATCGGCGCGGCGGGTGCGGTCCTCACCCACGCGTTCGTAACGCTTTTCTTGCAGTATCCGAAGCAATTTGCTTTGGAGTTCCAGGGGCACTTCGGCAATCTCGTCCAGGAATAACGTTCCGCCCTCGGCGGTCTCGAAGCGGCCGGCGCGGTCCTTGATGGCGCCGGTGAATGCACCCTTGGCGTGGCCGAAGAACTCGCTCTCGTACAGGTCTTTGGGTACTGAGGCGCAGTTGACGCGGACCATTGCTTTGTCGCGTCGCTGGCTGCGGCGATGGATCTCATAGGCAACCAGCTCCTTGCCGGTGCCGGTCTCACCGAGGATGAGCACTGAGGCTTCGGTGGGGGCGACCAGGTCGATCTGGCTGCCCACCTGGCGCAGTGCGGCGCTTTGGCCGACCAACTCGCCAAAGGCTTTAGCTTCGATGACCTCTTCACGAAGATAGGCGTTCTGCCGTTCAAGCTGGGCTTTGAGCCGCTTGATTTCCTCGAACGAACGCGCAATGACAATGGCGGCGGAAACTTGTACTGCGACAATGCGCCCAAACTCTTGTATGTTCGGCGGAGGGTTGGCGTGGTCGAAGGAACCCAAAACGCCCAACACCTCGTCATTGTGGATCAGGGGAACGGCCACGAAACCGCGAATCCGTTCCGCTTTGAACCAGTCGGCAGCGGCGGCTAATTCTCCAGGATCCCGGTCAAGATCATGGAGCAGGCACGGCTGCCTGGTTGAAGCAATTCTGCCAATCGGCCCGATGCCAAGAGATATCCGTGCCAGGTGATCCGGGAATCTCGAGGGCTGTGGCTGATGGGGCGCATCGGCGGAAGCATTGGCGACACCGGCCACGGCATAGAGAAAACTCTGGTCGCCGCTTTCCGGACTTGTCAATTCGCCCGAGCGTTGGTCCCCTTTCTCGATCAGCCAGATGACCACGGCTACGACGGATGACTGCGTCGTCGTGAGATGCTGACGAAGAAGCATTTGGACCAAATGGTCCAACGACTGCTCGTGGGCCATCTCCAAGAGGAAGTCCACCACAAACTTGTAGTCGATGGGATGTGGGGTCTCGGCTTCCATGCCATGAACTTACCGCCGCCAAACGATTTTTCAACTATTTCGTCAGCCGAATTTTCGTTCAGACGAAATATCGTCTTGTGTGCATTGTGGCAAACAGTGACGCAAGTATCGCCTGCACATGAGTTAACAGCTTGTATTGCGATTGGCACGCGTATCGCAATACACGCTTCCAGAGATGTGGTCCGGTGATTGACGTCGGGCCTGTAGGAAACTTGGTCCGTGTGTTTTGACCCAACACCCCATACAGCCCGGCCGTGGGCGGGCAAGGAGCTTGCCATGACGATCGTGCCTTTGCAGAGACTAAGCCTGGTCGAATGTGCGTTGCTCGGCGGCAATGTTCTGTCCGCCCGGCGTCGGGATGCGGCGCGACGGGTTCGGCGCCCACAGCCCCGACGGCGACGTGATCTCAAGAGCCAGGAAAGCCACGATGTTCGTCATCGTTGATGCGTGCTGGCGCTATGCCTAGTCGAGTCCCAATCAGGAAAACCAACCATGCCTCCCGCACACATTGATGCAGTCGTTCGTCTCAAAGAGGACGTTCCCACGGTTGAGCTACAGCGCGGTGATCAAGGAATTGTGGTGAGCATCTGGCTGTCGCCGGGCGAGTTTCTCTGTGAAGTGGAGTTCTCGAATTCCGGCCACAGCCGTCCGCGGCGCACGCTGCTCCGCGCCGGGCAACTGGAGGTTGTCGAGTGAAGGTGGTCGATGGTCGCACCATGGAACATACCGATGAATAAAAGCACTTCAACAATCACCTGCCTCTGTATGGGAGCGATGGCCTGCCTCAGTGGCTGCATGGTCGGGCCGGACTATCAGTCCCCTGCGGCGACCGTGCCGGCCGCGTACCAGGAGCTAAGACCGGGGCTGGCGACGAACGATCCGGCCGCCGGCGAGATTCGGTGGTGGCGGCTGTTCGATGACCCCCAACTCAGCGTGCTGGTTGAAGAGGCGATCGTAGCCAACAACAACATCGCTGTGGCTGAAGCCAGGATGCACGAGGCGCGTGCAGCCCGCCAGATCGCGCAGTCGCTGTTGTATCCCCAGGCCAGTGTTGGGGCGTCGGTGCTGCGGGTTCGAGGAAGTGAATCAGCTCTCGGTGTGCCGAACCTGGAAGGCGAACTTTTCCAGGTGGGATTTGACGCCACCTGGGTGGTGGACGTGTTCGGCGGCACCCGACGCATGATCGAATCGTCGAAAGCCATTGAGCAGGGCATAGCGGCAGAGCGCCGGGGCGTCGTCCTAATGGTGGCAGCGGAAACCGCCCGAGCCTACATGGAACTACGCGGCATGCAGCGGGAACTGCAAGTGGCCCGCATGACACTGCAGGAGCAGCAGCAGACGTTGACGGTCACAGAAGATCGGCGAACCAACGGCTTGGCCTCAGATCTGGAGGTGGTGCGGGCCAGAACGGAAGTTGAATCCACGGCTTCTGAGATCCCGCCGCTCGAACAAGCCATCCGACAGTACATCCATGTGCTGTCCACCCTCCTGGGGCAGCAGCCAACAGCGCTGAATGGTGAGTTGGAGCCGACTGCGCCGATACCTCAGCCGCCCATCCAGCTGGCGGTCGGCGTCCCCTCCGATTTGCTGCGTCGTCGGCCGGACATTCAGGCGGCTGAACGGCAATTGGCGGCCGCGACGGCGCAGGTTGGGGTGGCAGTTGCACAGCTGTTTCCTCAGGTGGTGTTCGGTGGCACGGCTGGCTTGGCGAGCCAACACTCCGACGACCTGTTCAACGGAAACTCCAGTCACGGTTCAAGTGACTACTACGCTGCCGGCCCGTTCATCAACTGGACCATCTTCGACGGAGGCAGGCGAAAAGCGAGCATCAAATTCTCCGAAGCTCAGGTTGATGCCGCCAAGGCGTATTACCAGGACACGGTGCTGCGTGCGTTCCGCGAGGTGGAAAGCTCGCTGGTTGCCGTCGATCGTTCGCGGGCGCAAGTGGAAAATCTCCAACGGCTGTCGATCAGCGCCAGGGAAGCGGCCAGCATCGCCCGGCGCGATTACGAGCACGGCATTCTTGACCAGTTGACCGTGCTCGACGCGCAGCGCCAGGCAAACCGAGCGGACATGCTGCTTACCCAGGGCCAGATGTCGCTGGGTGTCAACATGGTCGTGCTCTACAAAGCACTGGGGGGCGGCTGGGAAGTGGTGGAACCCGCATCCGCTGGACAAACCACGGCACAAGATCCTTTGAAAAAGGAAGAGCCCCATGAATGAAATAAATTTCAAGAACCGAACGGCTTGCCAGTGGGGCCGGATCAGGACGGCCGCGTGCGTCTTTACCCTCATCGTAGCGGGCTGCGACAAACAGCCGCATACACCAGCCCCGGTTCCGGTGAAGGTAAAGATCCTGCAACCGGAGGAGATCGTCGTCTCCAGCCTTTTCAGCGGATCGGTGGAACCACTTCAGACCACATCGTTGGCGTTCAAATTGCCGGGCACCGTGCAGCGACTGCACCGGCCGCAGGGGCTGGACCGGGACGTGCAAGTCGGCGACGTGTTGGCCAAGGGGACAGTCATCGCTGAACTGGATGAGGGCGACCTGCGCCGCGCTAAGGCCAGCACAGAGGCTCGCGTGGCGCAGCTTGAAGCGCGGGTGGCGACGGCGAAGGACAACCTCCAGATCGCGACGCGCGTACTCGAGCGGTTTAACAACACGTCCGGGTCCGTCTCCGAGGTCGCTCGCGACGATGCGGCCTCCAAACGGGTCGTGGCCGCCGGCGAGTTGGAGGCAGCCGAGCATGCGCTGGCGGACGCCAAGGTGCAACTCGACCAAGCCAACGACAACTACGCCAACCGCCAGCTCATTGTTCCGTTCGACAACGCGACCGTAGCCGAAAAGAGCATCGAACCTGGCGAGCGCAAGGCCGCGCATGAGGTCGCCTTCAAGCTCATCGACATCTCGACGGTTCACATCACCTTCGGCGTCCCCGACACCATGATCGGCGACCCCGCGTTGCGGACTCTCGACGATCACGTCTTCCTCGGGCAGAAACTACAGGTCACGGCTGACGCCTTCGAGGGGCGCTCTCTAGTGGCGACGGTCACCAAGATCGCACCCCAGGCCGACCCGCAGAGCCGTACGTTCCTGACGGAGCTGACCTTACCCAACCCGCAACTATCCGATGGGCAGCGCCTGCTGCGGCCCGGCATGATCGTGACCGTTCGCGTCGGGGCGAAAAATGACCGGCAGGTCCTGCTGCTGCCCATGACGGCCATCCATCGTGGCTTGTCCGACGATGACCTGTACGTGTACGAGGCTACTGTCGAGAACGACCGCGAAGTCGTGAGGGCACGAAAGGTCGCGCTTGGCGGCATCTACAACAACCAGGTTGAGGTGGCGCCCACCGGCAGTGACGTTCGGACGGGCGCGAAGTTCGTGGTGACCACCGCCGAGCGCCTAGCGGACGGCATGTTCGTTCGCGTGATGCAGGAGAGCCCAAACGACGCCGCAGCGCTGCCGGTTTTCGACCCTGAGCCTCAGACCCCAAGGGAGGCAAAATGAACATCTCCCAATTCTTCGTGAGCAAACGGCCGATCGCGTGGACCGCCATGATCGCGGTGCTGGCTTGGGGCATCTACGCATACACGGTGATGCCGCAACGACAGGATCCGATCATCCCGGTGGTGACCGGCGTCATCCTCACGCCCTACCCAGGCGCCGAGGCCGAGAAAGTCGAGCAGGAAGTCACCCGCAAAATCGAGCGCAAGGTGGCCGAGAATCCGGCCGTCGAGCATGTTAAATCCATTAGCCGCCCAGGCATGTCAATTGTCTATGTGGAGCTGTTCGAGACCGAACGCAATGCCGAGCTGGTGTGGCAGGACATCCGCGGCAAGCTGGGCGAGATCCCGGACCTGCCGGTGGCCGCGGGCAAACCGACGCAGTCGCTCTTGAACAAGGACTTCGGCGACTCGGTGGCGGTCATGCTGACTATCAGTTCGCCGCCGGTCACTGACTTGGAGATCGAGTTGCGTGCTAGGAGTATCCGTGAGGCGATCGAAGCACACCGGACACAGATGTCCACGACGGAGCAGGGCGAACGCTGGACGGGCGTGCTGATCTATCCAAGCACGGTGGCGCGATCCTATGTCGTGCGCTTGGGCCAGACATTGGCTCAGAGTCTCACCGAGGCTGGCGTTGTGCGCGCGGCGGCGATTATTGAAGCCCCCAGCGCCGGTATGCTTGATGTCACACTCAGCCGCGGCAAAACCCAGCTCGACTTACAGAAGCAAATCGAACGCTGGCGCCGCGATTTCGTCGGCGCCGGTGAGTATGACCCCGATGTCTGGGAGCCGTTCTGGATTCAGAATCTGGACGAGTTGGCGACCGAGCTTCGTGCCCATGCGCGGGACAAGTACACCTACCGCGATCTGAAGGACTTCGCCGACCGGATCCGTGATCGCCTCAAGCAATCGCCCTATGTCGCGCAGATCGACCTGGTCGGTGTGCAGGACGAGCGGGTGTGGCTGTCGTACTCCGGGCAGCGGCTCAATCAGATCGGAATTACGCCGCTCGCCCTCGCGGCCGGCATCCAGCAGCGCAACATCAACATACCTGGTGGTCAAGTTGAGTTGACCGAGCAGAATGTCGTCATCCGGCCGACCGGTGAGTACATCTCCGCCGCGGAGATCGGCAACACCGTGATGGGCATGTCCCAGAATGGTTACCCGCTGTACCTTCGAGACCTGGTGGAGATTACCCGGGGATACGAGGATCCAGCCAACGTGCTGAATTACCGAACCGTGAAGGTGGCGTTGGAACACTCGTCTGATGATGTCGCCACTCAGGATCTGAGTGCAAGCCACGCTGAGGATGAGGCGCCGGGAAATGGCACGTTGCAGACCGGACGGGCAATCACGATCTCCGTGCGGCAGGTCAAAGGCACGCACATCGCCGACTACGACCGTGACATCACCGCCGCCATTGATGAACTGAAGCTGCTGCTGCCACAGGACCTGCGGATCGAGCGCACGAGCAATGAGCCGGAGGAGGTCCACCACAAGATCGCGAACTTCAATCGCTGCCTGCTCGAGGCGATTGTCATCGTGGTTCTGATGGCGCTGCTTTTCATGGAGTGGCGCAGCGCGCTGCTGGTCGCGGTGGCGATCCCCATCACCGTGGCGATGACGCTGGGAATGTCGCAGATGATCAGCATCGACCTCCAGCAGGTCTCGATCGCGGCGCTGATCATTGCATTGGGTTTACTGGTGGACGCCCCCGTCGTAGCAGCCGACGCCATCAATCGTGAACTGGCGCACGGCCACCCGCGGCACATGGCGGCATGGCTCGGCCCCAAGCGACTGTCCCGCGCGGTCTTCTATGCGACGCTGACCAATATCGTGGCGTTCCTGCCGCTGCTGCTGGTCAAGGGTAAGACGGGCGACTTCATCTACTCGCTGCCGATCGTCGTGTCGTTTTCGCTGCTGGCGGCGATGATCGTCGCCTGGACATTCGCCCCGCTGATGGGCTTGTACATGCTCAAGGGACAAAAGGGTTTCGAGGGCTCTGACGGCCGGCCCGCCCGCGGATTTCCACATCTCTACAAGGCGTTCGTGGAGGGCTGCATCGCCCGTCGCTGGCTGTCCACCGGCGTTGCCGTGCTGATTCTCATCGCCGGAATAATGTTGGTTGGCACGATCGGCACCTCTTTCTTCCCTAAGGACCTGCACAATGTGTTCACGGTGAATCTCGACCTGCCCGAGGGGTCGCCTATCCGCCAGACGCGGGATGTCGCGATGGAGGCTATCAGCGAAATCGATTCGCTGGAGGGCAAGTACATCAGCAGCTACACGACCTTTGTCGGCGCCGGCGGCCCACGATTCTGGCTCTCGATCGAACCCGAGCAGCGCGCGGACAACTATGCCCAGATCCTGGTGCACACGACCGACAAGCACGAGACGGCCAACATCGTCGAACGCCTCAAGCAGTCGCTTCCGCAGCGGATCGCCGAGTCGCGCGTGCGAATCCAGATGCTTGAAACCGGGCCGCCCATCGGCGTGCCGGTGCAACTGCGCCTCTACGGCCCCGACACCCAAATCCTCCGCGACCTCAGCAATCAGATCAAGGCTCGCATGCGCTGCATTCCCGGCGCTACCGACATCCATGACGACTGGGGCGACCCGGTGTTCCAGATGACTCTCAAGATTGATCCGGACCGCGCCGCGATGAGCGGCCTGACAAACCAGGACATTGCGGCGAGCGTCGGCGCCGGCGTTTCCGGGCTCTCGGTCAGCCAACTGCGAGATCGAGACAAGCTTGTCGACATCGCTCTGCGCCTGCGGCCGTCCGAACGCGGCCGGCTCGACGACCTGTCTAATCTCAATGTCGTCAACGCCGTCACCGGCGCACGCACGCCGCTACGGCAACTGGCCAGCTTCGTGCCCGAAATGGTGACCCCCAAGATCCGCCGTCGCGATCATGATCGCTGCATCACCGTCCGCTGCGACACCATCCCTGGCGTGCTGCCCAGCGCCGTGGTCAACGAGTTGCAGCGGTCGCTGCCGACGGTGTCACACACGGGCACTCACGCCGACGATCTGATCGCGTTCCCACCCGGCTATCGCTGGGAGTTCGGCGGTGAGAAGTTCGAGCAGGACAAGGGCTTCAAGTCACTATCGATCGCGCTGATCGTCTCCTTCGTCGCGATTTACCTGGCCCTGGTGCTGCAATTCAACTCGGCGACGCAGCCGCTGCTGGTCTATGCCGCCGTGCCGTTCGGCATCGTCGGCGGGCTGATCGGCCTGGTCATCATGGGCTCATCATTCGGCTTCATGGCCTTCCTGGGCGTGGCATCACTGGCGGGCTTGATTATCTCGCACGTGATCGTCCTCTTCGACTTCATCGACGAGATGCGCCACAAGGGCGAGCCGCTGCGTAAGGCCGTCGTTGATGCGGGACTGGCGCGCTTACGTCCGGTCCTCACGACCGTGCTGGCGTGCGTCGGCGGCCTGATCCCGCTGGCTCTGGAGGGCGGGCCGCTGTGGGAGCCCATGTGCTACGTCCAGATCGCCGGCATGCTGGTCGCCACCTTGGTCACACTCGTTCTGGTCCCTGTCCTGTACGTGATCTTCGTGGAGGACCTGCACTTGGTTCGATGGGAGACCGATGCGGTGGCGCCCCCGGATCACGGCACGGGCACAACTGTAACTCAACCCGCTGGGCCGGCAATGCCAGTGGCGATGGGAGTTGTCTAATGATCACTTGCGCCAAATCGTCCCCCGTACTGACGAACCACTTGATGGACGAATCCTCTTTCTGGTCGTCAGAAGTTGCGGGTGGCGTCACGACATTGCGATTTCATGATGGCGGCCTGGGCTCGGGTACGGACCTGCGGCGGACTCGGACGCTCTGGCGGTTCTTCGAAAACCTGCTGGCATCGCCCCCCGCGGTGCTGCGGATCAGCTTCCCATCCGATGGCCTTGGCCACGGAGTCCTGGTCCGATTGGGGCATTACTTCCACGAACTCGCCCACGACGAGTGGGCGCATCAGATCCCATCAGGGCGGGCACAGACCGAACTGCTCTGTGAAGACATCGCGCTGGCCCGATATATGACCTACGTCCGCGACCGCCGGCTCTTCGTGGTCGGTGACGTACGAGGCGAGATCGACATCAACCTCTTGGGTCTACTGCTGGTGTGTGACTATCGCATCGGGACACGGGACACGGTCATCGTCAATCGAGCCAACCCGTTGGGAACGAACTTCGGCACGGCGGCCCCGGGCTTGCTCTCCTCGATCGCCGGACCCGACCGAGCCTTGGACTTCCTGTTGCACCAAGAGTTGTTGGGCGCGCGGAGAGCGATGCGGCTGGGCATCTTTCATCGGCTGACCCGGATGCAGTCGCATGAGCAGGACGCGGCCGCAATGGCGACGCGGCTGTCGGCTAGAGGCTCCGCCTCCCTGCTCGCACTAAAAAGCGCCATGGTCGCAGCCGCGCCGCCATTGGATACCCATCTGGAGGCCATGGGCGGCGCCGGCTTCAATCGCATTCCCGCACCACCCAGGTGCGAAGCATGCAACTACGACCTGACCGGTAATCTCAGCGGCTGGTGCCCCGAATGCGGCCGTGTCATTCCTCGCTCCACGGAGCCTACACCATGACAACTCTCGTACCACGCCCAAGCAACTTGCTGACAGAAAGGAATCCGGTGTCCTATGAACGCGGAACCGTGCATGAAAGTTGAACAGACCTCGGAATCCGAGGCAAACCTATCTCGCAAGCGGAACCCAAAACAGGAAACCGACTTCAGTTCGTCTTCCGCGCTTCGAGCACTTTCGTACTTGACGCACATGCTGCCCGCTCTGCTCGAGGATGTGCTGTTCTGGGTCCTCTTGTTGCTGACAATTGTCTTTGCGATGCGCTGATTGGCGAAACGACATGGTAGGGATGAAGATCCAAAGGAAAGCCACACATGAGCCGCGATGTCGAAAAAAGCCTGCTGGACATCGACTTCGCATCGTTGACACGCCGAGCGTTCACTCCGTCTCCGGCCGCCTGGGAGGACCAGGTGCTCTATTTTCTGATGCTCGACCGTTTCTCGGACGGTAATGAGCAAGGTGGTTACGCGGATGCCGCGGGCCAGCCTGTGGAAAGTGGTGACACACCGCTCTACGTTATCGACGATGAGGGATCGATCGATTACGACACGTGGATCCGCGCCGGCGGCGGCTGGCAGGGTGGGACGATCACGGGACTGACGTGCAAGCTCGGTTACCTCCGCCGGCTCGGGGTCACCGCGCTATGGATCAGCCCGCCGTTCCGCCAAGTTGCATTCGAACCGAGCTATCACGGTTACGGCGTGCAGAACTTCCTCGACGTGGACCCGCACTTCGGCACGCGCGAGCAGTTCCGCGACTTTGTGCGGGCCGCTCACGAGCAGGGCATGTACGTCATCCTTGACGTGATCGCGCACCACACGGGCAATGTGTTCACATATTCCGCCGACCGCTATCCAACCCTTGACCCGGCGACCGGGAGAACTGCCAACGATCCTCGCTGGGACGGCAGGCCTTATACCGTGACCGGCTTCAACGACCACGATGGTCAACCAACATTACCTTTCCCTTGGTCAGACAAGATTTCCGCCGGTGACGCAGCCCGACTGGAGGCATCGTGGCCTGACGGCGCCATGTGGCCACGGGAATTCCAGCGCGGCGACCTCTTCCTCAGGAAAGGTCGGATCAACAATTGGGGCCACTATCCCGAGTACGCCGAGGGAGACATGGCTGATGGTTTGAAAACGCTGGACGTTCGGGTGCGCTGGAGTGGCCAATACCGCCGCCCATCGCCGGCGATGGCTTGGCTGAGCCTGGCGTATTGCTTCTGGATCGCTTATGCCGATCTGGACGGCTTCCGGATCGACGCCGCCAAACATATGGATGTCGACGCGCTGCGGTCATTCTGCGACTGGATCCGCGAGTTCGGGCAGAGCATCGGAAAGGAGCGGTTCCTGTTGGTCGGTGAGGTGCCCGGCGGTCACGATCTCGCCTGGGAAGTGGTGGAACGGACCGGCTTGGATGCGGCTTTGGGGATTGACGATATCCCAGGAAAGCTCGAACGGATGGTGGTCGGCGAGGCAGACCCTCTCGACTACTTCTCCCTCTTCCGCAACTGGCGCCTGGATGAGCCCGAAGGCGGCAAGCACCGCTGGTATCGCGACCAAGTCGTCACGCTCGTGGACGATCACGATCAGGTGCGAAAGTGGACGGCCAAACGGCGATTCTGCGGCGACAGCCGCTACCGCGATCTGGCGTTCAACGTAATGGGCGTTCAACTGACCACCGCCGGCATCCCCTGCATCTACTACGGCTCGGAACAGGGCTTCGACAGCGGCGGTCGCACGTCGAATTGTGACATCGTCCTGCGCGAGAACATGTTCGGCGGCCGATTCGGTGGGCTGTGCACTCAGGGCCGCCACTTTTTCAATGAGCAGGGGCATCTTTACCGTGCCCTTGCTTCGCTCACCACACTGCGCAAGCAATTGATCACCCTGCGGCGGGGCTCGCAGGTGCTTCACCGCGTCTCCGGGGATGGTGTGAACTTTGGCCATCCGCGGCGCCTGGGCGATGAAAGGATGCGGTCGCTCGTGTGCTGGTCCCGGCTCTTCCTGGATCAGGAGACCCTCGTGGTGTTCAACACCGACGATTCGCAGGCCGTTTCGGCCTGGTCCACCGTCGCCCCACTATTGCGGGTGGACGGGGACCAATTCCACCTGATCTTCTGGCATACACCCAAGCTGGCTGCACCGCCCGCGACAAAATTGACGGTTGAACATCGGGCGGGCTTGCCAACCGTGTGGATAACCCTCCCGCCAGCTGGGTTCGCCATCTACCAAGCAGCACCGGCGCTGCATCGCCTTGGCCCCAATCCGGCACAGGGTCTCAAGCCTTGGGTGCCTAGCACTTGGCACGAGGGAGTCGGACATACACCTGCCCCTAATTGAGAGGACAAGAACATGGCCGCGAACAGGGCCAGGACAACAGCACCAACAAACACGCGCTCGGGTGACGAGCCGAGCAGGTTTACAAAGCTCTTCCGTCAGTATGGGTGTGGCCCCGTGCAGTTCACAGGGGCCGAGCACGCGCTATACGAACGGCACTTGGTCTTCGATAACGTCATGGACCCCTCTACCGTCGGTCCGCGGGAGCGGTTCGAAGCCGTCGCTCGCTCGTTGCGAGATATTCTTTCGCAACGGTGGGTGCGAACGGAACAGACCTATGACCGCGAGAACTCTAAGCGCGTCTATTATCTGTCGCTTGAATTCCTCATCGGCCGATCGCTGGCGAACAACGTGACCAACCTCCTGCTGGACCCCTTGGTCTCAGAGGCGGTGCGACAAAAAGGCGTGGACTTGCCCGGCCTGCTGGAAGAGGAGCCCGACGCGGGCTTGGGCAACGGCGGGCTGGGACGATTGGCGGCGTGCTTCCTCGACTCGCTGGCCACCATGCAATTTCCCGCGATGGGCTACGGGTTGCGCTATGAGTACGGGATCTTCAGTCAAGCTATTAAGGATGGCTGGCAACATGAACAGCCCGACAACTGGCTCAGGAGGCCGGACCCATGGGAGGTTGCGCGTCTCCAGGAGGCCGTTGTGATCCCGATCGCGTCCTCGGTGGAACTGCGGGGCGGCGCGCTGCACGCCGTGGCGGGTCGCCCGTCCAGCCTGATCGGCATCCCATTTGACCGCCCGGTCATCGGCTACGGCGGCAAGACCATCAACACGCTGCGACTTTGGGCCGCCGCTGCGCCGGAATACTTCGACTTCCAGCGGTTCAGTGGTGGAGACTTCATTGGCGCGCTGGCCGAGCAGCTCGGAGCCGAGACGTTCACGCGCGTGCTCTATCCCGACGACTCCACCGCCTTGGGCCAACAACTGCGCTTCGTGCAGGAGTATTTCCTGGTGGCTTGCTCGCTGGCAGATCTGGTGCGGCGGTTCCGACGCGGCTACACAGATTGGACCTTGCTGCCCGAGAAGGTCGCCATCCAGCTTAACGACACACATCCGGCACTGGCCGTCCCGGAGTTGATGCGGATCCTGCTCGACGAGGCCAAGCTCGGGTGGGATCAGGCTTGGGATCTCACGCGACGGACCCTCGCGTACACCAATCACACACTCCTGCCGGAAGCGCTGGAGAAGTGGCCGCTCGACGGATTTGAGCTGATCATCCCGCGCAACCTGGAAATCATCTACGAGATCAATCGGCGCCTACTGGATGACGTGCGGTCGCATTACCCCGGCGATGCGCAGCGTGTCGTGCGGATGAGCCTCATCGAGGAAGGAGCCGTGCGCAAGGTTCGCATGGCCAACCTGGCCATCGTCGGCTCCCACAGCACCAACGGTGTGGCGGCCATTCATTCGCAGTTGCTGCGAACGACGACGGTGCGCGATTTTGCCGAGATGTTCCCTGAGCGGTTCAACAATAAGACCAACGGTGTGACGCCCCGACGCTGGCTGCTGTTGTGCAATCCCTCGCTGGCCGCCACCATCACGGACGCGATCGGCGACGACTGGATCACCGACCTTCCTCAACTCGCACGGCTTAAGCCGCTCGCGGACGATCTCAGTTTCCGCGACGCCTTCCGCCAGGCGAAGCGCAAAGCAAAAACGCGGTTTGCCGACTGGCTCAAGACCACCACCGGACTGACGGTCAATCCCGATTCAATCTTTGACTGCCAGGTAAAGCGCATCCACGCCTATAAGCGGCAACTGCTCAATGCCCTGCGCATCGTGGTGCTGTACAACCGCCTGCGTGCCAACCCGGAACTCGACATGCCGCCGCGGACGTTCTTATTCGCCGGCAAAGCGGCGCCGGCGTACCACCTGGCCAAAGTCGTCATCAAGTTCATCAACAATCTGGCCGCGACGATCGACAGGGATCCGGCGGTGAAGGAACGGATCAAGGTCGTATTTCTGCCAGACTATTGCGTAACGCTGGCCGAGCGCCTGATTCCCGCAAGTGACGTGTCCAATCAGATCTCCACCGCCGGTTTCGAAGCGAGTGGCACGAGCAACATGAAGTTCATGATGAACGGCGCCCTGACGCTGGGCACCCGAGACGGGGCCACCATTGAAATGGCTGAGGAGGTGGGGGAGGAGAACATGTTTCTCTTCGGCCTGACAGCACAGCAGGTGGCGGCTGGCAGGGGGTGGTACAACCCCTGGTGGCACTACCAGCACGAGACGGAAACTCGCAAGGCGCTCGACTTGATCGCCAGCGGGCACTTCAACAGCAGGGAGCCGGGCGTATTCGACATGCTTCGCGAAACGCTTCTCACGCGGGAAGATTACTACATGCACTTGGCCGATCTGATGGCTTACCTGGATGCAAGCCAGCGACTCGGCGAACTATACGCCTCTCCAGACGCCTGGACGCGAAAGGCCATCCTGAACGTGGCTGCATCGGGAAGGTTCTCCAGCGACCGCACTATCGCCGAGTACGCGAACGAAATCTGGGATGTCAAACCATGCACTATCAAGTGACAACGCTGGGTAAACCTTGGTATCCATCGCCGCTGAATCGTTTCGTTCGTGACGATCAGTACGTGCCGGAGCGGATCATTCGCGGTCTGGAGCCGCTAGATGAGATGTTGTTCGAGCTGGCCGGGCCGCGAGCCAAGCTTTTTTTCGATCCCAAGCAAACTCGAGCCGGGATCGTCACCTGCGGCGGGCTGTGTCCCGGATTGAACAACATCATCCGCTCGCTGTTCAACGAACTGCAGCACGCATATGGCGTGAAAGAGGTGCTCGGATTTCGCGGCGGTTACCAAGGCTTGGATCCGAAACGGGGCGAAGAGCCGCTTCAGTTGACGCCCGAGTTGGTGAAGGACATCCACCGTCATGGCGGGACCGTACTCGGCACCTCGCGCGGGATGGTGGACACATCGGTCGCCGTGGAATACCTCTTGCAACTGGGTGTGAACATACTGTTCACCGTGGGGGGTGACGGCACACAGCGCGGCGCCCATGAGCTGCACCGAATCGCCCGTCAGCGCGGGCAGACGCTGGCCGTCGTCGGCATCCCGAAGACGATTGACAACGACGTGGCATTGGTGGCGCGCACGTTTGGCTTCTTGACGGCCGTCCAGGAGGCGTCGTTCGTGCTCGACCGCGCGCACTCGGAGGCGCGCAGTGTCAAGAATGGGATCGCGCTGGTCAAGGTGATGGGGCGCCACGCCGGGTTCATCGCGGCAGGCGCAGCCGTGGCGAGCCAGGACGTGAACTTCTGCCTCATACCCGAAGTGCCATTCCGGCTGGAGAACTTCCTTATCGCCCTGAAGCGACGCATCGCCGAGCGCTCGCACGCCGTGATCGTCGTAGCCGAAGGCGTCGGGCAGGAGTGGCTGAATGACGCCGGCGGCGATCGCGATGCGTCCGGCAACGCCAAGCTCGGCGACATCGGCCCATTCCTGCGCGGCAACATCGAGGCGTATTTCAAATCGGAGAAGATCCCGATAGTGATGCGCTATATCGACCCCAGCTATTTCGTGCGCAGTGGCCCGGCGAATAGCGAGGACTCGATCCTCTGCGACCTGTTCGCCCGCAACGCCGTTCACGCCGCCATGGCGGGCAAGACCGGCTTGGTGATCGGCTTCCTGCATGACGAGTTCATTCACGTTCCCATGGAACTGCTCGTCGGTTGCCGCAAGTCGATTGACCCGACAGGGCCGGTCTGGTTGGGCGTGCTGGCTGCAACCGGCCAACCAGAGCGGTTTTAACCGTCAGCCACCTGAAGGGATATCAAACATGTGGAATATCCACTCAACGACGGAACTGCTGAAGGACATGAGCGCTGCGACTGACTCGGACGAACTGCTCCAGCTCTTCATCGAGTATGTTCGCCGCAGTATTCACGTGGAACGAGCTCTGGTCCTCAACAACAAGGCCTTGACGGCCCCGCAGTACCGTGTCGTCCTCAAGACACAGTGGGTCGATGACGCGAGGACCGGCTCGGTGGCGCATCCGAATGAAGTTCGATCAGGTGGGCTGTTGGCGGATGTCCTATACAGTGGCAGCTTCCGGCGCATCGGCGACCTCTGTCCCGAGTCTTCGGACCCGGGCTTTGATTTGCTGCGTGGCTGTCATTCATTGATGGCATTCCCGCTCTTTGACAAGGGCGCCAGCGTCGGAGCGGTCGTGATGCTCGGTCCATCGACGAAGATCTGCGATGACAACAGCCTGTGCGCCCTGGCTATCATGAGCGCCATGCTGGAGCGGGCTGATTGCGCGCAGACGCTGGCCCATCAGTTGGAGACATCCTGCCGCACGCTGGATTGCGAACTCCGGGCCGCCGCTGATGTTCAACGCTGGTTGTTGCCGCCGTCCACGAACGGCACGACCCATGCCCGCATCGCTGCTTCGTACAAAACCGCACGCCATTCCGGCGGCGATTACTACGATGTGGGGGAACTCCCCGATGGCCGGCTGGGTGTGCTGATTGCCGATGTGAGCGGCAAAGGGGCTGCCGCCGCCGTGTTGATGGCGGTGTTGCGCACGATCATCCATGATGAAGTTGACCGCTCGCGCTTGACGGACCCCGCGGCGCTTCTGGACTATGCCGATGCCCGACTGTGTGCGTATGGCTTGCCTCTGCGAGCCGCATTTGTCACGGCTTTTGCCTGCACGTTGGACATGACCAGCGGCGTGCTGACCTATGCATCCGCTGGTCACAATCCGCCGCGACTGCTGCACGCCAGCAACCGGAGCATCGTACCACTGGAGGGGGCGGGCACGACGCCGCTGGCGGCGCTCGATGACCCCTGCCGGCACACCGAGGAAACGGTCGTGCTCGAAGGCGGCGACCTTGTCCTGTTCTACACCGACGGAATCACAGAGACTAGATCGCCCGAGGGCGAGTTCTTCGGCAGTAATCGTTTGGATGAGGTACTGCGCGTGTTACCCGAGCCGCTGACGCCAGCCTCGGCCGTTGAGGCTATTTCAATCGCGGTCCAGCAGTTTGCCGGCGACAAACCGCTGTCCGACGATCAGACTTTGCTGGCGGTGTGCCGTCCGCGCTGCGGCGAGAACCGGGGAGTGTCGAAAGAACACGACTAAACTTTGCAACATGGCTCAGGTCTTGTATGCGTCACGTACGACTGACGATGGCGACGACGGACGGGGTCGGCTTCGCTAGGACCAGCCGGTGGCGAGAAGGCGAGCAACCTATGAGACCGCTTCAGAACACATGCACGATGATTACTTTGATGTCGTTCATCTTCGTGCCTGGTTGCACGACGATGCGGATGCCGCCCCCGGTGCCTGCCGGCAAGATCGACCGGGCTCAGATCCCGGGAATGACGGCGGTGCGCGACTGGGGGGACGGCTACAGTCCCTTGATCGAGCAGTCGCTCGTTCAAGCATGGGAGCAGCGGCAACGGGCTGGGCGACCGACCCACGAATTAGCCGTACTGGCACTTTCCGGTGGAGGCACCGATGGTGCTTACGGCGCAGGGTTGCTATGCGGCTGGACCACGGCGGGCACCCGCCCGGATTTTGACATCGTGACCGGCATCAGCACCGGCGCCTTGATCGCACCGTTCGCATTTGTGGGTTCAACACAGGATCAAAAGCTACACGACTTCTGGACCGGCATTAGCACCCAAGATTTCTTCCGCCTGCGGTGGATTCTGGCAGCGCTGAATAGCGACGCCATCGCCGAAAGCGAGCCGTTGATTCAACTCGTGAATTGTGCCGTGGATGCAGACCTTCTCCAGGCTGTTGCCCGCGAGCATGCCAAGGGTCGTCGATTGTTCGTCGGCACCACCAACCTCGACGCCCAGCGCCCCGTCATCTGGGACATGGGCGCTATTGCCGCGTCGGGTCACCCCGACGCACTAAACCTGTTCCGCAAAGTCATGGTGGCGTCGGCCGCCATACCTGCTGTTTACCCACCGCAGTATTTTGACGTGGATGCCGATGGAAGGAGTTACCGAGAAATGCACGTGGACGGCGGGACGATGGCACAGGTCTTCCATGTCGGACAGATGCTCGACTTTCATCGATTGCTCGCCCGGATGAAGGATTTTCCCCCGGACGCTCCCCGCCGCTTGTATGTGATATGCAATGGTTTGATGCGGCCGCAGTGGCAGACCGTGGAACCTCGGCTTCTTCCGATCGCGCAGCGGTCCGTGTCGACGCTGCTGAAAGCCCATGCCGCGGCGGATTTATACCGCATCTATACCCTTGCCCGGCTCGAAGGCGCGGATTTCAACTTGGCGTACATCGCAGATGACTATATCCCTACGGCCACCAAGCCGTTGGATACGGTGGACATGCGACGGCTTTTTGAGCTTGGCTTCACCGCCGGCAAGTCGGAAACTGCTTGGATCAATAAGCCGCCGGGCGTTGTCGGTGACCTGACCTATACCGTCTCGGACTAAGGCAAGCCGCACCGTACCTAGGCCGGCCGACAGCCAAAGAAGCCGAAATCGAAGACGAGGACAATCCAAACGAAAGGATGTGGATGCCATCCGGAAAAGAACTTAGCGCGATCATTGAGCGATCGACCGCGTACTTCCAACCGATCGTGGACCTGAACACGCAGCAAGTGCTGGGGGCTGAAGCACTCGTGCGGTTCGTTGACCCGGATGGCACCGTGCGCGGACCCAGCGGCATCATCGAGCGCATCGAGGAAAGCCTGGGACACCTTGAAGCACTCACCTGGCGCCTCTTCTGCTCGATCGCAGAGAAAACCGGGCCGCTGTTGGATCGGCATCGGGGTTTATACATCAGCGTCAACATGCCGCCACTTATTCTTGGATCGCCTCGGCTTAAGCAAACCTTCGAGGACTCCGGTCTTGCCCGCTACACCGATCGTCTGGTATGTGAGATCACCGAGCGTCAGGCTTTGACCGACGCAGGCCGCGAGGCACTAGCTATCGTCCGGCCGATGGGCTTGCGCATTGCCATGGATGATTTCGGAACTGGACGCAGCGGACTGAAGCAACTGATCGGCCTGCCGCTGGACATTCTGAAGATCGATAAGTCAGAAGTTGCCCCGCTGATGAAGGATCCGACGGCCGACCGACTGCTGCGCGGCGTGGTCGCCTTGGCCGCCGCCCTGCGCGTAAAGGTGATTGCCGAGGGTGTGGAAACCCGCCAGCAGGCATTCTTTCTCCAAGCTGCGGGCGTGGACGCCGCTCAGGGGTGGTTGTGGAGCAAAGCCGTTCCACCCGACGAGTTGGAGCGTCTGATCGCGTCGGACTTCTCCGAGCAATGGCAGTAAGCGATTAGGCAACCATCACGTGGCTCGTTTATCCATCAAAGTCAATGCCCTCCCTGTGCGCAACCCATCAAACGGTTAAACGCGCGAAAAACTCGCGCGCTTTTTGAAGCTGGTTCATGGCCGATTTTTATGAGTTCGCGCGTGACGTTAGTGGCGGCAGATTCAGGCATTGACCTTGTTACTAACCAGAGCATAATATAGTTGACATTGCAGCCTCATCTCGGTAGAATGCCGACATGCATGGCAAGGACGCCCGATCGCTGACGGCCGAAGCGCAGGAAGACTTGCGGCGTCGGGTGCTGCA
>JADLFV010000078.1 GCA_020849625.1 Phycisphaeraceae bacterium
CATTGTCTTCCGCATCGACGAACAGATACGACGAGCCGATCACGCCGGCCTGGTTGACAACGGCTGGATTGACGACACCCAGGTTGTCAGCGTTATAGGTGCCGGCCACGGAGTCAACCGCGGTGGTACCGCTGGTTTCGTCCAGCTTCCAGTGTGCCAGCAGGCCGTCACCGACCGCACCCTGCACGGGCGAACTCAGCGCGCAGAATACCCCCATGACCACAAGGCTTGCCAAAAATGATTGCTTCATTGCATGTCTCCTCAAGTGAAAAATGAAAAAAACAAACGACGCGAACACTTGTGAATAATTGGGCTTCATCCAGTCGTTCAAGAGCCAGAGTTGTCGTTAACAAAACAGGACGCAGACGCCTAACCGTTAGTGTAAACCAAGCGGGATTATATGCATCAATAATTGTATATACGCGCGGCGGGGAATGGAAGACAAATAACAGAAAATGTCGTAATTTACTGGTATGACATGCTTTACGAATTCACCCGGCCGCCGTGACGGCGCGGCGATGAGCCAGATGAGGGGCGCTCACCGTCGCCTGCTTACCCACGCACAACACCCAGTGCCGCGGCTCGACCTCGTGCAGTTTCGCATCGAGGCCGCCATACGGTGCGCAGCCGGTCTGATCGGGTGACATCTCGTGCGGTTGCACACGGTAACCGCTGGGGAAATCTTCCGGGGGCGTCGCGCCGTCAGCGACGGTGGGCAGGCGTTTGGCCGCGACGCCCAGCACGGGCATGGACTTGAGCAGCCCCCGTGTGTAGGGATGCAGCGGGCGATCGAACAGCGACTCGACGCCAGCCACCTCCAGAATGCGCCCGGCATACATCACCGCCACCACGTCCGCGTTCTCCGCCACCACGCCCAGATCGTGCGTGATCAGGATCATCGCCATGTCCTTGCTGCGCTGAATGTGACGCAACAGTTCGAGAATCTGAGCCTGAATCGTCACGTCCAACGCCGTGGTCGGCTCATCGGCAAGAAGCAAGCGCGGCTGACACGCCAACGCCATGGCGATCATCACGCGCTGACGCATGCCGCCGGAAAGTTGATGCGGATACTCCCTCAATCGGCTTCCGGGGGCGGCAATGCCCACGTCGCGCAACGCCTGCTCCGCGATGGCGATCGCTTCGCTGCGGCTGACTTTCTGATGCAGCAGGATGGCCTCCAGAATCTGCTGGCCGATGGTATAGACCGGGTTCAGCGAGGTCATCGGCTCCTGGAAGATCATGGCGATCTGGTTGCCGCGGTAATGCTGCATCCGCTTGTCGGAGCACTGCAGCAAGTCCATCGTTTGGCCGCCTTCATGCCATAGGATGCGCCCGCTGTCATAACTTCCGGGGGTGGGGATCAGTTGCAGGATGGACAACGCGCTGACGGACTTGCCCGAGCCGGACTCGCCCACGACCGCCAGCGTCTGGCCGGGATAAACCGCAAGATTCACCCCATGCGCCGCCAGCAAACGCGGTCCTCTTCCGGGGGAGGGGAAGCTGACGGTGAGGTTGTCGATCTGCAGCAGCGGTTGAGTCATGGTGGATTGGAGTTGTTGGTTGTTGGTTGTTGGTTTCGTGTCACGCAAGTCCAAGAGTATTGCGAACCCTACTGCCTACTGCCTACTCCCTACTGCCTACGCTTTCTGCGTATGCGGATCGATGGCATCGCGCAGCGATTCGCCGATCAGGTTATACGCAAAGACGGTCAGGAAAATCGCCAGGCCGGGGAAAATGGCGATCCACCAGACAAAGGAACCGCCGCGGGCCGCCTGATTCAGAAGCTGTCCCCAGCTTGGGTCTTCATTGAGGCCGAATCCCAGGAAGCTGAGGGTGGCTTCAGCGAGGATAGCGGACGCGATGCCGAAGGTTGCGCTGACCAGCACGGGGGTCAGGCCGTTGGGCAGCATGTGCTTAAAGAGGATCGAGCGCAGGGGCAGGCCCAGGGCGTGTGCCGCGGTGACGAAATCCTGCTTGCGAAGTTTGAGAAACTCAGCGCGGACGAATCGGGCGTAGCCGGTCCACCCGGTGACGCCGATGATGGCCATGATCAGATAGATGCGCTGGATGTGAATCCCCGGAAGTATTTGCGGATTATCGCCGGGGAAGAAGGCAGCGAACATCAGCAGCAGGAACAGTTGTGGGATGAACTCGAAGACCTCGACCAGTCTCATGCCGATCAGGTCGAACCCTGCCGCGAAGTAGCCCATGAACCCGCCGATGATGATGCCCAGGAAGGCGGCAATGCCGGTGGCAATCAGCCCGATGGACAGCACGATGCGGCAGGCGTGGATCATGCGACTGGCCACGTCTTCGCGCAGGTCGTTCTGCCCTAACCAGTGCTGGTGCTCGTAGCCCGCCCAGCAGGGGCCGTCCGGTTCGATCTGCTGGATATCGCGCACCCGATCGTTGGGCGAGTAGCGCACCGGCGCAAACAAGGCGAACTCCGCCTTTGTGGTGCGATAGCGCTCGTAGTCGGGCAAGGGTTTATCCACGATCAGGGCGGCGGCAATGCTCGCGGTCGCCACGATCACGCCCAGCAGCACGCCCAGGCGCACGCGCAGCCGCCATCTGCCGATCAGCAGCAGCACGGCCGCGCTGGTCACCGCCACCATCCACGTCACATCGGTGGCCGTCAGTCGCTGCATCATCGGACTCGACCACTGGCCATCGACTTTCCACAGCAACGGATAGCTGTTGGCCAGCAGCGGCGCGAATCCGCCCATAATCAGCAGCAGCGCCACCCACGTCAGACCCAATCGCGCCCCCCAACTCGACAGCACCGCGCGCCAGGCGCGGCGAGACAGACTCTGCGTTTTGGGCGTCTTTTCACTCATACGTCACACGCGGATCAGCCACCGCATACAGCAGGTCGGCCACGAGGTAAGCCGCCAGCGACAGCACGCCGCCCAGCAGCGTCACCGCCATCACCACTTCCTGGTCCTTGAATTTGATCGATTCGATCATCAGCTTGCCCATGCCGTTGATGCCGAAGATGTACTCGACGACCACCGACCCGCCGATCAGGCCGGGGATCACGAACGCCGCGACGGTGATCAGCGGAAGCAAACTGTTGCGGAACGCATGACGCCACAGCACATCGCGGTCAGCCAGACCTTTGGCCCGGGCGGTGCGGATGTAGTCGCTGCTGAGCACCTCCAGCACCGCGCCGCGACTGAGCTTACTCATGAACGCCAGCGCCGTGTACGACAGGCACAGCACCGGCAGCGCCACGTGCCACAGCATGTCCAGCAGGTAACCGCGCTGGAACCCCGCATCGTTGAAACCGGGCAAAAAGGTCATGCTGTCGGCCGTGAGCGAGTGCAAGCCGGTCGTGGGAAAGATGCGCAGGTATTGCTCGTTGGCGAAAAAGCCCTGCAGCATGGTCCCCGCCCAGATCACAGGCATCGACCACAAGGCCAGGTAGAAAAATCCGCTGCTTAAGTCGAACGCCCCGCCGCGATGACGGGCGGCATAGACACCGCTGACGATCGCCATCAGGTAGATCACCGGGATCGACAGCAGGTTGAGCATGATGGTGATGGGCATGGCCTGGATCAGCAGGTCCGCCACCGGGCGCTGCTTGATGAAGCTGTGGCCGAGGTCGGGCTTTTTGATGC
Source organism: Phycisphaeraceae bacterium (assembly GCA_020849625.1). GTDB lineage: Bacteria > Planctomycetota > Phycisphaerae > Phycisphaerales > Phycisphaeraceae > JADLFV01. The sequence continues at coordinate 3,621 of JADLFV010000078.1, forward strand.
CGAAGCGGCGGGCGCTGCCTGCATCATCGTGACCGATGGTTATGCCGAAGCCTTCAGTTTCGGAGCCGATGACGCCGATGGGCGAAACGTTGTGCAGCCAGCGGCCGAACTGCACGATGGCGGGATCATCGAGCCCGTAGCGCAAGCGGATGTAGTCCAGCCGGGCCTGGCGATCGCCCGCCTGCATGTAGCCTTCGCGGTTCAGCAGCAACTCCGCCACATCGCCGGGCGCCGCCTTCATGGTGAAAAACACCACGGCCATGATGCCCAGCAGCGTGGGAATGAGCAGGAAGATGCGGCGGATGAAGTAGGCAGCCATGGAAAGAAACTCGAAAGTCGAAACTCGAAATCTGAAATAAACTCAAAACTCGAACCGTCGAATGGCGACTGATTATTTCGAGTTTCGTGTTTCGGATTTCGAGTTTCCGCGGAGTTGCCTCTCCGCGGGTACATACCACTCCAGCGGGATCGGCCAGGTCTGCACGTAGTTGAGCCCGATCACCGGGATGCGCTTGACGTTTTCGATGCGGTCGTCCAGCCAGATGCGGATCTGCGGGCGGAACAGAAAGGTGTACGGCTGATCCTCGTGCAGGATCTCGTGGCACTGCTGCCAGATGGCCATGCGCTTCTCGTAGTTCAGCGTCACGTGGGCCTGGTCGATCAATTCATCGAGTTTGGGATTGCTGTAGGCATTGCGGTTGTCGCCGCTGCCGGCAATGGTGCGGGTGTGGAACATCTGCTCGATGTCGCTCTCCAGGCCACCCGCCCCCCAGCCCAGGATGATCGCCTCGAAATCCTTGCTGGTCAGCGTCTGCAACAGCAGCGACCACTCCTGCGGGTTCAGGTTCATCACCACGCCCGCCTTGGCGAAATTGTCCTTGGTCATCAACATGATCTTCTGATAGAAATCGCTGCCGGCCGGATAGGTCAGCGTCACCTCGAAAGGCTTGCCCTCCGGCGTGCGCAGGGCCCCGTCATCGCCCACCGTGAAGCCGACCTCCTTCAGTAGCTCCACCGCCCGCGCCGGATCGTATGGCCAGGGCTGCACGTCCGGATTGTCCTGGTCGCTCAGGCTCGAGAATGGCCCACTGGCCACGCTGGCGAAGCCCAGGAAGATCTCCTTCACCATGCGCTGGCGATCGATCATCATGGTCATCGCCTGCCGCACCCGCTTGTCAGCGAAAATCGTGGCCTGGCCTTTGCGCTTCTGGTTCCAGGCGATGTAGGTGTAGCCGGTGCGGATGTGCTCGTAAGCGAAATGCTGCGTGCGGTCCTGCAACGCCTGGTCCTTGAGCATCTCCTGGTGCTGCTCCGGCGTCGGCGCGAACATATCGATCTCACGGTTGCGGAAGCTTACCAACTCGGCCGACTCTTTTTCGATCAGACGCCAGATGATGCGGTCCCACGGCGGTGGCGGACCCCAGTAACGATCGTTTCGCAACAACTCTATCTGCTCGCCCGGCACGTAATGCGTCTGATCGGGCAGGCGATACGGTCCCGTGCCCAGCAGCATGGCGGGATTGTCGCGAATCTCCCGCGCGGTGTACTTTTCGAAAAAGTGCTTGGGCAGCACCGGCTCCTCCAGCGCCCGCAGCTCGTTTTCGTAAAAAACCTTGGCGAAGTGGAACTTAACCGTGTAGTCGTCGATCTTCTCCACGCTGATGATGTGACGCAGATATTCGATCTGTCGGCCGTCCACGATGTCGGGGTTCTGATTCAACTGCCAGGTGTACACCACGTCGTCGGCGTCCATCGGCTCGCCGTCGGAGAAGATCACGTCACGACGCAGATGCACCGTCATCGACAGCCCGTCCTCAGCAACCTCCCAGTCGCGGGCCAGATACGGCGTCAGCTTCAGCGTCTCGATGTCGAACTCCGCTAACGGCTCGACCACCCGGCAATACACCACGCGGGCATAAACGTCCTGCGCGGTCAGATAGTTGAGCTTGGGTGGAGCGGAAGAAAATGCTTCGATGAACCAGTCGCCGGCGGCGTAGTCCGACCGCTTGTTCACCTCCTGCACCCGCCTGAAGATGTCCTGCTTCGCACTCCCTGTACCCCCTGCATCGGGGGCGAGGTCTGCTTCACTTCCGGGTTTACTTCCGGGGGCACCCTCTCCGATCATCCTCCGCAGCGACGAAATATCCCGCGTCTGTTCGTCCAGCTTGACCGACAACTGCGAGAAGCGCGTCCACTGGCGATCGTTCTGGATCATCATCAGCACCAGCATGACCACGATGCCGGCCAGCAGCAGCAGTTGAACCAGGTCCTTGAAGGTGAAGCGGTTGTCCATCCGTGAACCTTTCACAATCACATCGTCATCGCGGCCGCCTGACAGCCGAAGCACTACGCGGATCCAACCTATTACGCAGCGCATCACCCAAAAGGTTCAGCGCCAGCAACGTCAGACCCAGCAGCAGACAGGGAAAGAATAGCAGCCACCACGCCGAGTCTCGAATCCCAGCCGCCAGCAAATGCAGTTCACCCAGCCCCGTGGCCGCCAGATTGCCCCAACTCGGCAGCGGAGCCTGCACGCCGATGCCCAGGAAACTCAGAAAACTCTCCTGCAATATCGCCTGCGGCACCGTCAGCGTCGCATATACCACGATCGGCCCCACCAGGTTTGGCAACAAATGCCTCACGATAATCCCGTGGGCTGGCGTCCCGATGGCACGCGCCGCCTCCACAAAAGGTTGCTGCCGCAAACTCAACACCTGACCCCGAATCACCCGCGCCATCGTCAGCCAACTCACCCCTCCAATAGCAACCAACAACGAAACAAGATTCGCCACCCCCGAAGCCCACGGCGAATCGCCGTAGGCGCCTCCCCCCAACACCCCCTCCACCCCCGGCTGCAACGCGATCTTCACCAGCACCACCAGCAAAATGTACGGCAACCCATACAGCACATCCACAATCCGCATCATCACCGCATCCACCCG
>JADLFV010000079.1 GCA_020849625.1 Phycisphaeraceae bacterium
CCATGGCCTGGAAGCCGACCCAGCCGTTCGAGGACGACCTGGCCGACAGCCGCGGCCGGGCGGAGCATCCGTCCAGTGAAGAGCGGGAGCACATCACGATCTGACCTGCTGCCGCCGCGGCGTCGCTGGCCCGTCTTTCTCAATTCGGCCCTGAAGGCTCTGCCAAGTCGTTGATTTGATTCGAGCGAGGCCCGAACGTCTCCACTACAAGGCGAGTTCTTCGCTGGTCTGTCTGGCCAGTGCGGCGGTGATCTTTGGTGGGGTTGGGGTCGAACTCGAGTGCCCAGCACGCGCGCGCACTCGCGCATGCTCAAGTTGGCTTCGAGATGAAGGCGAAGGGTCTGTCGTAGTTGACGCATGGTGATCCTGGGGGTAGGCATGTCTGGTCGAAAAATCGACCAGCATGCCCAACGTTCAGGTCACCCGCGCGCGCTGCCGCTGTCCGCCATCACGCTGAAACGCTGTCCGCGATCAGCGTGAAACGGTGTCCGGCATCACCGTGAAACGCCGTCTGCGATCCCGTGAAATGGGTGTCCGCGATGGCGTGAAATACGCACCTGGACCTGTACAGCCGCAAAATCGTGGGCTGGGAGGTGCACGACAGCGACGACTCCGTGCACTCTGCTCATTTGGTGCGCCGCACAGCCATGGCCGAGGGCTGCCGCCAAGCCTGAGCGGCCCGTGCTGCATGGCGACAACGGCGCCACGCTCAAGGCCACGACGGTGCTGGCGATGCTCAACTGGTTGTGGGCGTGAAGCCCTCGTACTCGCGGCCGCGAGTGAGCGACGACAACGCCTTCGTCGAGAGCCTGTTCAGCACGGCGAAGTACCGGCCGGAGTTCCCCACGGGCGGCTTCGCCGACCCTGAGGTCGCGCGTCGTTGGGCGGCTGACTTCGTGCGTTGGTACAACATCGAGCACCGGCACAGCGGCATCCGCTACGTGAGCCCGGCACAGCAACATGCGGGTCAGGACATCGAGATCCTCACGGCGCGCCGCGAGGTGTATGAGCAGGCCCCGCAACGCCATCCCGCACGCTGGCCGGGCCCCCTACGCAACTGGACGCCGATCACGGTCGTCACGCTCAATCCGGAACGCGACACGCTTGTCTCGGCCCAGGTGCTCGATCAACATATGCAGTCCAGGGCTGCATGACTGAGGCGACAACTACCTTGACGCGCGCCGGGACCCGTGAACCCGACACGTACGGCGCTTCGTTTTTTCTAGAAGTCAACGTAGCCGGCGCACCAATCGACCGCGGACCCACTAATCGGCGGCGTCGCAGAACTTGCAGCGTTAAGGATATTGATGAGGCCCGCAGGGGAGTTCCAGGAACTCTGATACGTCAGTCGCGGAAGGCTGTATCGATTGCTCGCGCGCCGTGTGTAGTTGGGGAGGTACGGCCCAGGGGTGGCAAGCTCGGTACTGAACGCGGCATACGTTTGGTGTTCCGACCAATAGTTTTGAAAATAGGTATCCCTCACATATGGTGGTACATGGCCAAACGGGTAGGCGAAAAGGTCAGCCCATGCTGGTGAAATCTTGCCACTGATATAGTTTGCAGAAAGATAGATGTCGGTATAGGCTTCCCACCTGGAATTGATGCGGCAAAATTGATTTATCCCAAAGAAATTCCCTTGACTCTGGCCACCAGCAGGAAACCAAGTCCCTTGTTCATAGAATGGCGAGGTGATGCTATCGTGATCATGATCGCCGCTGTGATTGTAAATCTCCATAATGCCAGAGGCATTGGCTGAGGTCCACCACGAGTCTGCCATCATACCCCCAGGATTAATTTGCGATCGGGCTGTCGGCGAGCCAATAACAAAATTTGAGGCATGCGGGGAATACCACGGCAGAGTCGCGCTATAAGTGGTCTTGAATTGCTGAAGTACTGTCCTTAGGCTATTAAGTTGACCATAACAAGGGTGCGCCGCCATCCCAGTTGTATTATCTATCCAATCAAGATCAAAGCCATCGTCAAATGTGATTCCCACAACTTTCTCGGGGAGAGCGCTGCCATCAAGATCCCCTATTGCCCATTGCGCAATCCAGTACACAGGAACCACCACAAAGCCTTGATTTCGAATCGTTTCCAGATCGCTCTGTAGTGCCACGTGCGCGTTCTTGGCGTACGAGGTACATTCGCCTGAATTATCGGCGAGCATCCACGAATGATATAAAAGAATCGGCACTCTACCGGTGTTGCTCAATGCCTGAACTCCCATAGACAGCAGAACGAGTATCGTGCCAAAGATAGTTTTGGTAAGCGGATTCATTTTCTCTTCCTTCTTTGAACGAATATTTCCTCAAGATAAACTCACACTACCCAAGCGAACGCTGACCGTCCGCAATTTCCTGATTGATCTAATCTTGAGGTCACCGGTTTGCTTTGTCCATTGTCCTCCTTATGGTTGTTGTCAATGTCGATTAACCTTGCTGACCTTTGAAACTCACAATGGGAGAAGAGGGCGTCAGTTCACAGAATACTTCACCGCCGACCGCTCGACTTGCTCATGATAAAGACTGATACTCTTATTGCATCATCTAAATAGATAGCAACCCCGTCGTTTCGTGTGGAACCCAACCCAACAGTCGAAATCTGTGTGACGGCCGAGCCCGGTGGGCATGTCAATGCACCGAACTTAAGCGGCACGGAGTCACCCCTTGTAGGCGAATCGGGCATGTGGCTTGATGCGGTGTGCAGCGCGAGGCGCACTGCGCCCCTGCGTGATGCGATGAAGGCAGCGGCCGATGACGTCGAGCACGTCGGCGAAGAGGCCGAGCACATCGCCGATGAGCAGCAGGATGGGCGACAACACCTGCCGCACGACATGAGCGGCGTGTGTGCGC
>JADLFV010000080.1 GCA_020849625.1 Phycisphaeraceae bacterium
CGGGGACATTGCCATCCAGTCGTAGTTCGGGGACCGCATCGGGGGCGGGGGTAGAAGTTTCACTTCCGGGGGCTGGGGTGCCACTTCCGGGAGCGGGGGTTTCCTGGCGGAGGGCGGCGAGGCGCTGCTTGAGGTCGTTAGACAGGTTCTTTTCGCCGGCGGGTTCGGCGGGTTGATCCGTGGTGGCCGCCATCGGGCTGGCGGGCGCGGTGACCGTCTGGTTGCTACTGGCGGCTGTGGGGGCGGCGTCACCACTTCCGGGGGTGGGCAGCGAGGCGATGGGGGCCGAGGGCTGATCGGGCGAGTCCTGCCCGCTGTAATAGACCAGCACGATGACGCAAAGCACCGCGGCCACGATCAGAGAAATCTTGTACGAGCTTTTCATAAGATAGCCTCCCTGCCGATGTAGATATCGTAACGGAGCCGGCCGCGGGGGCCAAGTGAACGGCCGATCTTGACACCCTCGTGCGGCGGCGATACGTTGCCCCTTGCACGGTAACGCTTTATGGAGAACGGTCCATGGCCGGTACGGAATCTCGACTGATCGTCAGCCAGGAAGAAGGCGGCGTCAGCCGCATCGGGTTCGTCGATCGCAACATTCTGGAGGAGGCTGCCATCCAGCAGATCGGCGACGAGGTGGCTGCCATCATCGAACGTTCGACCGCCCCCAAGCTGCTGCTCAATTTCCAGAACGTCGAGCATCTTTCCTCGGCCGCCCTGGGCACGCTGATCACCATCAACAACAAAGTCAAACAACGCGGCGGACAACTGCGGCTGTGCTCCATCGATCCGCAGATCTACGAGGTGTTCGTCATCACCAAGCTCAACAAGCTTTTTCAGATCCTCGAGACACCTGAAGACGCCCTGGCGACTTTCAAGTGATCTGACCCGGAGCGCGGGGCCTCAGCTGATTCATGGGCGCTGCAGCGACAACCCGCATGGTGATCCCCAGCAGCCTGGATGAAATCTCGCGCGTGCAGGATGTCGTCCTGCGCGCCGTGCATAAGGCCGACTACGATCGCGATGCCGTCTTCGCCATCCGCCTGGCACTCGATGAGGCGCTGTCCAACGCCATCCGTCACGGCAACCACAACGACCCATCCAAGCACGTCACCATCGAATACGCCATCACCGACAAGCAGGTGAAAATCTGCGTCCGCGACGAGGGCGAAGGCTTCCTGCCCGATTGCCTGCCCGATCCGACCACCAGGAAGAACCTCTCACGCCCCCACGGCCGCGGCGTCATGCTCATCCGCTCCTACATGACCAAAGTGACCTTCAGCGACTGCGGCCGTTGCCTGACCATGATCAAAACCCGCTCCTGCCGCAAGCCCAAAGGTTGAATCTCTTCCCTGATCTGAGCTACGCTTTGCCCGTGCCTCGTGCCCATTCAAACCGCCGCCCTCCCTCGCCCCGCGATGGCAGCCTCACCGTGACGCTCACGCTGCAAACCTCCGACGTCCAGCCACCGCTGCGCCGCTGGCTATCCAGCAAGTTGCGACAGGTTGCTGAACATGTCGGCCTTCGCCGCGGGCGCGTCAACCTGCTGATCCTCGACGATGCCGCCATGAGCGACCTGCACCGCCGCTACAAACACATGGCCGGGCCCACCGACGTGCTCAGCTTCGACCTGCGCGAGACGCCTAAGGATGAACTGGAAGCTGACATCGCCATTTGTCTCGATGAAGCCGTACGCCAGGCTGCACGCCGCGGGCACGAGACGCGCCGCGAAGCGCTGCTCTATGCCGTGCACGGCCTGCTGCACCTGTTGGGTGAAGATGACCACGAACCAGCCGCCCGCCGCCGCATGCACCAGCGCGAGGACCAACTGCTGGCTGCCATCGGCGTGGGCTCGACGTTCGCCCGTGGAGAAACCGCACCATGAGCGCCGCCCTGTGGATCGCCCTGGCCGCCAGCGCCGCGGTCTGCTATTTCGCCGCCCTCAACATGGCACTGAAGCGCTACAGCCGCTCACGCCTGGGCGATCTGTTGGATCAACGCAACCAGAGCTCGCGCATGACGGCCCTGCAGGAGCACACCACCGCTTACGTGCTGATGACCGGCGTCTTCCGTGCCGCGCTCAACCTGCTGGTGCTGCTGGCGGTGCTCTACGACATGGAGCATCGTCTGGGTGATGCCAGTCTGAGCCTGCGTTACGTGACCGCTTTTCTCATCGCCGCCGCCCTGGTCAGCGTCTTCGCCGTGGCCATCCCCACCAGTTGGAGCAATTACCTGGCCGAGCCGCTGCTGGCCCGATCGCTGCCGCTGCTGGCTGTGATGTTCGCTGCCCTGCGCCCGTTCGTCGCCGTCCTGCACCTGTTCGATCCGGTGATCCGGCGCATCAGCGGCGTGGACCTGGCCCAGCATGAGGAGAGCGAACTGAGCGACGAAGTGCTCACCGTGGTCGAGGATCGCGACATGGCCGGCGACGTGGACGAAACGCAGAAGCAGATGCTGGAAGCCGTCTTCGATCTGCCCGGCACCGACGTGGCTGAGGTGATGACCCCGCGTACCGATGTGCAGGGCATCGATGTCAACAGCACGCTCGAACAGGTCAAGCAGGAAGTGCAGGCTTTCGGGCACAGCCGCATCCCGGTGTACGAGGAAAGCCTCGATCACGTGGTGGGCATTCTCTACGTCAAAGACCTGATTCCGTTTGTGGGCGGCCAGGAGCAGTTCGATCTGCGCCGCGTGCTGCGCGAGCCGTTCTTCGTGCCCGCCAGCAAAAAAGTACACGAGCTGCTGGCCGAGTTCAAAACGCGCAAGGTGCACGTGGCGGTCGTACTCGATGAGTACGGCGGCACGGCGGGGCTGGTCAGCATCGAGGACGTACTGGAGGAGATCGTCGGCGACATCCAGGACGAATACGAACACAGCGAGACCGAGCCCGGCCTCGAACGCATCGATGACTACAGCTTCGAGGTTGACGGCCGGCTGCGCATAGACCAGCTCAACGATGAACTGGACCTGCACTTGCCGGAAAACGACGACTACGACACCATCGGCGGGTTCGTCGTCAGCACCCTCGGCCGCATCCCCGACAGCGGCGAACACTTCGAGGCCGACGGCTGCATGTTCATCGTCACCGCGGCCGAACGCACGAAAGTCACGCGGGTGCGGGTGGAGAAAATCGTGGCCACCAGCGAAGAATGACGCGCGGCAGGGCTGCGAATGACGAATGACGAAATTCGAATGACGAATGCTTCAGGTTTCTTCATTCGTCATTGGAACATTCGTCATTGTTTCGAATTTCGAATTTCGTCATTCGAATTTCCCCCTGTATCATGGGGCCATGCCTCAACTTCGTTTCCACAACACCCTGACCGGCCGCGTGGAGCCGTTCCAGCCGATCGAGCCCGGCAAAGTCTCGATGTACAACTGCGGACCGACGGTTTATGACTTCGCTCACATCGGCAACTTCCGCGCCTTTCTCATGGCGGACCTGCTGCGCCGCACCCTCGAACTTTCCGGCCTCAAGGTCCACCAGGTGATGAACATCACCGACGTCGGGCACATGACCCAGGACGACTTGGCTGACGGCGGCGGCGAAGACAAAATGCAGGCCGCCGCCCGGCGCCTCAAGGAAGCCAAAAAGTCCGGCCAAGCGCCCGTTGACAATCCCGATGACCCTTACCAGGTCGCTGAATACTTCATCCACGCCTTCCTCGAGGACGCCAAGGCCCTGCGCCTGAAAATCGCGGACGACCCCCGGAATGACAAAGGCATTCCGCAGAACATGCCCCGCGCCACCGAGCACGTCGGACGCATGATCGAAATCATCCTCCGCCTGGTCGAGAACGGCCACGCCTACCGCGCTTCCGACGGCTGCGTCTATTACGACGTGCAGTCCTTCCCCGACTATGGCAAACTCTCCGGTAACACGCTCGACAAACTGCGCGGCGGGGCAGGCGGCCGCGTGCAGGATGAGCACCAGGCCGTCAAGAAACATCCCGCCGACTTCCTGCTCTGGAAACCCGACCCCACGCACATCATGAAGTGGGACCCCCGGAAGTGGGAAGCACCCTGGGGCGTCGGCTATCCCGGCTGGCACATCGAGTGCTCCGCCATGGCCCGCACGGCGCTGGGCCGCGATGTGATCGACATCCACACCGGCGGCGAAGACAACATCTTCCCCCACCACGAATGCGAAATCGCCCAGTCCCGCGGGGCAACCGGGCAACCCGCTTTCGCACGGCTATGGCTGCACACCCGCTTCCTGCGCGTCGAAGGCGAGAAGATGTCCAAGAGCAAAGGCAACTTCTTTACCGTGCGCGACGTGCTGGATGGCCGCATCACCGGCAGACAGGTGGACCCCGCCGTGCTGCGCTACGAACTGCTCAAGACGCACTACCGCAAAAATGCCGACTTTACGCGCAAGGGTCTGGAAGATTCCGCCAGTGCCATCCGTCGCCTGCGCGAAGCCGCAAGCGGCGATAACGTGACGCCCGTTGCCATCGATCATCCCGACGTGCAGGCGTTCTTTGAACCGTTGGCAGACGACTTGAACATCGCCGGCGCGTTGGCAGTCGTTTTCGAGCGCATGCAGAAGGCTGACGACCAACTTCCGGGTGTGCTGCGCCGCATCGATGATGTGCTGGGCGTGTTGCCGACGTCGCAGGCCGATGACTCGGACGCCACTGCGTTGTGCAAGCAACTTGACGCCGCCCGCGCCGCCAGGGACTTCGCCGCCGCCGACGCCATTCGCAAGCAGCTCATCGAAGCCGGCTACGACGTCAAGACCACCAAGGACGGCACGGTAGCCACCAAAAAACTGGCGTGATGCTGCCCCCTCTCCCCTTGGGAGAGGGTTGGGGTGAGGGCCGAAGTCCCTGTGCGCTCACCCGCATACACCGTATGAGTTATTCCGCCCTCACCCTGCCCTCTCCCAGGGGGAGAGGGTTCTAAAAATGTCATTCACCGTCGCAGCGCACCCGGTGGTCCGCCGGTGGTGGTGCGCACATGGCGGGCCATGGTGTGCAGGCTGGCGTAGCCGGATTGTCGCGCCACTTCGCTCAGCGGCAGATCGGTGTGTGACAGCAGATCGATGGCACGGTTCAAACGAGCCTTCGACAGATACGCCGCGGGCGGTTGCCCCGTGGTTTGATGAAAAACGCGCGTCAGGTGTTCGCGTGTGCAGCCGTGCTCGGCCGCCACATCCTTGAGTGACCACGGCCGACACGGCTCGCGCAGCAAGCGCCCCACCGCTGCCTCCACCGGCGTCAGGTTCGCCGCCCGGCTTTTCTCACCGGCCTTATCCAATTCCATCACAAAACGGTGCACCGCTTCGTCCTGCTCCAGCAACGTGTGCTGATCGCGCTGCTGGGCCAGCGTGAGCAATCGATCGAAACAGCGGCGCAGCGCCGAGCGCCCCGTATCGGCCATCGACCCGAACTGCCGGCGATGTTCATTGATGCGTTCGAGCAAGCCAGGCCCTTCCAGGCAGCACCAGGCGCAACGGTAAATGCCCTGCCGCTTGTCGGGCAATTGGTACGACGTCGGCTCACCGTAGGCAAACAACAGCAACTGACCCGGGCCTACGATGTGCTGGCGCCCCTCTGTGTCTTCAAATTGCAGTTTCCCCTCCAGCGTCAACTGGGCGACCACGGTGCCCGCCGGACTGCGATCCCGGTTATCGTAACCGTAGGTCGCGCGCGGCCGCACAATCTGATCGGTCATGAAAGGCCCGACCAGCCAGAGCACCCTCGGATTGATCGCCGCCAGATCGGCCATGTCAAATATTGTACGCTTTTATGACTTTTGCATCCACTGTTTCCACGGTATAATGAAAACCCTGCCTGAAGTGATATCACAATTTGTACGAGGATTGTCATGACCGCCGCCCCCACCAAGCCCCAGGGCCACGCCGCCCATACCCAGAACGCCGACCGCACCATGAGCCTGCCCGGCCGCTTCCTGCGCCCCATCAAGATCACCATGCTCGGGGCCGGGTCCATGTTCACCCCGCGCCTGCTCAACGACCTGCTGCACATCGACGGCGCCGACAAGGGCCAGATCGCCCTGGTCGATGTCGATACCCATCGCCTGGAAACCATGCATAAGCTCATCCAGCAGATGCTCGATCAGCGCGGCAAAAGCGGCTGGTCGGTCACCGCATCCACCGACCGCACGCAAGTGATGGCTGACAGCGATTACCTGGTCTGCTGCGTCGAGGTCAGCGGCGTCGAGTGCGTGGCGTTCGACAATGACATACCGCTGAAGTACGGCATCGATCAGTGCATCGGCGACACCATTGGGCCCGGCGGGCTGTTCAAAGCCCTGCGCACGGTGCCGGTGTTCCTGGACATTCTCACCGACGCTGAGCGCCTGTGCCCCAGGGCGTGGATGCTCAACTACACCAACCCCATGAACATCATGTGCCTGGCCGCCGGGCGCAGCCGCCGCATTCCCGTCGTCGGTTTGTGTCACTCGGTGCAGGGCACCAGTCACAAACTGGCCAAGCGGGCCGGCGTGCCCATCGAGGAAGTCACCTGGCAGTGCGCGGGCATCAATCACCTGGCGTGGTTCACGCAGTTCGAGCACCTGGGGCGCGACCTGTATCCGGTGCTGATGGAAAAAGCGCGCAAGGACCTGGCCGGCAACCTGGTCGATCCGGAAGACAAAGACCTGGTGCGCAAGGAAATGATGCTGCAGATGGGCGCGTTCATCACCGAATCCAGCGGGCACCTGAGCGAATACCTGCCTTACTTCCGCCCCCGCAAGCAGGAGATCGAGCGTTATTGCCGCGAGCGCTACGACGGCGAATCGCGATTCTATGCCAGCAACTGGCCGCAGTGGCGCAAGGATGCTGACAACCAGCGGCAGGAAATGCTTGACGGCAATCGCCCCAGCCAATGGGACCGCTCGTGGGAATACGCATCCTGGATCATCGAGGCCCGCGAAAAAGACTCACCCTGCCGCATCCACGGCAACGTGATGAACTTCGCCCCCGGAAGTACATTCAACTCTTCCGGGGGCGGCGGAGGCCGGTTCACCGGCCGTCCAATTCTCGGAGAAGCCGGCAAACTCATCACCAATCTTCCCGGCGACGGCTGCGTGGAAGTCGCCTGCATGGTCGATCGCAGCGGCATTCACCCCACGCGCTACGGCGCATTGCCGCCGCAGATGGCCCACCTGTGCGCCGCGAACATGGCCGTGTTCGACCTGGCCGCCACCGCCTGCATCGAACGCAGCAAGGAAGCTGCGATTCACGCCCTGATGTTGGACCCGCTGACCGCCGCCTGCTGCACGCCCGCCCGGATCCGCGCCATGGCCGAGGAATTGTTCGCCGCCGAAGCCAGGTTCCTGCCGGGTTACAAGTAAGACGATCCCTGCGGTGAACCCGAGAAACACGACAGGCGTATGGATGGGCACATGACCACCCTGCGCACTGGCCGATCTCGTCTGCGCCGTCTTCTGCGTTGGTTCTTACTGACCAGTTTCATCCTTACCCTGTCGGTGATGGTGGCCGCGATCTTCGTCGGCGGACGACTACTTGCCCCAGCCCATCAGGACATCGGCCCATCACCGGATGATTTACCGTGCGAAACAGTGGCGATTGCTAGTCAATCGGGCTCGACACTGGCCGGCTGGTTCGCCGATCCACAGCAGGGCCGCGGCACCGTGGTGCTGCTGCATCCGATCCGCGGCAATCGCCTGTCCATGCTCGACCGGGCGCGATTCCTGCATCAGGCCGGCTACGCCGTGCTATTGATCGACCTGCAGGCCCACGGCCAAAGCCCCGGCCGACACATCACCGCCGGCTACCTCGAACGTCTCGACGCCCAGGCCGCCGTGACGTATGCCCATCAGCGCCGGCCCCACGAGCCGGTGGCCGTCATCGGCTGGTCGCTGGGCGGCGCTGCCGCGCTGCTCGCCTCACCACTGGACATCGACGCCCTGGTGCTTGAAGCGGTCTATCCAACCATCGAGCAGGCAGTGAACAATCGCGTGCGCATGCGACTTGGGCCGTTTTCACCGATCGCTGCGCAGCTTCTGCTGGTGCAGTTCAGGCCTCGTCTGGGCATCGATTGTGACGAACTGCACCCCATCGATCACGTGGCCGACGTCGGCTGTCCGTTGTTGATCATGGCCGGCAGCGCCGATCGCCACACACCGCTTTCCGAAATGCAAAGCCTGTTCACTGCAGCGACGGAGCCCAAACATCTGGTGATTTTTCAGGGCGCCACCCACGAAAATCTGCTGGCCAGAGATGGGCCATGCTACCAGACAGCCGTGCTCGATTTCCTGGAGCAGTCCATGAACTGAACAGTCGCAGATGGACTCACCCCGCCCGGATCCGCGCCATGGCCGAGGAACTGTTTACGGCCGAGGCCAAGTTCCTGCCGAGTTTTGCCTGAAGTTCATCGGGTTGTGCAGGATGACAGGATTTAAAATAGCCCGCAGGACGCGCTGGCGCAGTGACGCGGAGCGGAAGAAACTATAATTCCATTCTCAGCGTTCTTTTTTTCTCTGCTTCAGTGCGTTATGGTCTTGTCGGTGAATCCCATGCCCCGCACGCGCATCAAAATCTGTGGTGTCCGCCACGTCGAGACGGCTCTGGCGGCAGCCGCGGCCGGGGCAGATGCCATCGGGCTGGTGTTCGCCCCGCAATCGCCGCGGCGGATCACGGTGCAGGAGGCGACGCGGATCGCCGCCGCGTTGCCCGCCTGGGTGGAGCCGGTGGGACTGTTCGTCAACGAGCCGGTCGATCGCATCAGGCGCATCGCCGCGGACGTGGGCCTGCGCACGGTGCAACTGCACGGGGATGAATCGCAGGAGGCGGCCGCGGCTCTGCGCCCGCTGGCGGTGGTCAAGAAACTGACGATCGGCCAGATCAACTGGTCGCACTGGATGCACGTCAACGCGGTGCTGTTCGATACGCCCGTAGCCACAGGCGAAATGCCCGGCGGCACGGGGCGCACGTTCGACTGGTCGCAGTTGAGCGTGCTCGACGATGCGCCGCCGATCATCCTGGCTGGGGGGCTGAATCCGGACAACGTCGCTGCGGCCATAGCGGCGGTGCATCCCTTCGGCGTCGATGTGTCCAGCGGCGTCGAGTCCGAGCCCGCCGTCAAAAGCATCGAACTGATCGCAGCCTTCTGCGACGCGGTCCGCCGCGCCGACGAACAGCAGCGCTGCAAATAATTCTTTGAAAGGCCCTGTCTCGTGCAACAATTCCCCTCGATTCGGGCGTTATGTTTGTGGGTCGTATCGCTGTCCATGCTCTGCCCCTGGCCCGGTCACGCCCAGGATGCCTCGCCGCAGTGGTACAAGGGCAACACGCACACGCACAGCTTCTGGTCCGATGGCAACCAGTTCCCGGAGATGATCGTTGACTGGTACAAGAACCACGGCTACCAGTTCCTGTGCCTGTCCGATCACAATCTGCTGAGCGAAGGTGAAAAATGGGTCACGCTCTCGGCCATGATGAAGCGGGTGAAGGATCCAGCCATCGACGTGGTGGGCTTGTATCGCGCACGCTTCGGCGATGACTGGGTCGAGACCCGCCAGTCGCAGCCGGACGCCGAGGGCAAGACGGAACTGGAGGTGCGCCTGCACGCGCTGGCGGAGTTCAGGCCGATGTTCGAGGAGCCGGGCGCGTTTCTGCTGATCCAGGCCGAGGAGATCACCGAGTCGTACGAGATGAAGCCGGTGCACACCAACGCGGTGAATTTGCAGCAGGCGATCGAAAAGCAGGGCGGCGATTCGGTGCGCGACGTGATGCGCAACCACCTGCTGGCGGTGCTGGCCCAGCAGCAGCAGGTCCACGATCCGATCATGGCCCACCTCAATCACCCCAACTTCCGCTGGGGTATCACCGCTGAGGACCTGGCCAACGTGCTGGAAGAAGAGTTCTTCGAGGTCTATAACGGCCACCCCGCCACCAACCACTTCGGCGATGACTACCGCCCCGGCGACGAGCGTCTCTGGGACATCGCCAACACGCTGCGCCTCAGCGAGTTCAAAGCGTCCCCGCTATACGCCCTGGGCACCGACGACGCCCATCAGTATCACGGCGGCGACAACCCCGCTTCGCCCGGCAAGGGTTGGATCATGGTCCGCGCCGCCGAACTGTCGCCCGCCGCCATCATCACCGCCATGCGCCGCGGCGACTTCTACGCCTCCAGCGGCGTGACGTTACGCGATATCCGCTACGACCCGGCCGATCGCCGCATCACCATCGAGATCGATCCCGCGCCCGGCGAAACCTACACCACCGTCTTCCACGGCACACGCGCCGGCTACGACGCCTCCCATCGCGACCCGACCGACGCCGAAGGCAAACCCATCGAGTCCACCTGCATCTACAGCGACGACGTCGGGGCTGTCCTGTCCACGCAGACCGGCAGCACCGTCAGCTACCAACTGGCCGGCGACGAACTGTACGTGCGGGCCACCATCAGCAGCGACCGCGCCCCCGACAATCCCAGCTACGAAAACCAGGTGAAACAGGCCTGGACGCAACCGTTCGGCTGGCGCGACAACGTCGAAAACATGGGCACGTCGCGCCTGAGCGATCCGATGCAGCCGAGCCATTAGGGCCGGGCTCGCCTTGGCTGGCACGATCCGTCGATTGCGTTAGCCAGCATGATTCATTGAACCACGAAGACACGAAGGACACGAAGAAAACGCAAAGAGAATGTGCATGGTGCAACGCACTTGATCTACGAACCCGAACGCTTCCATGATAATTGCTTCGTGACCTTCCTCGTGATCTTCGTGTCTTCGTGGTGAATCATGCGGCAAAGTTAGCGGTGCCCGATGCCGTAAGATTCGGCCGATCAGGCTGCACCGCATTGATCGAGCCAGCGGCGCACCCGGCGCAGGGCGGGGACGTTGCGACGATAGACCCGACGGTTGCCAACCGCATGGTGCGTCACCAGTCCCGCCTCGCGCAGCACGCGCAGATGCTGGGACAAGGCCGGCATGCTCAGCTTCAACCCCGCCATCAGTTCGCCGGCACTGGCCTCACCATTGCCCAGCGTGCGCAAAATGCGCCG
Source organism: Phycisphaeraceae bacterium (assembly GCA_020849625.1). GTDB lineage: Bacteria > Planctomycetota > Phycisphaerae > Phycisphaerales > Phycisphaeraceae > JADLFV01. The sequence goes on from JADLFV010000080.1 coordinate 11,001, forward strand.
CCGCGATGGATGCGCCAACCCCCGAAACACATCCGCCCGATCCGCATCACTCAAAACTGGTCTGGCCATGAAGAATAAATTTAAGTTAAATATGTTCTTTCGTCAAGCCGTCGCGGCAGCAGAAGTGGTTCATGACAGCATCAGATCCACATGTGGACGTGCATGGTACGGGCACGCCCCGCACGCAGCCGTGTCGCCCGATACGACCGCCTCGCTCAATCAGGCCTGTTCACAACAACTTATTTAAGTTAAATATGATCTTTTATCAGAAGGTGGCGCAGGAGCAGATGGTCGAGACGAGGGAGTGGGGTGGAACGGTGATCGCCGGGGGGATCGGCGGGTGAAGGTCGAGGCACAGGGTCTTGACGGGGGGCAGTGGGCTGAGATAATGAATGCACCATGAGTCGCTTTGCCTGCTACAGCACGTCCCGGGTCTGGTGCTGGCGCGTCGGCGCCTGAACCATCCTCCTGCCCAAAATCTGTATCCTGTGGATTCGTTTACCCGCTAACGAAAGCGATCGGACTATGAAACGCGTTCTATCCGGCATCCAGCCCTCCGGGCAACTGCACGTCGGTAACTTCGCCGGGGCCATCCGCCAGTTCGTGGAGATGCAGCGCGACCACGAGATGTACGTCTTCGTGGCCAGCTATCACGCCCTGACCTCCACCCGCGACCCCCGGAAGTTGAGCGAGAACATCCGTCAGGTCGTCATCGATTACATCGCCTTCGGCCTCGACCCCGCCCCCGGAAAGGTCAATATCTATCTGCAACACGATGTACCGGAGGTCACCGAGCTGTGCTGGTTGCTCTCGTGCGTGTGCCCCAAGCACATGATGGACAAGGCTACCAGCTTCAAGGACAAGGTGTCCAAGGGTTTGCAGGCCAGCATCGGGTTGTACGTGTATCCGATCCTGCAGGCGGCCGACATTCTCAGTGTCGATCCGGACCTGGTGCCGGTGGGCAGCGACCAGGTGCAGCACGTGGAGATCACGCGAGACCTGGCCATGAAGTTCAACCACTACTTCGGCGAAACGTTCAAGGTGCCCGCCCACAAGCTGCGTGAAGAAGCGGGAACCCTTCCGGGGGTGGACGGGCAGAAGATGAGCAAGTCCTACGGCAACACGATCGATCCGTTCATGGCCGAGAAGCCGCTGCGTAAAAGGATCATGTCGATCGTAACCGACTCGACCCCGGTGGAAGATCCCAAGGACCCGACCCAGTGCACGGTGTTCCAAATCTTCCGGGGGCTGGCGGGGGCCAACGATCCGCGCACGGCTGAACTGGAGCAGCGCTACCGGGCCGGCGGCATGGGCTATGGCGACGCCAAGAAGGCGCTGTTCGAGTTGATCCTGGAGGAGTTCGGCTCAGCGCGGCGCAAACGGGTGGAGCTGATGAACGATCCGGGCTACATCGAAACGGTGCTGCGTCATGGAGCCGCGGCGGCACGGGCCAAGGCACGGGAAGTGACTGATCGGGCGCGCAAGGCGTGCGGGCTGTGAGCAATGTGTGATTGCATGATTTCTTGATTGCTTGAATGAATTCAATGCGCAGCGTTATCGTGCATTCAACGCCAATTCCTTCATTCAGGCATTCAAGCAATCAAGCATTCAAGCAATGTTCTCACGCCGACTTCGACCACGTGCTCATCGCGGTCTGGCGGGCGCTGTCGGCGGGCTGGCTGTTTTCGGGGTCTTCCTGTTCGCTGAGCTTGGTGATCAGCATCTGCCAGGTCTGCCGCTCGTAGTCCAGCAGCTTGATGGCTTCGTCGATTTCCTCGACGCGGCGATTCATGTTGGCGTCCACCAGCTTGCGGTAGATGTAGGTGTAGAGTGCGGCCAGGCGGTCGCACAGTTGCGGATCGACGTCGCGTTTGAGGCGGGTGGAAAGCTCGAGCACGATCTTCTGAGCGCGCACGAGGTTGTTGTAGCTGGTTTCCAGGTCCTGCTTTTCCAAGGCCAGGCGGGCCTGGCGGGCGAACTTCAATGCCCCGTCATAGAGCATCAGCCGCAACTCCAGGGGCGAGGCGGTCATGATCTGGGTCTTGAGATACGGATTGACGGCAGCCTGTTTCATGATGAGATTCGGACCCTTGTGTCGGCCGCGGGCGATGGCGGACCATTCGCTCTATCGGCCAGTCGAGGGGTGGCTCGTGAGTGACCGGTAACGAATGATGATGGATGATGTATGAAGGATGATGGATGAAGGATGTCCGGCCTTCTGAATCTCATCCCTCATCCTTCATCCTTCATCCCTCAACCGTTGCTGGCGCTGAGGTTGGAGGCGAGGCTGGCCAGGTTGTTCAGCGCGCCGTTCTGGGTCTGCAGGGTGGCCAGGGCCGATTCCATGGCGGCGAACTGCGATTCGAGGCGGGCGCGTTTCTGCTCCAGCAACTGGTTGAGGCTTTCGATGCGGGCGTTGTAGTTTTTGACCTGCTGGGCCAGCGAGTCCAGCTTGGTCTGCACGGGGCTGTAGTCAACGTCGGTCAGCCGCTCGGCCACATCGAGCAGGTACTGGCCGGGGCCCTGGGCGACCAGCACGTCTTCGCCGTCGTCGTTTTCCTCGGTCAATTCGTAGGTGAACAGGGCCTTGACGCCGACGGGATCGTTGGCCAGCGCGGCCTGGAACTTGGCGGTGTCGAGCTGGAGTTGTCCGCCGCTGACGCTGATGCCGACCTGCAGGAGGTTGTTGTATTGGCTGGTGGTGTTGGAGCCGCGTCGGATGACGGCATTGAACAGTTGCTGCTTGATCTGGGCGACGGTGGAATCGCCCAGCAGCAGGCCGCGCTTTTCAGTTTCCGTGTCGTAGCTGCTGAGGTTGTCGATGTTGGTGACGAGCGCGTTGAAGTTCTCGACGAATTTCTGCACCGTGCTGGTGATCGATTCGGTGTCCTTGGCGATGGTCACGGTGACGGGCTGACTGCTGGCGGTCTTGAGGGTGATGTCCAGGCCGGGCAGTACGTCGTCGAGGGTGTTGCTGGAGCTGATCAGGGCGATGGATTTGGCGGGATCGCCGCCACCGAAGAAGACCACGGCATCCTGTGCCTCGGTGAGATTGATGGCATTGAAGCCGAGCCCGCCGTCATCGAAGACGAACGAGCCGCTGGAGCCGGCGTTTTCGCTGCTGAGACTGAGGCGATAGGGGTCGCCGGGCGAGCCATCATTGATGATGGAGGCGACGACGCCGACGTTGGCTTCGTTGATGGCGGTGACCAAGTCCTGCAGTGTGGTGACCTGCACGAGCGATCCCCCGCCGATGACGCCGTCGCTGTTGGTGTCGGATTTTTCGATGCCCAGGTCGGCCGCAGCGGTCGAGCCGGAGTCTGCGAAGGCTTCGACCTTGAAAGTGGTCGAGCCGGAAGTGTTGTCGGTGAGCTTGAGGCCGGCCTCGATGGCGTTGATGGAAGCGGTGACCGAGCCGCCGGTCTGGGTGGCGATGGCGTCGATCAGTTCCTGCACGGTGGTGACGCCGTCGAGGTCGATGTCATGGGTAGCGCCGTCGCGGGTGGTGATGGTGAACTCAGCTTCACCCACGGTGTTGGCGATGCCTTCGCCGTCGTTGAGTGTGGACAGGAGGGTGGCGGCTTCCAGGACGTTGGCGGTGATGGAGACGGTTTTCTCGAAGGAGCCGTCGATGTCCGCCCCGAAGGTGTCCGCTTCACCGAGGATGCCGAGGCTGGCGGCCGTGGTGGAGCCGGACTCTTCGACCTTCATCTTGCTGATGGGCGCGGCATTGGTGTCGGTCAGGAGGATGCCGTCGCCGCTGGCGTTGATGGAAGCGGTGATGTAGAGGCCGCGGCTGTTGATTTCGTTGAGCACGTCGCCGATGGTCGTCTCATCGCCCTGGGTGAGATCGACGGTGGCGGACTTGCCGGACGAGTCGGTGAGGATGAACTTGCCGCGGACGATGCCGAGAGCGTCGAAGCTGGTGGCCGGGGTGATGTAACGGAACTGGAGGTTGCCCGAGTCAACGGTGTCGGTGTCGCTGAAGGTGCCGGCCAGACCAAGATCAGCGGCAGCCGAACCTGTGGAGTCGGAGATCACGATGTCACCACCCCCGGAAGTGGAATCGGTCAGCAGCAGGCCGTTACCGGTGTTGTTCAGTGATGCGGTGGCGCCGCCGCCGGCCGCGTTGATCAGTCGGATGACGTCGGTCACGGAAGTTGCACCGGCCAGATCGACGTCGAAGTCGTTGCCGTCGCGGGTCTGAATGTTGATGGTGCCCAGGGTGGTGACGCCGGCGCCGCCGTTGAGGTTTCGCAGCAGTTTGCTGTTGATGCCGCCGGTCAGTCGCGTGCCGCCGATCTGGCCGTTGGCGTCGCTGTCATCGCCGAGGATGCCCAGGTCGGCCGCGGTATTGGAGCTGTTGAGGGCGGTGACGGTGAATGACGCGCCGCCGCCGGTGGTGTCGGTCAGCACCAGGCCCAATCCGTCGGCGCTGATGGCCGCGGTGATGACACCGCCGGTTTCTTCTTCGATCTCATCGATGACGTCGCCGAGGTTGGTGGCGTTGGCCAGGGAGATGTCGTAGGTGGTGGCGTCGCTGGCGGTGATGCGGAAGTCGTTTAGGCTGCCGTGCATGCGAATGCCGGTGCCGTCGTTGAGGGTGGCCAGGACCGAAGCGCGGCCGACGGTGTTGACGGTGGTGCCGCTGAGCGTGTCGGTGCCGGCGGAGTTGCCCAGGAGGCCGAGGCTGCTGGCGGTGCTGGAGGTTCCGACGTTGGCGACGATGAGGTTGCCGGTGGTTTCGCCGGACAGGTCGGTGATTTTCAGGCCGTCGCCGTTGACCTCCGCCAGCACGCGGATGCCGGTGGCGTTGTTGATCTGGTCGAGCACGTCATCGACGGTGACCGCCCGCGACAGGTCGATCAGGGCCGAGGCGCCGGAGCGATCGGTGATGCGAATGTACCCGCGGCGGATGCCGGAGCCGCCGTTGAGCGAATCGAGGTTGGTGTCACGGTCGAGGCGGGCTTCACCGCGCTCGAAGGTGAGCGTACCGCCGGGCAGCGGCGTGCTGTTGGTGTCGCCGAAGCCGCGGGTGATGGTCTGCTGCGAGCTGACCAGTCGGCTGACCAGGAAACTGTAAGTTCCGGGGGTGGCGGATGAACTGCTGGAGGCGGTGAGGATTTCCTCGTTGCTGCTGGCGGCAGTGGTGGCGTTGAAGCTGGCGGGCTTGACCAGGCCGTCGATCGAGGTCTTGAGCCCGAGCAGTTGAGCGTTGATGTTCTGAAACGCAGCCTGCTGCGACTGCAGGACGCCGACCCGGCTCTGGAGGATGGACACCGGCCGGGAATCCAGGGCGATGAGCTGATCGATCAGTTCCGCGGTGTTGATGCCGCTGATCAGTCCGACGCCGGTGGTGATGGTTCCCATGAGCAGCGGCCTCCCGACGGGCGCGGAGATCGCCCGTCATTGAGTTATCGACCCATTGTGGGAACGGGCTTGAGGGCGAATCCCGCTCAGGTGCGGTCCGACAGTGATAGCTGTTCACCAGGGCCTTGGCGAACTGGAGATAGCTTGTCGAAAGCCCATCTTCCGGCAGTCAGAAAGGAATGTCGCCCTCATCGAATTCCGGAGGCACACATTTCTGGCCGGGGCGGAGAATGCGTCGGCCATCGGGATCGGAGTAGTTCGGATCGGTCGGCCGCACATCCCAGCCGAAGCCCGTGCCGTCGCAGCCCGGTGTCGGGCACATCCAGCCGCTCATCTGAAATGCATCCTCCGGGCAATCCTCATCCACCCACCAGACCATGTCGGCGCTGGAGTAGGTCTGGCCGCATTTCTCGCAGCGCACCGCGGTGTGCTCGGCGGGCGGTTTGTCCGGATCGGTCTCCGGGTCGGGCGGCGGATCATCGCACCATTGACCCATGTCCCGACCGTCCGGGTCGGTGTAGTCCTCATCGACTGGATGAATGTCGAACCCGAATCCCGCCCCGTCGCAGCCTTCAATCGGACAGCACCAGAACCCGTGCGGCTGGTCGTTCTCATCCTTCGAGATGCGCCACTCCATCCGCCAACTGTCGTACTCCTGATCGCAGTGGAGGCAATGGACCAGGGTGGGAATCGACGGCGGGCGAAAGTGGTCCGCCTGTGGATCCAATGGATCGTACCCCGCGTCGCCCTCATCGTGTTGTTCGACGTCAGGCATGTTTCTGATTGTAACTCTGGCAGCGGCCGCAAGCCACGCTGGATGACATTGTGCGGCGAGAGCGGAACAAGACAAGACAGAAACCGCAGATTGCACAGATTACGCAGATTACAAAAAGTTTTTGCCACGGATAGACACGGATGTCCACAGATTGAACAGAAGAATCAAAAGATCAATACTATTCCATCCGTGCCTATCCGTGTACATCTGTGGCTCATTCTTAATCTGCGTCATCTGCGCAATCTGCGGTTTATCTTTCTCTGTGCTCTCTGTGTCCTCTGTGGTGAATCCTCACCCGCGCAGCTTCCGGATGATCAACTCGCGCACGAGCTTGGGATTGGCGGACCCCTGGCTGAGTTTCATCACCTGCCCCATGAGCGAGCCGATGGCTTTGTCTTTGCCCTCGCGAATGTCATTGATGGCTTTGTCATTCCGGGGGTCGGCCAGGGCCTGATCGACGAAGCCTTCCAGGGCGCCGGTGTCGGAAACTTGCAACAAACCCTGCTTTTCAGCCAGTTTTTCTGCTGTTTCGTCGCTGTCACAGCACGCGCTGAGCAGGGCGTCCACGGCATTGGAAGCGATCTTGTCCTCAGCCAGCAGTTGCAGCACGCCGGCCAGTTGCGCGGCGCTGATGCCCAGTTCGTGCGCCAGCTTGCCGCGCTCGTTGGCCAGCTTCTGCACGTTGTTGCTCATCACCGCGGCCGCCTTCTTGACGTCACTTCCGCCCCCGGAAGATAATACATCTTCGAAGAACGCGCACACGGCCGGCTCGTCGATCAACGCATCGGCCTGTGCTTCAGGCAGACCAAGCTGCGCCACGTAACGGCTGCGCCGCGCCAGCGGCAATTCGCCGATCGTTGCAGCAATCGATTCACGCCATGCGTCATCGACCACCACGGGCACCAAATCCGGGTCGGGGAAGTAGCGATATTCGTCGGCATCTTCCTTGGCTCGCTGCAGGGTGGTGACCATGCGGGTGTCGTCCCAGCCGCGGGTGGTCTTGGCCCGTTCGCCCATCACTTTGCCGGTCTCCTGCCACTCTTCGACCTGGCGCTGATGCTCGTAGGTCACTGCGCCGTGCACCGCCTTGAAGCTGTTGAGGTTCTTGATTTCGACGATGGGGGTTTTGTAGGTCTGGCCGCCCGATTCGATGATCACGTTGATGTTGGGCTCGAAGCGGATGTGCCCCTTCTGCATGATGCCCTGCGTGACGCCGAGGTGCCGGCAGATGTCGCGCAGGGTGCGGGCGAAGGCGACGCATTCGTCGGCGCTGGACATGTCGGGATAGGTGACGATCTCCAGCAGCGGGGTGCCGGCCCGGTTCAGATCGACGATGGAGTGATCGATCCGAATGCCGCCGGGCGCTTCGTGCAGCAGTTTGCCGGCATCCTCTTCCAGGTGCGCGCGGATGATGCGGATCGTCTTCACCGAGCCGGACTCTGCCAGTCCGCTTCTCTCCGCGCCATCTGAGCCGGACTCTGTGAGTCCGGTTCCCACTGAAACAGGAATCTCCACCGCCCCTTCCTCGCACAGCGGCTGATCGTACTGGCTGATCTGGTAGTTCTTGGGCAGGTCGGGGTAGTAATAGCTTTTGCGGTCCCACTTGGTGAAGCCGGCGATCTTGCAGCCCAGGGCCAGGCCGACCTTGATCGACATCTCCACCGCCGCCCGGTTCATCACCGGCAGGGTGCCCGGCATACCGATGACTACGGGATTAGTGAGCGTATTGGGATCGGCCGCATCGAAGTCGGGATGAGCGACGTTGGGAGCACTGGTCCACATCTTCGAGCGGGTGCACAGCTCGACGTGGACTTCCATACCGACCATGAGTCTGGTGTTGAGGCTTGCCATGATGGGCGATTCTACCGGGCAGTTCCGACGAGTGCGCCAATGACCTGCGCAGCGGAGGGTGTGGAGATTATTGATGCCAGTTGCTCTAACCTGGAACTGGCCACACGTGGAGAAGGGTTCGATCGGCAAGCCATGACAATCCATATCGACGACTATGCCGAGGTTTAAGCGTATCGATGTTCACCAACCATGCACGTCCCGTATTACGGACAATGTCTGATTCAAGGCATCAGGAAATATGAAGTGACCAAACGTGTCGTTCGCGAAGAAGCTGACGCCTTGACACCGGGCCCCATATTTGCGATACATGTCGTGTTGGAAAAGCACATTTCGCCGATCATCAAGGTGTGTCCTGTACCAATACCAGGGATCGACGAAGTCAAAGGAAAATAGTGTGTCGGGACGTCCGCCGTAGCGACTCGCCAAGTGCAATCGACTCTTGATGTTCGGCTCAATCTGTGTGCGCTCGACGATCACAGCGAAATTTGACACCATCACGGCGTCGAGCAGCGCGTAGCTGTTCTCGCTCATCGCCCATTTTTCAATTTCGACCTCCACAGGCCAGTAGGTGTCCATCCAATAGACAAGTCGCTCTCCCATAACCGTCCGCAGTTTATGAAAGAAGCTGTGTAGGCCGGCACGGCGTTGTGGTGTCGCTGGTGGTGCTTTGTCCGGCTCCCAGAAACCTGGTAGCGCGAACTGATTGCCTAGAAAGACTCCATCAAGATTGAAGTCACGCGTATAACAGTCTATTTGACCGACTACGAAATCACCAGTGAGCATGGCGTCAGGTATGCCATCAGGACAAGCGGCGTAAGTGAATGCTTCTCGTTTCAAACTGCTGAGCATGTCCAGTGGTCCCTCGTGCACAATCGCGCCTGGGAAATCTATCGCTCCATACAACGCTTCCGGATGTTTCGCCTTCCAGACACACCGACAAAACTCAGGTCCTGGATCAAGATACTCGACCAGTTTCATGTTCAGGCCCCGTTGGTCGGCCTCATCGCGAAAGGATTGGTAGATCAGGGCCAGCTTCCCGTAGGTCATCACTTGGTCGCTGACGATAAATGAGGGACCGGCAAGATACGGGTTGAATGACCGCTCGCCGCCTTCGCGTACGCGGCGTAACCAATCCAAGTTGTGCCTCCGTCGATTTACTTCAGAACCGTTGTAGCAATTGTAACGCGCCCAATCAAAGGTCAGGTCTGAGGCACCAGTCCCATCGTAGCTCAGAATCTGATTCCCGTTACCCGTACAGAAATTAACAACCAGCAGGTCCGCGTGCTTGAACCACTTTTGATAGTGGTCAAAAAAGGCTTGTACGCCATTATTGGGAGATGACAGATCATCAAATATTTTCGGTGTCACCCAAGGACATACAATATGCTTCGATACGGTCATCGCTGTGAGTCCATGTAAGATACCTGATCTTCGTGCCTCAGTTTTCTATCTGACCCCGCAGACAGATCAGATGTTGTGCGGCTTTCTTTAAGGCGCCTGCATCCATGTTGGATAGTCCTCCAGCGGGCAGTTGACTTATCATTTATCTGAGGTGTCCATTCTGTTAAGGCGACTCGAGTCGCAGAATGGCAAGCTATGCCCGCATTAGGAATTTCTTCATCCAGGCCACGCCGGTCTCAACACGGATTTCGTGGTAACCTTCGTGCAAATCCAAGGCAACGCGGTCTGCGATTCCGAGTTGCTCATAATGAAATCGGAGTCGATGGAACACTTCGACCAGTTGTGGCCACCAGGCGATACCGTCGTTCTTACCGCTCTGGTACATGATGGCGCGAGGGATGATCAGACTCTGAAGGTCTTCGTCGGCAAAACAGCTCAGCCAATCACGCAGGAAGACATAGGTTTCGATTGAATCAAGATAGCAGCTATAACGCGGATCAGGCCGGGCGAGCTTGTTCGGACGGTGGTTGAACCAAGCGCTGGAAATGGCACACGTAATGCGTGTTTCGAGTGGTGCGAATAACTGTGTTGCCATGCCTCCGAGACTGAGGCCCCACATCCCCACCCCTTCACTTTTTATCTCAGGCATGGCCAGCACGGCGTCAAGTAGTCGCTGCAGCCGGACGAACTCAATGCCCGCCAACGTGCTGCCCATCAATGTAGCGAGGTTATGAATCCGATTGCAATCCGCTTTGTTTGACAGGTTCAGGGGAGCGAGAACCGCGAATCCTTCCGCCAACAGGCTGTTACCCACACCGTGATAAATGCCGCTGTCATCATTAAGGGCGAACAGATGTTCGGGCGCAGCGCCCATGCCGTGCTGGGCTATGATCAATGGAGCAGGCGTAGTCTTGCTAGCAGACACAGGCAGCGCCAGAATTCCTTCCGCCGAAAGTCCGCCCAGTGGCAATTCCAGCCAGAATGCGCTTTCGGGCTTGGCCAACAAATCCGCAGGACGGGCAGTGATTTCGCTTGAGGGCACCAGGGGTGGCGGGCTCAGGATGCTGCGCCACCGTTCGCGCATCACTGATACGCTGGCCTCGTAGGCGTGGATCGAGGAATAGTCGCGGTGCCAAAGCGATGCCGACCGATCGGCGTACTTGTCAACGCACCAGGACTGGATGTAACTTTCGAGCGTGCGCTTGTACGTATCGTTGCGCCAAGCGATGCGTACGGCCTTCGCATTGTCATCCATTGCTATCGTCCCTACTGCGCTTGCATTTCAGCCTTCAGCCTCGCGCCGAAGCTTGAGGCATGAAAGGTTGTGCTATCTGGCTCATAGAGGTTCGTTCCCGGTATAAGTGGTTCATCTACGGTCCTCGTTATTCGCTGTGGCAGATATGTTATGTGGAAATCTGCTCAAGGTCTAGGAATAATAAGTGGCGTACTTTTCCATGGCAGTCATCACCGCTTCGACATTCTGAATTGGCACGTTTGGGTACAATCCGTACACCAACATCAGCCCGCCGTTTTTACTTCCCAGTCGTTTGACAGCATTATATATCAAATGATCGATCTGTTCGGGTGTGCCCCGCGTTGTTATTCCTTGGCGATCAATGTCCAGGTCGATACACACGCGACCGCGCAAATGTGCTGCCAACCACTCTATGCCATTCACCTGATCCTGAACATTAATCACCTCTATGCCGCAATCTATCAAATCATCAGTTAATGCTCGGATGTCACCATCGGAGTGCATATGCACTACGCAACCTGCTTCACGTGCGGGTGTCAGGAGTCGCAGATAAGCCGGCTTGATATACTTACGAAAACAGTCGGGTGACAGCATCGGACCGACTTGCATCCCCAAATCTTCGGGATATCTCATCATGTCTGGTTTCAACTGAACCCATTTCATGATTACTTCGTAATTGAACTCCGTGATCATGTCGATCAGGAACGACAACTTCGGATGCTCATCGAGCATGTCATAGATCAGATTCTCATAACCACGAATATCTGCGAGGCGCAGGAAAGTATGGCCATGTGGTAAGCCACCCGAGACCAGATCGGCGTTTTGCCGCTGACGTTCAACATCACTCTTGACTCTCTGCCAGTCGATGGGGAGTCGCCCATCAGTTGTTTTGGATTCGGGCGGCCTGTACCCGTCAAAGTCACGCCAATTGCGTAACGGGTGCAAAACAACTGTACCTGTTATCCCATTCTCGGTCGATTCCCATACGCATCCCCACGGGTCTGTGTAGGGTTCGTTCGCACGTTGATCGAGTCTGTAGCAAGGAGTCACCAATTGATGTCTTGTAAAGTTTGGGAAGAGCAAGGGGTGTTCTTGCATCAGAGCTTGCAGGTCGTCTTGATTGTAATGATGCCAACAGGACGGATTAATGATAAACGAGATGGGGATGTAGTCTGGCCCTTCGAAGCGTGCCGCCCTAATTGTATTCTCACGCTCACTCATCTGCTGGCTCAGCCGACAACGCACAATCGCCTGTACGCCCATGCGCTGACAACTTGCTGTCAGTTTCATGGTGCTGTTGACAGTCTGCATGGAATATATTCACTTGCCTGACACGCGGTGTGCCTGCACAACTGGCCGCACCCAATGCAAGCCGGTATTGCATCCACTGGCCCGTTTGGAACGCTGCATTGACACACTCTTCGTTGCGATACCAAGTACCTGGACCGTCGGGACCGAGCCACGGCACATCGTCAAGCAGAGCCATGCGGGAAGCAAATCGTAGTTGCAACTCAACCCAGGTTTTGGGCGACAGGTCAGCCTCCCAGGCAACGCGTTTTACTGTGTGATTCGGAGGCAGGTGAAACGCCTCCGATATGTAATACTCGCGCTCTCCACCATCGAAGACATTGCCCGGCTGAGTTGAATACATTCCATGCGGTCCCGCCGTTGGCAAGCGGGTGGGGTGCTGTTCATCAAGACCTTTCGGACCATTCCAAAGCACAAACGAGTCGCCCACGTGATCACCAAAAGTCTTATGGTTGGCCACTGCCAAGTCGATATAACCGTCGCCGTTGAAATCTGCAGCCAGACATGCCGACGACGAGTGAGCCCGCAACCGGGTTCGTCGTTTGGCACAATAGTCAGCGCCTTGTCCACCCCAGTAGATGTACGCGTCGATATCGCGATCTTCCAAACCCCTGTAACTGGTGAAGAAGATGTCAGGGTGCCCATCACGGTTAAAGTCAGCCACAGCTATGCCATTTGCGCCACTGGTGGGTAGCTGCGTTTGGCGGTCGGGTTTCAAGCCATCCGGTCCGTTCCAAAATATATGACCATACGACTCGTGCGGCACGCCCACTCGTCCTTTGCCACCGCCGAGGATAAGGTCCAAATAGCCATTGCCGGTCAGGTCTCTTGCCAAAGCAGTACATGCGTTGTGGGATGTTGGCAAGACCAGCCGGCGAGCTGAATCCCAGCCATCAGGCCCACCCCATAGCAAAACGCAACGGTTGGCCCCTGCCGGCGTCACAACAAGGTCAAGCCAGCCGTCATTGTTGAAATCAGCAAGATAAACCCGTCGTGGGAAAATAAAGTCGCCGGGGCCTTCCAAAACATTGATGCGATGAGGGTGTTCAAGGTCGAAACCCTCTGGGGTGCCGTAGTAGATCAGGATATCTGCGTCGTAGAACAACGAAAACACCAAGTCCAGATGGCCGTCGCCATTGACGTCAGCTGTGGTCACACACCATGCGCGACGCGTGGGAATGACTACACTCGGATCGTGGGCCAAGCCTTTCGGTCCGCCGTAAAATAGGAACGAACCGGGATCCAAATGCATTGCGTTTTCGGCGCTATTGGCTATCACGACATCTGCCCAACCGTCGTCATTGAAATCGCACGCATCGCCTACTACCGCACCACGGCTGGCCAGGTGGACGACGCTGTTGGCATCAAATCCATTTGGGCCGCCGAAGTACACGGTGGATTCCACGTCATTGGTGGCAGTGCGCCCCAATTGATTGACGAAAATCAACTGTGGATACCTGTCGTCAGAGGTGCGTGCCATGAACACTCGACGCGCACCATGAGTGGGCAGTCGGATGGGTTCAGAATCAATGCCTGTGTGCGTGCCTCGATAAACAAGTGAATCAATGGAAAATGAATTGTCATCTTGTTTTTGACAAATAGCCACATCGGCAAAGCCATTGCCGTTCAGATCACCTAGGACAACGTCGCATGCCCGGCAGGTTGGAATTGACGTGCGTCGGCTCTCGTCGAAGGCGTCGGGCCCACCCCAATAGATCCAAGACCGTTCATCGGAATGAGTTTTGTCGATACACGCAAACACGATATCGAGATGGCCGTCACCATTAATATCACCGACATCAACCGAAACAGCAGCACGACATCGAAACTCCAGGGGTAGCCCAAGCGTCCGGTCGGGGCGCACTGGCACGAGCATGGCCCGGTCCTGCTCTGGGATAAATAAATGTGGTGAACCGAGCTGCAATAAGATTTTTGCCAAAGGGGAGATGGCGCCAACTCGCTCTTCTTCTGATACCTGTTCTTGATCCTGAAGTGCGGATACACGCCTGGCGGTTGAAAACGGCAGCACACTGCACCGTGCGGCATCAAGGCCGTCTGGGCCACCCCAATAGATACGCGCTGGATTTCCAGGCGTCAGCACAAACAGGTCCGCATAGCCATCCCCATCCAAGTCCGCAGCACCAATTTGGTCGGCAGATATATCCAGATCGATGAAGCGGGTTCTCTCAAAGCCGTACTGATTTTGGTAAAAGATCCGCATCTTGCCGCGGGTTATCAGGGCCAAGTCCAGTTTGCCATCGCCGTCAAAGTCTCCTGCGGCGCTGGCTGTGCATTGGTGGGCCGGCAGGTGTAGAAGCGATCGTTCGGACAAGCCGCCGGGAGAGCCATAATAAAGGAATGCATTAAGCAGCGAGGGCATGCCGCTTTTTTCCATACCCAAGACCAGGTCGTCATAGCCGTCACCATTAAAGTCCGCGACGACACCGGTCGCAGCTCCAGCAGCCGGCAACTCCACCAGTTTACGGCACCCCAGAGGATCATGGTACACGTATGCTGGTGGTGACTCCAGATGCGCCTGGGAGTTGCAGAAGAGCAAATCAACGTAGCCATTTCTGCTCAAATCAAACAAGTGAATTCGCTGCAGAATCCCAGCTCGCGACACGTATAGATTCTGGCCCGCATTACCAAATGTGCCTCTGCGAAATGCTTCAAAGCCACACGTTTGCCAAACGTGGTCGGAGGACTTGAGTGCCGCATTATGATCGGTATCTGCCTGTTGTGGGTGTTGTGTCATCGCCGATTAGCAACTATCATCAATAACCGTTAATAGTCAAACACGTCTGCCGCTGAATGCGCTAAACGCTGTCATGGCCGGACTCAAACCCTATACACCGTTCATGTGATGAGTCCGCACCTCGCTCAACAAGATTCGCACCCACTTATCCTTCATCAACGATGAAGAAGCATTGGGTGTGCGCGGGTTCAAAGAATGGTACGACCCTACCACCACATAGGTACGGTGAAAGGCCCAACCCCAACCTTTAGATCCTCAACACCAACACGTCCGGGTGTATCTGCTTCGTGTGCTATCACGAAGTAAATCATAACAGCACACCAACCAGTCGCCGAGGTCGTCCTTGCCCGCATATCCGCTGTTCCTTGCTTTCACCTGTCTCTACGCTGATAATTGACGTTCGATTATTTCCAACTATTCTACACCAAATAGAATTAATGTCAACGCTGATCGTGCTTATGATAAATATTGATAATATAACATATAATAAAATAGTTGTTTTGTGTACAAGTCATTCACTTTATGTGTTGATCTAGATGTGAACGTATTAGTTTGACAACTCAGGCACAGTTTGATATGTTTCGTATTTTGTCACGCCGTAGTGGATTTGACTGGCAATGATGATTTTTGCAGGCCAAGTAGAGCAGTTAACTGCCTTAGGCTGAGGATACCACCGCAGTGTCCTGTTTACCGGCTGGGACTCGGTTGCACACAAGTGCAATCCGTGAGTGTGAATGCCCTTTTGATTGGCGGTCATCTAAAACGCCAAACGACAACCCCAGAGGCTGGACTCTGGGTGCGAGCCGCGAAAAGCTGAACGGATCTGTGTCTGTTAGATATCGACCTGTTTCAAACTTATTGCATCATTGTGGAGATCAATAGGAGGCTGTCATGTCGCGACCAGGGATTGTCGGTGCAGTGCTGCTTCTGGGCTGCTTATCCGAGGTGACGAAAGGAGGTGACGCAACACTTCCTTTTCGTGTAGCGTGGGCAACGCGCATATCGCCACAGGCCACGGCCCCGGTGCTTGACGGGATGATCACTGCTAAAGACGGATGGGATGCTGCACCAACTCTTGACAGCTTTACGTTCCATGTACCAGAAGATATATCGCCTCACGAGTACGATGATGAGACGGTCGCGCACACCGAAGCGAGGCTTCTCTACGACGATGATGCCCTCTACATCGCAATGCGCCTGGATGGACCAGGCTGTGGTCATCTCTTGGCGGTAGAGACCAGGCGCGATGGCGCCGTCAAAAGTGACGACTGCGTGGAAGTCTTTATTGCACCGCCTGACGCCCCGGCGTTCGACATGCAGACTCGATTTGAGCAGTACTATTTCAATTTCACCATCAACTCCATCGGGACGCAGCGAGATGGTGTCGGTTATAGGAATGCAATGTGGTGGGATGGCGAATGGTCTGCGAAGACTTCCGTGCGCGAGAACGGGTGGGATCTTGAGATGCGCATTCCGTTCGCCACCCTGGGGGTCGAAACACCGACGCTGCAATCATGGAAACTGAACCTGTGTCGCCGGTACTCGACGCCGGCGGGAGCGCGCAACAGCCATTGGCAACCGGTTAAGCATTGGGTTCTTTTCTCTTGGCGGTTTGGACGCCTCATATTTGGAGAAGGCAAGCCATCGGATCAAGAAATCGATCGCATTTATGTGCAAAGACTGTTGGAAGCCCCCCTCGCTGATTCATCTGCGGGACTCGTGCGAGTACGTGCTGAGTTGGACAAGGTGGCCGATGAGGTGCCGGCCAAGGGAGCGGTTGCAAATCAACTGGCGTCGCTGTCGGCGAGGATCAGCGACCTCGAGGAACGAGTAGCAAATATTGATGCTGAGGCACTTGCAGGCGTTGCAGTATATCTCACGAAGAAATACACATCGAGACAGTCTCCCCTGTGGGGAGACTACGAGGTTGCAGCGCGCGATCAGCTTATCGCAGAAGTGTACACGCTTCTGGCTGATGTTCAGTCTGCCATGCGTGCAGCAGAGGTTCTGCGCATGCGTTGTGAAACGCCCGCCGGCTGGCCGTTTGTGGTCCTCAGCGGGCCTGCGATCACGGATGAACGGTTTGAGTTGAACAAACCCTTCCCGCAATCGTTTAGTCGTGCGGATCAGCTATCGGTAGTCGCATGTCGAGGTGAGTATGAGCCAACAAGTTTCGTCCTCTATACGAATGAGACTCGCAGGGATGTCAGCGTCAGCGCGACGGATCTCGTCGGTTCGGGAGGCGCCATCCCGTCCAGCGCAGTCGATATTCGCACCATCAAGTATTGGTACCAAGCGGGAGAATGGGGCGCCCAACCCGAGGTGAAACGCGCGGGCGGCATCCTGGTTCCAGAACTGCTGCTTAAGGACGACGGGCTGATCGTCGTCGATACTGAACGCAAAAGGAACATGATGCGCACACAAGAAGGTTTAGTGGACATTTCGGACCCGACGGAAGAGTTCACCGGGGAGGGTGAGCCTGCGGTAGACACGCCGAAACTGCTTGGCCTGAAGCCGAAGGATGCCGCGGAGCTTCAACCGTTTGACGTGTCAGCCGATGACATTAAACAGCTCATCGTAACCGTCCACGTTCCAACTGATTCACAGGCAGGCGTATACGAGGGAGAGATCCGCGTGGACGCTGGGGAAGCCGGGTCATTGTCGCTTCCGTTTTTGGTGGAGGTTCTGCCATTTGATCTGGCGCCCGCACCCATTGATTACTCTCTCTACTACCAGGGTCGCCTGGTGGACGGAGAATCCCTTGTGCCCGTCATGTCGCACCAAAAGACCGAAGTGCAGTATCGAGCTGAGATGGCGAACCTGCTCGCACACGGAATCGCGAACCCGGTCGTGCAAGAACGCTCCCTCGACAAATTCGTCCGCATGATGCAGATTCGCGAGGAAGTGGGAATGCCCAAGGGTCATATTTATAACAATGGGCTGCGAATTGACGGCAGTGAAATTGAGCAATCCGCTTCGCTGAAGCGCTTCCAGGACACCCTTCGTCCGTTTGTGGAATGGGCAAAGGCCAACCGCTACAAAGATTACTATGCCTATGGGGTAGATGAGAAAGACGAACTTCTGCCTAAAGAGCGGCCCTGGATTGAAGGGGCGCACGAGGTCGGCGCGAAGATTTTTGTTGCGGTGCATGACGGGGGAGAATTTCTTGATCAGGTAGGAGACGTGCTGGACCTGCCCATCTACTATGGGCCGGTCACCCCCCGTTTCGCCCAAAGAGTTCACGAATACGGTAACCGTATGGGTGTGTACGGCTTTCCGCAGATGAACTCAGAGAAGCCAGCAACTTTTCGGCGTAATTACGGTATTTTACTGTGGCAGGCGGGCTACGACGTCGCAATGACCTACGCCTATCAGCACTCCTTCGGTCACGCCTGGAACGACTTCGATTTCAAGAATGCGGTTAAGGACCACAACTTCGCCTACCCGACTGTAGATGGTGTGATCGACACGCTTCAATTTGAGGGGATGCGTGAGGCGGTGGACGATACGCGCTACGTGGCTACCCTGCTGGCACAAGCTAAACTCGCGATGGAGGACCCGACCCGGCGGTCACAGGCAAAGGAAGCGATTACATGGATCAAATCAGTTGATACGCAAGGCGATCTCGATAATTTGCGCCACGACATCGTGGCCCGTATCCGCGATCTCACCAACTGACGATCGAGCATCACAGGATTCCGGTTTATGAGTCATAGACCGAAGCCGATCCACCGCTTCAGGCCGGCCGCAGGGGATGACTGACATGCAACGTCCCAACATCGTCTTGATTCACAGCGATCAGCACCGTTTTGACTGCGTCGGTGTAAACGGTCACGCCTTGGTCAAGACGCCACACATGGATAGGATGGCAAGTGAAGGCATCAACTTCACTCACGCTTTTACTCCGACTGCAATCTGCTCACCGGCGCGGGCGTCTCTGATGACGGGGCTCTGGCCGAGTCAGCATGGCTGCCGGAGTATTCCCGGCACCGAGTTGTACCAACCTGCTGATCCACACCTCGTGACATTCAGCACGCTGCTGCACAATGCGGGTTATCGTCTCGGTTGGATCGGAAGGTACCACGGAGAGGTTGTCGGTGAGCCCACTCGTCACGGATTCGATCAATACACCAGCGACCACGGCTATGCTGCCTGGCGGGCGATGCAGGGGATACCAGAACTGGCAGATACAGGTGGATATTTGGGCTTTTTTGGTGCGACGGATATTCATATCCGTCCGGATCAGTCCGCCGTTGCTTGGTCGGCTGACCAGGCGATCAGATGGTTGGATGACGCAGCCGCCGCCCGGAAGCCGTTCTTTTTACGGTGGGATGTGGTGGAGCCCCACCTGCCTTGCCTACCGCCTGAGCCATACGCATCAATGTATAGACCCGCATCAATCGAGCCATGGCGGAGTTTTCCCGATACGCTTGACTCCAAGCCCTACATCCAGACGCAGCAGCGCCGAACCTGGCGTGTTGAAAACTGGGGATGGCATGATTGGGCACCAGTGGTGGCGAGATACCTCGGTGTCATCAGCCTGCTCGACGCACAAGTGGGTCGGTTGCTGACGAGGCTTGATGAGTTGAGAATCGCGGACAATACTCTGATCATCTACACGACAGATCATGGCGACCTCTGTGGCGGACACGGGATGATGGATAAGCATTTCGTGATGTATGACGATGTAATGCGAGTGCCGTTAATCGCGCGTTGGCCGAGTCGACTCGAAGCAGGTCAGACAAATGATAACTTCGTCATCCATGAATTGGATCTGGCAGCGACGTTCTGTGATGCTGCGGGGTTGGAAATTCCTCATTCATACGAAGGAATGAGTTTGATTTCAAGCGCTCGAGATAAGACTGCTGCCCGACGTGACGTTTTCGGTCAGTGGCACGGCGCCCAACTCGGCCTCTATACGCAGCGCATGGTTCGTGATCGACGATGGAAGTA
Source organism: Phycisphaeraceae bacterium (assembly GCA_020849625.1). Lineage (GTDB taxonomy): Bacteria > Planctomycetota > Phycisphaerae > Phycisphaerales > Phycisphaeraceae > JADLFV01. The sequence goes on from JADLFV010000080.1 coordinate 30,669, forward strand.
TGTCTGGAATTGTACCGCTGAGGACGAGTTGTATGATCTGCAGAAGGATCCTGGAGAACTGATCAACATTGCGGGTCAAGCAGAACACCGGGCTCAACTCATTCGTTTGCGACAACGCTTGATTGAGTGGATGGAATCCATAGGTGATCCGATGTGCAACCCGTGGACGCGCGGATGGCTGACTGAGACAGAACCCCGCGCAGATAAGCTGTAAACCAGTGCTCTGGAGCGTTTGAGGACGATCATCGCAATACGCGGCCTCACGCAATCATGGTGTTATGAAAATCACGCCATCACAGCAGTCCACGGACAGCCCGTATCCACGCAGCAATAGGACAGGACAAGCAGGATGTTTTACGATGGCTGTAGGCGTCTGTGTTTCGAGTAGAGCGGGGATCTTGATGCGTGCGGGTTATTGGATGGTTCCACCGGGTCGTTGCTTTTGCGAAAGGTCGTCGCCAGTTGCGAAACGAAAGTGGTGATCGCGAGCAGTTCGATCGCGCCGCCCGTCATGGCTGCGCCCAGGGCCCGGGGCTGGCTGTGCATCATCATTCCCGCCATGGGCAGCGCCAGGACGAAAATCATGGTGATGAAGACGGCGGCCGCCAGATACGGATCGGCGAGCGTCGTGTTCCAGAACCGCGGCAGAGCCTGATAGGCGAAACCCATGATGAACAGGCCCACCCAACCGAATATTTGTGCATGGCCGTGGGCGTTGACATTCTGGATGGATACGCCCGTAAAGGAGTCGGCCAAACCGATCTGCCACAAAAGTCACACACCCCAGCCTGCTCCAACGGTCAGGATCACGAGAATGCCCACGATGAAAAATCGGCGATGAATCGTGTCCGCCATAGGGCAAGACGCCTCTGCTGTCGATGGATGATGCTTCAGCAAATCCGGCCTGATGGTATCGATGGCAGCCACGGCTCAATCCTCTCTGACCGGCGTCTGCGATGCGGATGCTTTTTCGAGCTGTTTGAGCCGCTGCTGCGGCGGTACGGCATATTGAAGATTCTGCGGCAGAATGCAGCCCGGGCGTCCGGGCACGCACGAAGTGTGCAGACGTTCGCAGTGATCCGTTCGCTCTCGCAGATGGGGACAAGACCAGCTACTCACATAGCACTCCTTGGCGGCGGCTGGTGTTCAGTGATGAGCGGATTGTGCGTCGAGCGAAACCGCGTGGGGGGGATCTGCTGATATCAGCTCGTGCAGCCGTTCGGTGAAGTGAACCAGTTCGACATACGCATGCACCGCGGAGCGGCCAGACTCCACGCTCAGTTCCGCGGACGCGGCCGTGGTCCGGGCATGCTCGAAGCGATTACGCACCGCCCGCTCAACGGCCCGTTGAAGGTCAACGATCAGTGCGTCGACGGACCCTCTAACCAGGGCCGCATCGACAGCTTCGACCGCCATCGGCAAGGGTTGACCGGCCGGTTTGAGCCCCGTGTAAGGCTCGCCTTCACTCTTTCGATGCAGTCGCACGAATGTTTCAAGCAGATGCCGGTCAGCCAGCGATTCTGCCTCATCGCCGATAGCCCGTACACTCATCGCCTGCTCGAATACTTGCCGAGCTTCCTCCTCGTCTTCTATAGCGATCCATTTCATCGCGACAGCCACATCCCGCTCGCTGATGGCCCGCTCCAAGTCCTTTGCTACAGGGCCGTCAACTGCGTCGCAGTGACCGTGCGCCGGCGCGGCCAATGCAAAACCCACCACCAATATTGCCCCTATCGCGATAGCTTTGTGTTGTAGTATCGATCGCATAACTTGCTCCATGTTGATCATTGCACGCTCAATCTGTTCTGTCATGATTCCATGCGGCCCCGGTTGCGGCTGCGCGGGCGAAAGGCTTCGATCCGACTGGCCTCTGGTCTCAGGGTATCTAACTTTGCCTTCGCATCGGATTCGAGCGAAGTGAACAGCTCGCGTTCTTCCCAGCGGATGTGGGCGTGCAGTGACTGGCCGAGGTTGCGCATCCATTGGGCTTGCGGATCGATCTGCCTGCGCCGGGCGCGGGCTTCATCGGCAAACTCGCGCAGTCGGCGATGCTCTTGCAGCAGTTGCGCGCGCTTGGCGTTGCCGACCAGATCGGCAAGGAGTTGTTCTTCGTCCTGGAAATGCGGCTCGATCTCGCGTTCCCAGACATCCAGGAACTCCGCCAGCGCTTTGCGTCGCTCGATGGCATCGCTGTCAGCAGCCTTGATCAGGTGCTGAGATTGCACCAGGCCTTGATAGTGGTCGCGTGAAAATGGTTGCAGCGCCTGGTGGCGCTTGAGCGGCTCATGCATGAACTTCGGCATGCGATTGCTCCTTATGACGCAGCGTTATGATGCAATGTTCGCACCGTCACCCGTGATCTTCACTTCGCACAGAGGTCGGATTTTGCCGGGTGTCTTGAGCAGTTCAGCCAGCGAGGTGGACGCGAAAGCCTGCTCGATCGACGCCAGTGCATCATCGAGTTTGCGATGCAGGGGACAAAGATTGCTGCCGTGCCCCGCCAGACCCAGCGGGCAGGTGGCGATCCGTTGAATCGGATCCACCGCGGCCACCACGTCCAGCACGCTGATGGCGTCAGCGTCACGCGCCAGCAGAAAACCGCCGCCGATCCCGCGCTGGCTGGTGACAAGGTCAGCGCGGCCCAGGGCCTGGAGCACCTTGGACAGGTATCCGGCCGGCACACGGGTGGCCTCGGCAATCTGCTGGGTCGTCTGGGGCTGCCCGGCCCGGTCAGCCAGGCAGACGGCGGCTCGCAGGGCGTATTCAGCGGTTTGTGAAAAGAGCATTTTTTACCTCACAGGGCGTGCCTGGCCTCTACCAGCACATCGGGTCAAATTCTGGACTACTGGACATTGACATCCAATTTACCAATTGCTATGCTGGCCGTCAAGTGGACATTTGGAGATTTATGTCCATAATAGGAGTTACACATGCGTTATCTAAGGTTATGGGCCGTGCTGGCAGTGGTGATCATCGGATCTTTTACCGTATTAAGTTATTATGGCTTAAGAATTTATCGACAGGCACCCCCGATTCCCCAACGGGTGGTGGCCGCAGACAGCCGGGTGCTATTCACCGCCAGTGACCTGCAGGACGGACAGAATGTCTGGCAGTCCATAGGTGGACAGGAAGTCGGCAGCATCTGGGGTCACGGAGCCTACGTCGCCCCCGACTGGAACGCCGACTGGCTCCACCGCGAATCGCTGTTTCTGCTGGACCGCTGGGCGTTGGCGGATCATGGTCAGCGCTACGATGCGCTTTCGGCCGGTGAGCAGGCTGCTTTGCGAGCCCGCCTGACCGAAGCCATGCGGACCAACACCTACGACCCTGCCACAGGCGACCTGGTGCTCTCGGCCGATCGTGCCGCGGCATTTGAGGCGCTGTCCAGTTACTACGGCGCGCTGTTCGGTGATGCGGATGCATTCCCCGAGTCCGTGCGGGCCTATGCGGATGGCGGTTTCTCGCCGCAGAAGCTGCGCGAAGCCTATGCCATACCGCGCAACACGGTTCCTGATGCCACTCGCCGTCAGCAGATGAGTGCCTTTTTCTTCTGGTCCACTTGGGCCACCACCGCCAACCGGCCCGGCAGCGATGTCAGCTACACACAGAACTGGCCCGCCGAGTCGCTGGTCGCCAACGCACCGACCGGCTCGATTGTGATCTGGTCACTGGTCAGTTTTGTGCTGTTGCTGGCGGGCATTGGCGCCCTGGTGTGGCATCACGCCACGCTCAAGCATGACAAGGATGACGAGCCGCGCATCCCCGGCCAGGATCCGCTGCTGGCGTTACAGCCTACGCCCTCGATGAAGGCGACGCTCAAATACTTCTGGGTCGTCGTCGGCCTGATCCTGGCACAGGTCGGGCTCGGCGTGCTTACGGCTCACTACGGCGTGGAAGGGGAAGGTTTTTTCGGCTTCCCGCTGGCTGAGTATCTGCCCTATTCCGTAACGCGCACGTGGCATACACAACTGGGCATTTTCTGGATCGCCACCGCCTGGCTGGCCACCGGTCTGTTCATCGCGCCGGCGGTGTCCGGGTACGAGCCGCGATTTCAGCGGGCGGGCGTCAACTTCCTGTTCGTCTGCCTGCTGCTGATCGTGGTCGGTTCTTGCTTCGGCACGTGGTACGCCACGCGGCAGCAGATGGGCCATGAGATGAACTTCTGGTTCGGGCACCAAGGCTACGAGTATGTCGATCTCGGTCGGTTCTGGCAGTTGTTTCTGTTTGTGGGCTTGTTCGTGTGGCTGGGGCTGATGACGCGGGCGATCTGGCCGGCGTTCAAAAAACCCGGCGAAAACAAGCACATGCTCGGGTTGTTCCTGCTGTCATCGTCAGCGATTGCGCTGTTTTACGGAGCCGGCCTGATGTGGGGCCGACACACTCACCTGGCGATGGCGGAGTATTGGCGCTGGTGGGTCGTCCACCTGTGGGTTGAAGGCTTTTTTGAGGTGTTCGCCACCGTGGTCATCGCGTTCCTGTTCACGCGGATGGGACTGCTGCGGACCGCGGCTGCGACGGCGTCGGTGCTGTTCGCCACGTCGATCTTCCTGGCCGGGGGGATCATCGGCACGTTCCACCATCTTTATTTCAGCGGCACGCCGACGGCCGTGCTCGCGCTGGGCGCGGTGTTCAGCGCCCTGGAAGTGGTCCCGCTAACGCTGATCGGCTTCGAGGCTTACGAGAACCTGGCGCTGACTCGTGCCCGTCCGTGGGTCAGCGCTTACCGCTGGCCGATCTGCTTCTTCGTGGCGGTGGCGTTCTGGAACCTGGTCGGCGCGGGCTTGTTCGGGTTCCTCATCAATCCGCCGATCGCGCTGTACTACATGCAGGGCATGAACACCACGCCGGTGCACGGCCACACGGCATTGTTCGGCGTGTACGGCATGCTGGGCATCGGGCTGACCCTGTTTTGCCTCAAGGGCCTGACCATGCACAAGACGTGGCGGACCGGTTCGCTCAAGCTGGCGTTCTGGTCGCTGAATCTGGGCCTGGTGCTGATGGTCGTGCTTTCCATGCTGCCGGTGGGACTGATGCAGGCCTGGGCCAGTGTTGAGAACGGCGTGTGGTACGCGCGTTCGGCTGAATTCCTGCAAACCGACCTGTTGCAGGCGCTGCGCTGGATGCGCGTCTTCGGCGACATCACCTTCAGCGTCGGTATTGCCGCCCTGGCCTGGTTCGTCCTCGGGCTGGTGACCGGCTGGTCCCTCCAGCGGCAAACAGAACCAGCCGCGGTGACGTCCGACCTGCAGCCGGCCGTGCAGCACGCCTGAAGATCACAAGGAGATCATCATGCCTGTCACCATTGGACAAACGCCCGACGCTGGGTTCGACCAACCGCTGAAACTGCTCAGTGATTGTCACCGGCGGATCGAAAAGTTCCTCAACATCCTCATCCACATCGCGGAGGAACGTCGCGGCGATGCGCTCGATTCCGAGCACCGCGATGCACTGGAGGCGGCACTGCGTTACTTCAAAAATGCCGCGCCATGGCACACCCGCGATGAGGAAGACTCGCTGTTTCCCCGCATGCGACAGTCCGATGACCCCCGTGTCCGGGCGGTGATGAAACAGATCGATGCATTGGAGGATGACCACGTTGCCGCGGATGCCCAACATGCGCGGGTCGAAGAACTCGGCCGCTGCTGGCTCGTTGCCGGCAGGCTCGATACGTCAGACGTGACCGCGCTGCGTAACCGGCTTGTGGCATTACGTGAGACGTATCGCCGGCACATCGCCGAAGAGGACGACATGATTTTTCCCCTGGCCGGCGAAGTGCTCAGTGGATCGCAACTGAACCGGATCGGCCGCGAAATGGCCCAGCGCCGCGGCATCGATCCCGATCGCCCTTCGCCGCGCTGCCGGCATGCACAGAACCATCCCGGTCGCGCTAACTGACGAGACACCCTTTCGACAAGGAGCTAACCATGACCACTATTGACATTCACACCACCATTGGCGAACTGGTCGCCGAGCGCCCGTCACGATCCCGCGTGTTCCAGCACCTCGGCATCGATTTCTGCTGCGGCGGCAAGAAGCCGCTGGCAGATGCCTGCCGCGACAAGGGATTGGACGCACAAACCGTGTTACAGATGTTGCTCGCCGGCGAGCAGGCTGCCGGTTCGCAGGATGTCGATGCCGCCAAACTCTCGCTCACGGCTTTGTGCGATCACATCGAGCAGACTCATCATGCTTACCTCAAGCAGGAACTGCCCCGGCTGGAGCCCATGATCGCCAAGGTCGCAGCGGTTCATGGCGACCGTTACCCCTGGATGCGCGACGTGGCCGCCGTGTTTGGGCCATTCATGCAGGAATTGAGTTCTCACATGATGAAGGAGGAGCAGGTGCTGTTCCCCATGATTCGTGCGATGGAAGCGGGCGAAACACAGGCGGCCTGCCACTGTGGCGGCACCATCGCCAACCCCGTGCGCATGATGGAGTTCGAGCATGACGATGCCGGCGAAGCACTGCGTCGCATGCGCGAGTTGACCGACGGCTACACGCCGCCGGTTGACGCCTGCAACACGTTCCGCGCCACGCTGGACGCCCTGCACGAACTGGAACAGGACATGCACCAGCACGTGCACAAGGAAAACAACGTGCTGTTCCCGCGGGCGTTGGCACTCGAAGCCGAGCAGCGTCAACCCGCATAGAGCAGACCTGCCGCAACAGTAGCATCTAACTCACAACAGAAGCCCACGGACGAAAATCCGTGGGCTTCGTGACGGTATGGTTGAGTAATACGGTTTGCGAAAAAACCTTGGGCGTGCCAGCTTTAGCTGGCATGCGTACCGGCCGGCATGCCGACTGAAGTCGGCACGCCCTGAAGCATGAGTTTTTTGCGGGATTGGTATAATCGCTCAGCGGATCAGGTACAGCAGCGGGAACAGAAAAATCCAGATCAGATCGACCAGATGCCAGTAGAGGCCGCCCAGATCGACGGGTGTGTAGTAGATGCTGGAGTACCGTCCCCTCGCGGATGCGATGATGAGCACGAGGATGACGCTCATGCCGATGATGACGTGCAGGGCGTGCAGGCCCGTGAGCATGAAGTAGATGCTGAAGAAGAGGCGCAAATCCGCGGGGCGCAAGCCCTGCGGCATGTCATGTGCCGGCGAGGTGTCGATCGGATGAAGGTACTGGGGATTGACGCCGGTGGGCCCCACAGCAGCCAGTTGTATGACGGAGCGCGGGATGAGCAGTTCGAGGTCGGCTGCGGTCCAGACAGTTGGCGCGCCCTGTTGCTCTGGCGGCTTTTCGCCATCCGTGGATGATGCGGTCGCGGGTGCAGCAGCGGCCTGCTCATGGATCTGGCGCAGGTAGGCGATCACATCACGCAGGTGATCGTCGGTGAGCGTGGGATTCCCGCCACGCGGCGGCATCTGCAACTTCATGGTGCTGTCAGCGTCCCAGGCCTGCCGTCCGATCTTGAGGAAAGTCAGCAGTTCCGGATCGCTTTTCTCATCAATGAACTTGCTGTGCAGCAGATCGGCGCCCTGATTGACCAGGCCTTTGGCGTCCTGTCCGTGGCAGGCGGCGCAGGTGCCGGTGAAGACCATCTCGCCACGGGTCGCATTTCCGACAGCCGCCGGAGCGGCGGACTTTTCTTCGGACGCGGCTGTCTCCTGTTCGTGAGGGATTTGTTCCTGCGTCCGGCCATGCTGGAAATGGGCGGCGAAGAATGCTTCGTCAGGGTCGAAGAACCGCCCCAGCATCATGCCGTGCTCCCACTTTTGTTTGTATTCGACGTATTTGACACTGAGGAAGAACCCGCCGCCCAGAAGTGTCAGGGACAGCAGCGTCACCAGCAGCCGACGCTGATCGCATTGAGCGGCGCGAACAGCCCAGGCCATGGTGAAACTGCTGATCAACAGTACGGCCGTGTTGAGTCCACCCAGTCGGACGTCCAGAAACTGACTGCCGGCCAGGACCAGTTCATAATGCGTGCCGCGATAGACCGCATAGGCGACAAACAGCCCGCCGAACATCAGAATTTCCGTGGCCAGGAATATCCACATCCCCAGCTTGGCCGACTCGTACTGTTGTCGTGAGCCGTCAAAGTGGTGGGCAAGGTGGGCGGGGCGATCGGATGGGTGTTCGTCGGTGCTCATGGTGTGGCGGGAGTTTGTTGGTCATGCGAAACCAGGTCACGGTAAAGACGCTTTCGGCCGGGGAATTGCGCCAACAGGCGATCAGCGGCTTGCGAAGTTGCACAGGCAGCGATGCCGCAAGCCATGGGCGTGTGCAGTTGTTCGCTCTGCACAATGGTTGCTTGTTCAGTCGTCAACCACTGCTCGCTTTCATAGTCAGTCACGTAACGCTGCACGATGCCCCCGGAAGTGGCCTCAGCCTCGTAGCGCAGCAGGCAGCCGATGTCATCGAACACCAGGGATGTGAGTCGGCCGTCGCTCTCGCGCACGATGCACGCCGCGGCGAAGCGGCCGTCGCTGACCATCATGCGACAGAAATCGCACTCCTGGGCTCCCAGGTGCAAAGCAGGCGGCTCAATGCGCTCCTCGTCTCGACAGCTGCCGCATATCGCCGCTGCGAACAACACCAACACGACCATCAGTCGGTGCATCATGACAGCGGCCTCCGGGCGAAGAGCAGCGCCGCCAGCGCCATCGGCGCCACGATCCAGGCGGTCAACGCAGCGGCGAAGATTAGACCGAGCCAGCGCCCGTATTCCTGCACCGCGTAAGTCGCTGCCGGCCCCAGCACGTCCAGGCTGGCGTGCATGCTGCGCAGCACCGACATCTTGAACACTTCAAGCGGATTCAGCAGAGCCAGGTGAAACAACTCGTCCATGCGCAGCCGGAACATCAGCGATCCACCCATCAGGCCCAGATCGCTGAACAAGGTCAGGGCAAGCCACAACACGATGACCATTCCCACAGCCACCGAAGCTTTGCGCACCAGGGCGGACACCAGCAGCCCGACGCTCAGCATGGCCAAAGCGAGCGTCATGGTCATGGCGGTCAGCACCAGGAAGCCGGCCAGGCCCTGGGCGTGTCCTTTGGCGGCAATGCTCAAGCCGGCCACACCGAACCCCAGCCCCAGGGCCGCGACCAGCGACACACCCAGGCCGACGAATTTCCCGAATAAAACTTCGAGACGATTCACCGGCTGGGCCAGCAGGTATGCCAACGTGCCGCGCTCGCGTTCGCCCGCCAGGCTGGGCGCCGCGATCGACAGGGCCATCAGGGGCACAAACAGAAGCACCAGGTTGACCAGGGCAGCGGTGGTGCGGCCGAAACCTGCCAATCCCTGCAGGGTCGTTCCCGCCAGCGACAATTGCGCCATCGCCAACGCCAGCACGGTGAATGCAGCGGCGTAACATTGAAACCAGCGGTTGCGCAGGGCGTCACGTATTTCCTTGCGGCCGATGATCATGACGGTGCGCACGCTCATGACGTGACTCCTTCCTCACCGTTGCTGTGGTTATCCAGTTCAAAGTCCTGCACCGTCAATCCGCCCGTCATCAGCACGTTCAACGGCCGGCCCTTGTCATCGGGGCGGACCCGCACGCTCAGGCTGCGACCATTGCGGCGAGCATCGAATCCCTCGCGGTGCAGAAGTTCCACCGCCTTGTCGAGACCAGCCGCATCCACCCAGACCCGCAGTCCCACCTGCAAACCGAGCGTCTGCGCCAACTGCTGCGGCTCACACACCGCGGTCACTCTGCCGCGCTGCATCACCAGAACGCGATCAGCCAGGGCGGTGATCTCCTCCAGACGATGCGAGGTGAAAAGGATGGCCTTGTCGCGCCGCCGTTGATCCTGAAGCAGGCTGAGGAAGCTGCGTCGGGCCGCGGCGTCGAGATTGGCGGTGATCTCATCGAGGATCAGCAGGGGCGGATCAGCCAGCAGGGCGGCCGCGAGGGCCAGGCGCTGTTTCATGCCGCCGGACAGCGCTGCGACTTTCTTTCGTGCATGATCCGACAGGCCGACTTCCGCCAGCACTTGGCCCACGCGCCGCTTGTGTACGCGCTTGATTCGGGCGAAGAAGCACAGCAATTCATCGGCTTTCCAGTCATCGTAGAACGCCAGCTCCTGCGGCACGTAGCCCACGCAGGTGCGGGCAGCTTTGCCGTGGCGTCGCACATCGTGGCCGACGATCACGATGCTGGCTCCGGCCGCGCAGCGATACAGGCCGAGGATGCAGCGAATGGCGGTGGTTTTGCCTGCGCCGTTGTCACCCCACAGAGCCAAAGCCTCGCCGCCCCGCAGATCAAAACTCATATCCTCAACCGCCCAGACACGTCCGAAGCGCTTGCTCAGCGATTGCACCTTCAAAAGCGGCGCGGTGCTCGTCACAGCCTCGGAGTCTTGCATTTCGAATTGAGCGGCTGGGGCCGCTGTTGAGGCCGTCGCATTTCGAATCGGCCCTCTGCCCACCAAGGTCAACAGCAGGCCGCTGGCGACGATCAATCCCGCCGCCACGGCAGCCAGTGATGATGCGGATGCTTGCGTTTGCTGCGGCATGGCGATCAGAATCGGCTGCATCAGCGGGGCGCTATCCGTGAGTTTGGGAATGGGACGAATGGTAGGCACGGTGCGGGCGGCCATCTCGATGGCCTGCTGGGCGGGACTGAACAGGAACAGGCGCAGCTTCGGCTCGCGGTCCATCAGGTTCTCGAACAGGCTTTGCGCCTGATAAGGCACGTCGCCCACGCCGTCGCCGCCGCGGTCGTATCCGTTGTAGTCGCTCCAGTAGTTGCCGCGGCCGTCTGTCGTGAAGCTGTTGCCGTCGAATCGACCGCTGCCCAGCACCGCCACCTGCTCGATGTTTTCCAGGAAGGTGTTTTCGCTGAAGTGATTGCGTTTGGTCGAAGGCTGGAAGGCCAGGGCGATATCGTTGAAAGCCAGGACATTGCGGGAGAAGTGTTGCTGGACATCGACGGAGGAGGGCGAATTGTCGAAGTAGATGCCGATGCGGTTGCCGTCGAACACGTTGCCGGTGGCGGTAACGCCGTCCATGTCCTTGAGTCCGATGCCGTAGCCGCTGGGTCCGCGATTACGGGCGAAGCGATTGCCGCGGAGGGTCAGACGCCGGCTGTACATCAGGAACGCGCCGACGGAGTTGTCCTGCAGGCTGTTATTTTCCAGCGTGTTGTCGTCGCAGTACATGAAGTGCAGGCCGTACCGGCCGCGACTGACCAGGTTGCCGCGAACAGTGACGTTGCTGGAGAACCAGATCACCACGTCCCGGCCGTCGTGGACGTTGTTGTCTTCGATCAGGCAGCCGGGCGAATACCACAGGCGGATGCCGTCGCCGCGGCGAGGCAGATCCAGGTCTTTGCCGCCGATGCGGTTGCGGCGGATCACGCTGTCGGCCGCCTTTTTCAGATAGATGCCGAAAAGCACATCATCAAAAGTGTTGTCCTCGATGATGGCGCGGGGGGCGAGCACGACGATCCCGGCATTTTCACGATCCAGGCTGTCGCCGGTGCCGGTGATGCGCATCCCGCGCACGGTCACATCGGGTGCTTCGATGCGAATCGCGTCGCCTTTTTCATGAGCGTCTATGATCGCGCCCGGCTCACCGGCCAGGGTCATGGAGCGACGGATCACCAGTGGGCCGTCATGTCGTCCGGCAGTGACGCGCACGGTCTGGCCGGCCTGCGATTCATCGATCAGACGTTGCAGTTCACCCTCTTGCGCACGGGCGCCAGCGGTTGTCGCCAGGATCATCACCAGTTGCATCGTGATACGGAGCATGTTGCAGTCGCTTCCCTGACCACGTCAGTTGCCATAGGGATCGAACCAGTTGACCACGGCTTGCGAGCCCGGCGTCTGCTGCCAGGCGTCATCGAACAGATGGCTGGCGGCATGGCCGTCGGTGAACACGTAGTTGGCGGTGCGTCGATGGCGATCGACGAAGATCGTTTTGGGCAGACCCGTGGTGGTATCCCACTGTCTGCTCTGCATCATGGCGCTGGCCACGTCAGGCGGGCTGCCCCAGTACATGGGCATGAAGTGGTCGCTGGTCAGGTTTTCGACCAGTTCCGCGGCAATGATGGTGTGCGAGGGATTTTTGATTTGGCTGGGTTTGATGCCGAAGTAGGGCGGGTGATTGGGAGTGAAATAGGCGTTGATGCCGTAGGACGTGAATCGCGGCGATGTTGGATCGCGCCAGTTGTCGCTGGCGTCGGTGGGGCACTGATACACTTCGATCTCGTGCAGGTAAGGCTCGGTCAGGCGCACCCAGGAGGTTTCGATGGGTGCGGTCGCGGGCATGCGAGCGGTGGGATAGAAATTCCGCGCATCATCCGCGGCATAGAGGTCCATCACCACGGCAATGGCCCGCGTGTTGGAAAGACACTTGACTGCCAGGGCCGACTGTCGGGCCGTCGCCAGCGTGGGCAGAAGCACGCCGATCAGCAGGGCGATGATGGAGATCACCACCAACAGTTCAATCAGGGTAAAAGCATCACGCTTCATGGTTGTTGGCTCCGATGGCGGGGGATTCAATGTTCTGATCAACCAGCGGTTTGTAGGCGGCCCGGTGAAACCAGAGAGCTGCCAGCACCAGCAGGGCGGCGACGGCGGCCAGGATCAATCCTGTGTCCGGCAGCGCCACGGTCGTGAACTGGCCGACCTTGCCTTCGCCCAAGACAGGCGGCACGAATGGTTTGACTGAACTGGAAAGCGGCGCATGGGGGTCGAGATTCTGCCCGAAGTGCGCCATCCACAAGTGCAGGTCCACCAGGAAGCCGGCCGGGAACAGGGCTGCGGGCAGCGCCAGCAGAGCAGCCCAGCGATTGTGGATGAAGATGGCGCCGATTAGCAGCAGGGCCAGGACGCTGGTCATCATGATGGCCAGCGAGCGTTCGAGGCGGGCCGCCTCTTCCAGGGGGCGCATGCCGATGTAGTGGTTCAGGCCGTCGATTTCATGGACGTCGCCGGTCAGTCGATTGAGGTAAGCCTGCACGTGCAGGCCTTTGGGGTACTGCGGGGCGTGCAGGGTCATGCGCCAATAGGGCGTGAAGATGGACGCCGCCAGCAGAATCGCGGCCAGCATGAGCAGAAGCGTGGGCAGCAGATAGCGGCTACGGCGTCGTTGCCATTCGTCAGCGGGTATGCGGGGGCCGAGGATGTTCTGCATCAATCGTGTCACGGCAATGTTTCCGAATCCATCCGGTTCAATGTTCCTGCGTCATTGCCAACGGGTGCGTGGCATCTCTCGCGCCGGCCGGGCACGGCACAACCATCGCGGTTCGCACCGTTGTTTTCGTTCATCGATCATCCCCGCCCACAGGGGCGAGGCTGCGGTCGGACCTTCTACTGCGCCAAGGCGGTCTGGCTGGGTTTGACCAGCAGGTAGCCGGTCATTTCCAGGTGCAGGGCCGAGCAGAACTCCGTGCAGTAGTAGGTGAATACGCCGGGCTGATCCGCGGTGAACTCGAACGTGGCGGTCTCGCCGGGCTCCAGGCTCAGGTTGATGTCGTAAACCGGGATGGCGAAACCGTGCGTGGCGTCCTGGGCGCGATCAACGTTGGTGATGTGCCATACGACATGATCGCCCTCGTTGACTTCCACGTGCTCGGGGTTGTAGTGGCTGCGCACCGCGGTCATGTAAACATTGACCGTGTTGCCGTCGCGTTCGATGCGTTCTTTTCCGGCCGTGGGGGCGTCGGCCTTGACTTGCTGGCTGTGAGGGTCCCAGCCGACTTGCGGATAGACGTTCCAGGGCTTGAGCTTGTCCGCCTTGATGATCTGGGCGTAGTGCGGCTCGCCCACGCCGACGGGCATGTCATAAAGCAACTGCATCTTGTCACCTTCCTGGGCGATGTCGATGAGTTGGAAGTTCTGCGGCAGCAGCGGGCCGGGCGTGAAGAAGCGATCGACCGACCACTTGTTCATCGACACCATGTACCGGCCGTCCGGGCTGACCGTGTCGCCCTCGGCGGTGGCGATGTGGCCGACGTTGTAGTGGACGTTGATCTTGCCGGCCACGGTCCAGGCCGACTCCGGGTGCAGCTTGCTGTAGTCGCCTCCCAGTGTCCATCGCGTGACTTGCGTGTCCAGGAACAGCGAGGTGTAAGCGTAACCCTTGTCATCGAATTGCGTGTGCAGCGGGCCCAGGCCCACTTCCACCCGCGCTTCGACCACCGCGTCCAGATCGAGCACCGGCACGCCGTACTGCTCCGGCTCCCACTTCTTGTCGGCGATGGCTTTCTTGATTTTCTCGAAACTGTAGATGGTCACGTGCGGATCGAGCTTGCCGGAGACCACGATCAAGTCGCCCTTGGGCGCCACGTCCACCCCATGCGGGCTCTTGGGCTCAGGCGCGAAAAACAGGATGCCTTCGTCGATGCAGGTTTGCAGCGAAATGACCGGGAAATCCTTGACTTTCTCGAACTTGCCCGCAGCGAATACCATCTCGGCTTTCTTTAAATCAATGATGTGCAGGTAGTCAGCGTCGCGCTGCGATGCCCCGGCCTCAAAGGGTGCATTGCCTGATTCGATGCCGCCGGTGGCCAGTTCCGTGTTGATCGAGTTGCCGAACACCCAGCCCTCGCTGACCAGTTTGCCGGCATCGAAAATGTCCTGCCAGTACGGCGGCAACTCCAGCGCGAACGATCGCTGCGGATCGATGCGTCCCTTCTCGCGATCGAACTTCCAGAACGTCACCATGCCGCGATAACTTTCGTTGTATTCGCTCAGCGGAGCGTAACTCCATCCCAGTGGCGTGGCGTACTGGCCGCCCTCGATCACGTAATCGGTGTTCGGCGTCACCATGGTCCCGCCGTGATCGTTCAGCGCGATCGGGTTCTTGATGATCTGCTTGGTCTCGAAGTCACGCAGGTCGATGACCGCGATACGAGCATTAGCCTTGTCATTAATGAAAAGCCATTGCCCATCGTAGTCACCGGCTGTTTCACTGAGGGCCGGGTGATGCGTGTCGCCCCAACGGATCGGCTTGCCTTCCACGTCGCCTTGTTCGAGGATGTCCTGGCCCACGCCATATCCCCAGCCCTGCCACGGCTCGGGCGTGAACACGGCGATCGAACGCAGCAGACGCATCGACGGCATGCCGATGACGAACACCTGCCCGCTATGTCCGCCGGAAGCGAACAGGACATAGTCGTCGATACGCCCGCTGGGCTGATAGGTCAAGAGAGCAGCCCGCACGTCATCGGGGGTCAGCTCGCGCTGGGCGGCGATCTGGTCGATCGTCGCGGCCCCGCCTGCCGAGCCGGAGGCAGCAGGTGTTGACGCTTGCTCGCCTCCGCCGCAGCCAGCCATCACCGCAAGTAAAACGCCCAGGGCCGGCACGGACCCCAGCGTCCTTCTGGGGGACCGGCCGCGAGGCTTGGGACGGCTTCGACGGTTCGAACTTATCTGGATGGATTGCTGCTTCATGATCGGCGCCTGATAGTGGGTTGAACCTTCCTTACCTCAGACTTGCACAAGCCGGCAGGTGTGGAAGAGGAATCATCGTGGATCAGATCGGAAATGCTCGCCTTGGCCAGCGCGGACTGCAGGGTGGCCAGGGTCTGGTCGAGCGTTTGGTGCAACGGGCACAAATGACCGCGGTGGGCGGAAATCTTCAAGGGACAGTCGTGGATGCGCTCAATGGGCTCGACTAGGTTGATGACATCGAGCACAGACAGTTGCGCAGGCTGGCGCAGCAGTTTGAACCCGCCGCCGATGCCGCGCTGGGCGTCCACAAGACCCGCCTTGACCATCGTGTTAAGCACCTTGCTCAAGTAGCTGGCGGGAATCTGGGTGCGCTGGGCAATCTGCTGCGAGGTCTGCGGCCGGTCGGGGAATTCCGCCAAGGCCACCATGGCTCTCAGGGCATACTCGGCGGTTTGACTGAACAGCATGCTGGCGAGCTCCACTAGACGACTTCTCGATCTAGATATCCATAATAAGAAAGTGACTGACGCTTGTCAAGGGTGATGCAAAACTGCTGGCGGGCAACGCCTCCGCTGACTTTTGTAATAAACTGCTAGACAATAAGTTATATTAAATCTGCCGTTCGCGTACCATTGCTCAGATCGGCGGCAATCTCACCCATGTCCATGAAGCGGATGTGGTTCGGACAGGTCGGCCTGCGCCTATCCGCCTGATGAATACCCCGGTGTGGCGCGGATCAGCTCGACCCAGTGTTGGGCACGCACCCGGCAGCCGTCGGCAAGCTGGTGGCGGCAGGAGAAGCCGTTGGCGCAGATTGCGGTGTCAGGATGGGTTTGCATCGCCTGCTGCACGGCCGGGAACAGTCGCTGCCGGCCGATGTCCATGGACAGATCGTAGTGTTCGTACCCGAATGAACCGGCCATGCCGCAGCAGCCGGCATCGACTTCCCGCACAGTTAAACCGTCGATGCGTTTGAACAAGCGCAACATGCCTTCGGTGCCGAACAGTGCCTTCTGATGGCAGTGGCCGTGCAGCAGAATGTGCGAAGTCGCGGCGGTCAGCGTGGCGTGGATGCGGCCGGCGTCGAACTCGTCAGCCAGGAACGTGTCGAGCATCTTCACCTGTTGCCTGATCCGCGCGCCCAGCGCCTCATCGTCGATCAGGTCAGGCAGATCATCGACCAATGCCGACGCGCAACTCGGCTCCAGGCAGACGATCGGCAAACCCTGCGCGGCGAAGCGATCAAGGTTGCGCAGTGTCTGTTGGCCATCTCTGGCCGCATCGCGCACCATGCCCTTGGACAGGCGCGGCCGTTGGCAGCAGCCGGCATTGGCCGCCACCACGTGATAGCCGCAGTGGATCAGTAGTTCGACCGCGGCGGTTGCAATCTCAGGTTCGTAGTACCGTGCATAGGTGTCATCAAAGAGCACGACCGGCGGTTTGCCTTCGGCTGTTACAGCGACTGGTTGCGGCTTGAACGGCTTGCTGGTGTAAGTCGGATACGGCCGGCGGGCGTCAATGCCGGTGATGCGCTGCATCAAGTGCTTGAACGGCCCAAACTTCTGCAGCGCATTGATCAGCGGCGCCAGCGGGCCGGCCATCCACGCCGCGGTCTTCGGTGCGTTGCCCATGATGCGATATCCCAGCGGCAGGCCACGGCGATCGTGGCGCATCTGCAGCACGTCGCTCTTGAGCTTGGCCATATCCACGCTGTTGGGGCACTCCGACTTGCAGGCCTTGCACGCCAGGCAAAGCTCCAGGGCGTGCGCCACGCCGTCGCCGGCCAAGGCGTCGTTGGGTGAAGCATCGAGTTGCCCGCTCATGGCCAGGCGCAAGGCGTTGGCGCGGCCGCGCGTGCTGGCTTCTTCATCCCGCGTCGCCATGTAGCTGGGACACATGGTGCCGATGTCGATCTTGCGGCAGGCGCCCACGCCGTTGCACTGTTCGACCGCATGGGCGAAACCGTCTTGATCGCGGTAGTGGAAATTGGCTTTGACCTCGGCCAGTCGCTGCTGGTAGCCGCTCGTGCCGTGGCGCAGGTGCTCGGTCATGGCGGGCGTGTCGAGGATTTTGCCGGGGTTGAGCAGATGTTGCGGGTCGAACAGTTGCTTGAGTTGCCCGAACGCGGCATAAAGCCGATCACCGAAGAACTCGCGAATAAACTGCCCGCGCACCTGCCCGTCGCCGTGCTCGCCGGACCATGAACCGTGATATTGGCGCACCATCTCGAACGCTTCGCAGGCGATGTCCCGCATCGTTTCGACGTCGCGCGGATCGTGCAGATCGAGCATGGGCTTGGGGTGCAGCACGCCCACCGAAGCGTGCGAGCTGACCGGCATGAGCACGCCGTGCTTCGTACACACGTCGCGCAGGCGCTGGATGTATTGGGCCAGATGCTCGACCGGCACGCAGGCGTCATCCACGAAATCCAGCGGTTTGCGCGTGCCTTTGACATTGGATTGCAATCCCACGCCGAGGCGGCGCACTTCCCAGACGTGGTTGATTGACACCGGATCATCGCACAGCGTGGAGCCGGTGCCGATGCCGCGCTGCTGCATGGCGCGGGCGAAATCTTCGGTTCTCTGTTGCGCCTGCTCGGCGCTGTCAGCCATGAACTCCACGATCAGCACGGCCGTGGGGTCGCCGCTGATGAATCCCGCCATGTGGCGCGTGGAGGGGCTGATGCGTGCTTCACGGATGATGAATTCGTCGAGCAGTTCCACCGCCGAAGGTTGATATTCCAGCATGGCCGGCACGTGGCGCAGCGATTCAATGAGATCATCGAAGTGCAGCACGCACAGGCACGTCGCGGCCGGCAGCGGGACCAGGTTGACTTTGGCCTGGAGAATAATACCCAGCGTGCCTTCGCTGCCGCAGATCAGGCGCGAGAGGTTCCAGGCGCCGCTGGCGGGGACGCGCTCGCCGACGCCTTGTTCCGGGGGCTGTTCCGGGGGCGGGATCAGTTCATCGAGGTTGTACCCGCCGACGCGGCGCATTACCTTGGGAAAGCGGGCTTCGATCTCATTGGCATTCTGGCGCACGATCCTGCCGACGCCGCGATAGAGTTCACCCAGGCGCGTGGTTTGCGCTTCGTGGGCCAGCCAGGTCTTCGCATCGCACGGTTCGAGCCAGACGGTCTGGCCGTCGGCCAGCATGACGCGCAGAGCGATCACGTGGTCGATGGTTTTGCCGTAGATGACCGAGCGCATGCCGGAGCTGTTGTTGGCGATCATGCCGCCGACGGTGGCGCGGCTGGTGGTGGCGGGGTCGGGTGCGAAGTGCAAGCCGGTGTGCTGGACCTGCCGATTGAGCGCGTCGCGCACGATGCCGGGCTGGACGATGGCCCAATGTTCCTCGGCATTCACCTCGACCAGCGCGTTCATGTACTTGGAGAAGTCGAGCACGATGCCGGTGCCGAAGGTCTGGCCCGCCAGGCTGGTGCCGCCGCCGCGCCCGGTGATGGGCACGTTCAAATCCCGCGCGATGCGCATCACGGCCGCGACGTCCTGCTCATGGCGCGGCACGACCACCGCCCGCGGCATCATCTGGTAATGGCTGGCGTCGGTGGCGTACACCCCGCGCCGGGTCAGATCGGTGAACACCTCGCCCTGCACGACCGCGCGCAGGGCGCTTTCCAGCGCATCATGCTCTGGATGAACCGAAGAACCGTTGCCGCTGCGGCCGGCCGTGGTGTGCATCGGCATATCCTATCGCCATTCGAGCGGCGCCGATCCTGCGCTGTCCGTCACAGCGCCACCACGCTGGACTCGCGCTGCGATTGCAGGGCGGCGGTGAACAACCGATGGCTCAACAGCACTTCCTCGGGACGCACGCAGCCGGCAAAGTGGGCGATGGGTTTGCCTTCGACCAGTTCGTACAGGAACGCGGCCCACATCTGCTGGATGGAGTCGGTGAATCCGAACTGGAAAATGTTGCCGGTGATGGTCTTGTGGGCCGGTTCGTACCCGGTCTGAATCTGCTGCCAGCCCTGGGCTTTGCCTGATTCGTATTGCAGCACTTCCAGCACGTCGCAATGCACGCTCGACCAGCGGACCGAAGTTTTCGTGCCCATGATCGAGATGTACCAGTTGTTGCGCATGCCCGGGGCGATGCGCTGCAACTTCATGGTCAGCGGGAACGGCTCACCGTTTACCGGGTCGGTCACCTCGCACAACATGGTGCCGTTCTCCCATGTGCGACAGGGTGCGGTGCCGCCTTTGCCATCCGGGCGCTGCTTGACGATGTCGCTGAGGATGGCGCGGACATTCCGGGGGCGCCAACCGGCGCGGAAGGGCACGTGACAGGCGTGCATGCCCAGATCGCCCAGTACGCCGTATTCGCCGCAAAACTCGATCATGCGTTTCCAGTTGATCGGCTTGTAGGGATCGAGATCGGATGAATGCTGGAAGCCGCAGTCCACTTCGATGATGCGCCCGAATTCATTGCGTTCGATCATGGCGCACAAGCTCTGCATGGCGGGGAAGAACGGCGACTCCGACGAGCAGCGCACGAACACCTGCGGATGCTTTTCAGCGACATCGAGAATGGCCCGGCAGGCAGGCAGGTCGATGCCGAAGGGTTTCTCACCCATCAGGTGCTTGCCCGCTGTGATCACGGCGGTGTAGATCTCGCGGTGCAGATGATGCGGGACGGCGACGTACACCGCATCGACATCGCCGTTGGCCAGCAGTTGCTTGTAGTCGCTGGTGGTCTGCTTCAGTTGCGGGCAGGCCTGCTGATACCAGGGGAACAGGGCGTCGTTGCTGTCACAGGCAGCGACAATCTCGGGTCGGGCGGGCATGTCGGTTAGATGAGCCCAGCGAGCGGCGGCGGAGGCGAACTCGCGTCCCATGAGTCCGCAGCCGATGATGCCGAATCGCACGGTTTTCATTCGTAAACCCTTTCAGTGCCGACACGTAAGGCTCGCAGTGGCGTGCCCACGTTGAATCGTTCGATCGTGTTCAATAATGTTTATACTGAACACATCGAACAAAATCAAGTCTCATCGTGGTTTGGATGGTGGTTATGTGCATTGCCTGGAAAGCTGTCGGACCGAGCTGTGCTCAGCCGGCTTTGTAGTGGCTGGAGCGCACGGTTCGCTGCATGTCGTCGGAGAGATTGCGGTAGGGTTGAATCTTGAGCTTGGCCAGCTCGCCGTGGTAGGAGCGGACAGCTTCCTGCGCATCGAGTTGCCCGTCGGCCACAGCCCGCAGATGTTTGATGAAGGTGGGCTGGTGTTCGCTGTTGTTGATCATGCGGCCGTAGAGCGCCACGCGGGCGCCGTGCTTTTTGGCTTCCCACAATTGATGGAAGGCATCGAAGGTGGTGCCCGATGATCCGCCGAGGATGCCGACGATCAGCGTGCTGTCGTAGCCGGCCAGTTGCTCCATGGCGGCGGGGCCGAGGTAAGGGATCTTCAGAAACAGCGGGCGCGCTGCACCGACCATGCCCGCCAGCGTGCGCACGATCATGTCGTTGAGATAGCGCCCCAGGTCCGGCACCGGATTCTGCATGGTGTTGGGCTCGAAGACTTCGAGGAAGTGGCGATAGCCCTTGCTCTCGGCTTCATAGCGGAAATCGTAGTATTTTTCGAGCGTCGCCAGGTCCAGCTCCAGGTCGTTGTTGAATGTCAGCGAATAGAGCGCCAGGTCCGCACCTTTGCCGCGCTCGTAACGGCTGCATGAGTTCCTGCCGCACATGGCGTGATCGATGGTGGCCGAGCGGAAGGGGCGCGAGGGCTGCCTGGGATAGATGCCCCCGGCCGCCAGCCAGATGTCGGTGGTGTCGTTGCCACGCACGGCCGGAGTGACGTGGCTGTTTTCAAAAAGACCTTGCTCGATGGTGAGGATGGCGTTGGTCGAGGCGCTCATGAGCATGATGTCAACCAGGCCCTGGCGCACATTTTCACGGATGTGTTCGCGATACTGATCGAGGGTGCGGTACTTGCCCGGCTGATTGCGATGCTCGGGGTCCTTGCCCGGGGCGGCAATGCCGTGGGCCATGTCCGCGTCCTTGGCGTCGGCCAGGATGAAATCGTTGCAGGAACGGTCCTTGAGGATGCGTTGAAGTTTCTGATCGAGCGATTTGATCGCCATGTTCACGGCCTCTTCACTTGCGCCCGGTTCGGGGATTCTGATTCTACTCTGCTCGCCGGTCCCAGCGGATCCCGCCGGCGGCGAGGTCGAGGGCGGGCGAAGCCGGTATTATAACAGATTCGATCACGATTGAACACAATAGAACACGCAAGCCGCTGAGCTGTTGCCTGTTACGGCGCTACAACCGAACCAAACGCGGGCCGGATTTACAGCTTGACTGGCACCCCTTCGGCGATGCTGCGGTTTTCCGCTTCCACGATGCGCACCGACTCGGCCGCCTGATCCAGCGTGACCGTGTCCGGTCGGCGATTGTGCTTGATGCAGTCAAGGAAGTAGGCGATCTCGTGGGCATAGCCCATGCCCTCGCTCAACTCGACCATGCGCGGCTCCTTGCCCGGCTCGCTCAAGCGCAGGTTGTCCTTGCCGTCGAAGTGGAACACGGCCGTGGCTCGCTCGAAGTTGACGGTGTATTGCATCTGGAAGCCGAAGCCCTTGCTCATGGCCCAGCCGCCCTCCGCGGTGATCATGGGGCCGCCGTCGTAGAGATAGTGCGTCGTCAGGTGATCGATCTGGTTGGTCTCCTTGCGGTAACCGCGACTGAACACTGCCTGCGGGGTGCCGAAGCAGAACTGCACGAAGTCGGTGTCGTGAATGTGCAGATCGAGGATGGCGCCGCCGCAGGCATCGCCGTTCAGGTAGAAGTTGCCGCCGGGGTGGGCCGCCACGCGGCGGAAGTGGGCCGCCAGCACTTTGCCGTAGGTCTGCTGGTCGATCGCACGCTTGAGCCACACCCAGCCCGGCCAGAAGCGCATGCACATGGCGCACATCACCAGACCTTTGGCTTTCTTCGCTTCTTCCGCGAGCACCTTGGCCTCGGCATACGTGCGGCAGAGCGGCTTCTCCAGCAGCACGTGCTTGCCCGCACGCAGCGCCGCGATGGCGTATTCCTGGTGCAGGTGCGTCCACAGGCAGATGTCCACCAGTTGCACGTCCGCATCGGCGATCAACTGCTTGCCTTCGGGATAGCGCTTGGCTTTGGACAGAGCGAGCCCGCCTTTGGCCTGGCCCTCGATGTTGCCGCGTGCGGATTCCTCGCCGCTGAGCCGTTTGGGATTAATGTCCGAGATGGCGGCAATGTTCACATCGTCGCGCTTGGCATACACGTCCAGATGGGTCGAGCCCATCATGCCCAATCCGATGACACCGACTTGAATCATGGTGAAAATCCTTTGGCGGTTGTGTGCGTTACATCTTCATAATCTTGTCCATGGCTGCGCTGGTGCGCTCGAGCAGACCGTCGCTGTGCGGGAGCATCTCCGCCACCAGTGTGCCGTCGTAGCCGACCTTGCGCAGCGCCTGCATGGTCGCCTGCCACGGCACGTCACCTTGCAGCAATTCGCAGAAGCTGTAGCTGCCGCTCCAGTCGAAGTTGAGCTTGTAGTCCTTGATGTGCACCCGGCGGATGCGCTGGCCCAGCAGTTCGATCCAGTGCGGCGGATACTGGTGATAGCCTAGCACATTGCCCACGTCGAAGTACACGCCCAGTCGCTTGCTGGCGAAGCTGTCCACGAACTGGCACAACTCCAGCGGCGAATACATCAACCCGTTCCACACGTTCTCGATGCGCAGATCAACCCCAACGCGCTCGGCTGTGTCCAGCAGTTGCTTGCAGGCCTCACGGGCGCGATCGACTGCCACGTCGTAGCGGATGATGTCGGGGCAGATGGGGCTGGCCACCACGCCGGGCACGAAGAGCATGGCCTGACATCCCAGCCAGGCGGCCCGTTGCAGGGCGGCGGCGTGCAGCTCGATGCTGCGACGGCGCACGGCCGGGTCGTCGCTGGTGGGGTTGCTGCCCCAACTCATGCCGCTGGCCAGCGTTTGCAGGGCGAGCCCGCGCTGAGCGGCCAGGTCGCGGAAGCGTTCGCAGTCCGCCTGACTGGTGGCGACGTTCAGTGCGCCTTCGGGCCCGATACACAGCTCGATGCCGGCAAAGCCCGCCGCTTTGGCGGCGTCCATGGCCCGGTCGATGGGTTCGGTGTTGCTCAGGCCGTCCCTGGTGGACCAGTAACTGATGCATTTGATCATGGCCGGCTCGCGGTGTGAGGGTTCAAAGTATCGCCAGGTCCCCCGGCACATAATTATGATCACACACGATCATAATTGTGTCAAGCCTGGTATAATGCCGGGCATGAGCCTGCCGGCCCGGCGAAAACGCGCAATGTTCGAATTGCTGGCCGCGGGGTCGCTCAGCCGCACGGAACTGGTGGCAAAGACCGACGTGCGCCGCAACACGATGTATGGCGATGTGACGGCATTGCTGTCGCAGCAGTTGGTGCGCGAGAGCGACGCTCTGGCCGCGGGAGTGGGTCGGCCGCGCACACCGCTGGAGATCGATGACCAATCGCGGCACGTGCTGGGGGTCTGCTTCCAGGCTGGTCGCATCGAGGTCGGCCGCTTCAATCTGCTGGGCCGGCCGCAGGGTGAATTGCTGATTCGCCGCACCAGCGCCCGATATTCGGTGCGGGCCGCAGCCGAGCTGATCGCTCGCTTGCGTAACCGAAAGACTTTTGCCGTGGGCGTCGCCATTCCCGGCTTCGTGGACCGCCAGCAGAACCGGGTTGCTTTCTCCATGGTGTTTCCACGACTCAAAGCGGTGAGTCTGGACCCGATCCGCGAGGCGGCCGGCGATCAGCCTCTGGTGATGGAAGCCGAGTCGCAGGCCGTGGCCGCCCGCTGGTTGCTGACCCACGCCCGCGCCCCGCAGCAGGACACGCTGCTGATCTATTTTGAAGATGGCGCGCTGGGCGCGGTGTTCCTCGTGCACGGCCGACCCAATCAGGGCTGCATCAGTGGCGCCAATGAACTGGGCCACAACCGATTGCAGGTCAAGACGCGGCGCTGCTACTGCGGCGGGGTGGGTTGCCTCGAGCGCATCTGCGACAGCCGCGATCTGAGCGCGCATGGCCTGCGCGGCGGTCTGGCCCGCGCCCTGGCTGCTGGGCGCGTCGATCATCCTGCCATTCAGCGCATGGTGAGACTGCTGGGCGTCGGTTTCGCCAACGCCATCAACTTCACGCGGGCTTCCCACGTCATCATCGCCAGTCACCTGCCCGGCAGCGGTCCGCTGATCGATCGGCTGATCAGCGCGTCACGCAAACAGGTGCTGCCGCAGTTGCGCCAGCGTGTGCGCTACGATCGCTGGCCCGAGGCTCACGGCCGGTCCGCCCAGTCGGCGGCGTACCTGGCCCTGACGGCACTGTATTTTGAAAACTGGTAAATCATTCGGAAAATCAAGGATTTTTACACCGCTGCTCAGCCGCGGCGGGTGGATGAGCAGGAACGCTGCACAGCAGAAACGCGGCAACTGGTGGACGCCCTCGACCTGTTAATCTGGGTGGTATGCGCCTGGTGGTTGGGCAGGGCACAACAAGGCACCACGATTGCCGGCTGGATGGATCTGATCTGGCCGCCATGGAAGGCGTCCGCGGATCGCTCAATATTTGTTCAAAATCCCTTGCATTCGTAATATATTCGGCTATAGTATTATTAACGGGTAAGTCACCGCCTCGTTGCAGGCATGCTGCCCGTTCTGGAGAAAGACACGGGCTTCCAAGCCCAATCCAAATCAAAACTTACCTTGGACAGCGACGACTTGTCTTTATGTCTTGGTGGTGTCGGTAAATGCTGACATGCGATGCAGGAGGTACATGGTTCACAATGCAGGCTACAAGTGACATGTGATTGGTTTGAGTTGTTAACCTGAACGAACAACTCTTCACTTACTCATTTTCAGAGGAGAACAGATGATGATTCCAAACAAGAAACGCTTCGTGCAATCGCTTTGCACAGCAGGTGTTCTGCTGAGCTGCTCACTGGCACAGGCCGCCATCAGCACGGGCCTGCAAGGCTACTACAAGCTGAACGAAAACAGCGGCACGGCCCTGGGCACCACGGTGGTCAATTCCGGTTCGGTTGCTGAGAACGGCGTGATCTTCAGCAGCACAGGTCAAGCAATGGACGCGGTCAATGAGCCGGGCCAATTGGGCACCAGTTATCACTTCGACGGCATCGGCGGCGCCGACGCGACCACCAACAACGCCGTCCTGGTGGGCACGACCATCGGCAACAACCTCAATGCCACCGACACCGTGACCATCAGCGCCTGGGTCAATCCCGACCTCTACCGCAGCGGCACCACCGCCAGCAGCCGCAGCTATATCCTCGGCACTGACACTGACATCGTGCTGGCCGTCGGTTTGGCCAACGCCGGAACAACTGGAAAGATCCTCTGGAGCTACAAGGCCGGCCTCAACACCGATCAGACCGTCAGCTCGACCAACCTGGTCGTGCCCGTCAATGAATGGTCGATGGTTTCCATTACTCGCGCCGGCGCTACCTCCAAGATGTATTTCAACGGTGTGCTGATTGACACCTTCACCAGGGACACCGGCAACTTCCAGCTCAGCGCCTTCGACCACGACCTCGACGGCGGCACCACGCCCGTGGACGTCGGCCTCTACCTGGGCACCATCTTCAACACCCCCGCCCGTGACTACATCGGCTACCTCGACGAGGTCGGCATCTGGGTCGCCGAAGCTCGCACGGAAGAGGAAATCGCGGTGATACACGGCCTCAGCTACTTCGCTCAGGTCGAACTGAACGACACCGCCATGGATGATGTGCTGGCTGTGTTCAACGCCGCCAGCGGCAGCGCGCTGGCCGGCGGTTACACCTGGGGTTATGTCACCGGGCTGGCTTCGACCACCAAAGGCGAGATCGGCGGCTCGACGGCCGGCGGCGACGCCTGGATCGCCCTCGACGCCAGCGGCAACGGCGTGCAGATCATTCCCGAACCTGCCAGCATGATGTTACTGGCGGCCGGCGTCTCGATGGTTCTGTCCCGTCGTCGCAAATAATGCGGTTCCACTGAACTCACCGGGCGGCCCAAAGGCCGTCCGGTGCTTTTTAACAGGCGTGTTCCCGTGTGTTTGTGGTTGAGAACGTGGGTAATTCAACCTCAATGGGAAATCTTCATGGCCGACGCCTAATATGCTTGGCGGTATATGTTCCCTTCGCTGCCAGCCGCGGTGAAACGGTCCAGATGGAGACTCTGGCATAAACAACGAATTGCGTGTCTTGTTTTACTTGGTCCTACATTGAAGGAGATTCAATATGTATCAAAAGTTCACGTGGCACATCCTGTCGGCATGCGCGCTGGGCGTGGTGCTCAGCGGCTCGATGGCATTCGCTAATGTCAACGACAACCTGCTCGGCCACTGGAGCCTCAATGAGACCAACGCCGGCAGCACCACCGTGCTCAACACCGCGCCCGCTGCCCCCGTCGATGGCGAACGAACTACCACCACCGCCATCAACCAGACCGCGCCCGTGGGTACCGGCTATTTCTTCGACGGCCAGAACACCGACCCGGGCCGCCTCGACAACGTCTTCGTCGGCAACTACATCAGCGACAGCCTCATCAGCACCGACAAGCTGACCATGAGCATCTGGGCTAATCCGACCTATCTGCGCAGCCCCGGCAGCACTGTGGCCGCCAGCCGGCACATGATGATCGGCGCCAACAGCCAACTGCAATTGGCCATCCGCGGCAATCAGAACCTCTACTTCAACTACGTGGTCAACACGGGCACGGAAGAAACACCCGTCCTGACCAACACCAACGTCGTTGGCGCATCCCTGAACCTCAACGAATGGGCTCACGTCGCCGTCACCCGCGATGGCACCGCCGTCAAAATCTACGTCAACGGCAAGCTGACCAACGATATCACCAGCCTGGCCGGCAACCATTACCTGGCTGCCTTCGATCACGACTTCGACGATCCGGATCCCATCAACAACCCCAATCCCCTGGCCACGCCCAACATCCGCGCCCTGTGGCTCGGGACCACCTCGATCAGCAGTGGCCTGACCCTGCGCGACTTCGATGGTTACCTCGATGATGCCGGCATCTGGTCCGGCCGAGCTTTGTCCGCGCAGGAAGTCGCGGTGATGCACGGCTTGGCCAAGCACGTCGGCGTAGGCTTGAACGTCTATTCCCTGGATAACGTGCTGGCCAGATACAACGCCGCCAGCGGTTCCACCGGCGCCGGCGGATACCAGTGGTCCTACGCCACCGGCCTGCCCTCCAGCACCGTGGGCGAGACCGGCGGCAGCGCGGCCGGCCTGGACGCCTGGATCGTTCTGGATGCTGCCGGCAACGGCGTGCAGATCACCGGCACCCTGCACGACGGCGACGCCAACGGCGATGGCATGGTCAACCTGGCTGACCTTCAGATCCTCGGCGACAACTGGCAATCCAGCGGCGCCATCTGGGACCTGGCCGACTTCAGCGGCGACGGCACGGTCAACCTGTCCGACCTACAGATCCTGGGTGACAACTGGGGCTTCGGCGTCGGGCCGGACATCAGCTTCGACGAAGCGCTGGCCATCGTGGGCGTGCCCGAGCCGACCAGCTTGATTCTGCTGGCCGCGGGCGCTTCCCTGGTGGTGTCCCGTCGCAGAAAATAATGTGGTGCTAACAATCTGACACCCCGGGCGGTCTGATGGCCGTCCGGGGTTTTCACAGCTATAATCAGTATAGTTGGATATAGTTGCAGCGGTCACCCCTCTCCCTCGGAGCCTGTCATGGCAGCAAAACGAGCCGCTCGGCGCACAGCTTTCACTCTCATCGAACTGCTGGTGGTCATCAGTATCATCGCACTGTTGATCTCCATCCTGCTGCCGGCCTTGCGCAAGGCCCGCGCCGCCGGCCGCATCGCCGCCTGCCTCAGCAACGTTCGCCAACTCGCCGCGGCGGGTGCGGGTTATGCCGTCGATCAGAAAGGTGCTTTCCCATTTCACTATCCCAGACAGATTGAAATTCCGCTTTCAACGCAGGGGTACAACTTCACTGAATTTGCAGAGGATGTCGAGCATGCTTCAATGGGTGCGACTTTAAAGCCGGGTCCTGATGGGCAGAACATCTGGTATGGCGGTTGGGCCTATTACATGTACAAATACATCAGGACTCAGCCGGCTTTCATCTGTCCTGCACAGCTCGATGATCCCAGAATGCAGGCGGTCTCGAATCTGAATGTTCGTAACAGTTATCGTGCCAACGGCATTGTCACTCGGTTCGGCCTCGACTTCTTCAAACGACCCAGCACGGTGGTCTCGGTCTGTGACAGTCAGTCCACCACGTGGTTGAGCACCATCGGCTGCCGCAGCAATTACAGCGAAGTGGGAAAAAGCTGGGAAACGGACGCGGTCTGGAGCGGTTGGATGCGATTGGGCAGCGGCAGCAACATCGCACTGGTCCCGCACGATAAAGGGCGAAACTACGGTTTTGGCGATGGTCACGGTGAATACATCCCCGGCAGCGAAATCACCAGCCTGAAGTTCGGTCTGCTCATTCAAGGCGAGGACAAGCCGGAGGCTGGGCCGGATACCGGCAACAGCTACACCAATCCCGGCCGCCTTGGTGCGATCTTTAACTGAGGCCGCGATCCACTGCCTGCCCGTCCCGCGCGACATGATGTATTTATCCCGCGTGCCCGGCCCGGGTCTGACGATACTCATACCCTTAGATTCAATATCTGGCACGCCGAGTTGATCCATGACTGATCCGCCGCTGCGGGTTGCCTATCATTCCAGGCCTCGGCGGTCTTTGTTACACTCACTGGCTGATTTACAACCCTCTTCCTCGGGAGAGGGCAGGGTGAGGGCGGAAAATCAAGGGGGTCGATTCGATGATTGGTAACACATGGAATTCGGCCCTCACCCCAACCCTCTCCCTGGGGGAGAGGGGGATTAAGAGAGCCTCTTCTACCCACGCAACAGGAAAAAGCAGCCTTATTCTCGCTCGGCCATGACCCAGATTTCTCCGCAAATCCTGCACAGCAGGCTCGGTCAGCCCCATCGGCGGGCTGCGCCCGGCTTCCACGTCATGGTCAAGCCCATCGGGCCGATCTGCAATCTTGACTGCACCTACTGCTACTACCTCGAGAAAGAGCGCTTTTATCCCCAGGAGCGCACCTGGAAGATGAACGACCAGGTGCTCGACAATTACATCAAACAGTTCATCGACGCCTATCCGGCCGAAGCACAGGAGATTCCCTTCGCCTGGCAGGGCGGTGAGCCGACGCTATTGGGCGTGCGCTTTTTCGAGAAGGTGGTGGAGATTCAGAAGAAATACGCTGCCGGCCGCACGGTGACCAACGCTTTACAAACCAACGGCACGCTGCTGGATGACGAGTGGGGCGCTTTCCTCGGCCGCAACAAGTTCCTCATCGGCATCAGCATCGACGGCCCACCGGAATTGCACGATCACTACCGCGTCGATAAGAAGCAGCAACCCACTTCGCATGACGTGTTGCGCGGGCTGGGCGTGCTCAAAAAGCATGGCGTTGATTTCAATACGCTCACCGTCGTCAACCGCGTCAACTCGCTGCATCCCATACAGGTGTATGAATACCTCCGGGGGTGCGGCTCGCGCTTCTTCCAGTTCATTCCCCTGGTCGAGCGCCTGCCCGAGCAGACGCTGCCCACCGTGGAGGGCAAACACATCCTGGCTGAACCGCTGGCCCCGGGTGAAACCAAGCGCACCGCGGTCACCGACTGGAGCGTCGAGCCCAAACAGTTCGGCCGCTTCCTGTGTGAGATTTTCGATCGCTGGGTGCGCAGCGACGTGGGGCGCATCTTCGTGCAGCAGTTCGACGTGGCGTTAGGCAACTGGGCCGGCGCGGGCAGTTCGCTCTGTCACTTCGCCGAGACCTGCGGCCGGGCGGTGGTCATGGAGCACAACGGCGACGTCTATTCCTGCGACCACTTCGTCTATCCCCGCTATCACCTGGGCAACATCGAGCAGACCACGCTGGGCGAGATGCTCGAATCGCCCGAGCAGATCAAGTTCGGCAATGACAAGGCGGACACCCTGCCGCGCTATTGCCGTGAGTGCGAAGTGCGCTTCGCCTGCAACGGCGAATGTCCCAAGCACCGTTTCATCTACACCCCCGACGGCGAGCCGGGCCTGAATTATCTGTGTGCGGGGTACCGGCAATTCTTCAATCACATCGATCCCTACATGAAGACGATGGCGCAGTTGCTCCAGGCCGGCCGCGCCCCGTCGCAGATCATGGGCATGCTGGCGCGGCCGAATCCCGGCGACGAAGCCAAAGTCGGCCGCAACGATCCCTGCCCCTGCGGCAGCGGCCGCAAATACAAAAAGTGCTGCGGGCAATCGGCCTGAATGCCGAATGCGATGAGTCTGGACCCCGTGTGGCGGGGAAGGTCTGATTCCAAGTCGAGTGCGCGTATGCAAGCCAATCTTCCGCGGCCGCATCCGGTGATCTCGCGTTGGTCGATCCGCTGGGCGGTGCCGGTGCTGCTGGCTGTGCCCACGGTGGCGGCCTGTCTGCTGCTGGTCGTGCTGGCGACGTATCGGTTTCGGACCGCGGTCGATGAGCTGGCGCTGGGCAACTTTGCCGACACGCACCAGCGCATCATCGCCCACATCGAGGGATTTCTCGCTCAGCCGCCGCGCATCAACACACTCAACGCCCACCTGCTCGATGCCGGCAAACTCGACGTGGCCGATCTGCCCGGCTGGCGGCCCATCCTCTTCCAGCAGTTGCACACGTTCAATGAATTAAGCTGCATCAGTTGGGACGGCGCTGACGGGCGGCATGCGTGGATCACCCGCTATCCCGGGCGCGATGAGATTTACTTTGCGGTCAACAACACGGCCGAGACGCGCCAGGTGGTCGAACGTCGCTGTGATGGCGGTGGCGAGCTGAGCGCGGACCCGGCCCGAACTTATGAGATCGATCCGCGCCAGTTTGCTCCCTTCAAGGCCGGCGCTCATGCCGACGGTCTGGTGTGGACCGATCCGTTCGACTGGGTTAGTGAGGACGGGTCCATCCTCACCCGCGCCCTGGCCAACGTGACGGCCTATCGCGATGCGCAGGGCAAACTGCTGGGCGTGTTGACCGCGCAACTGACGCTGCACGATGTGAGCCTGTTTCTGACCCACGAGACGCCCAGTCCCAACGGGCGCATCTTCGTGCTCGATAACCAGGGCCATCTGCTGGCTGATTCGCGGTTGTCGCCCTTGCTGGATGAGCAGCATCGTCCGGTGCGGGCCGCCGACTCGACCGAGCCGGACTTTGCAGCCGCCGCATCCTTCGTGACTGCCGAGCACCTGGACCAGGAGCCCGGCCGCCGATTGATGCAGATCGCCGACCAATCGTGGTTGCTGGTGGCCACGCCGTTTCACCACAAGTCGGGCCTGGACTGGACGATCGTCACGTTCGCGCCGGAGCGTGACTTTCTGTTCGGCCTGGAGCGCGCCCGCCGTGACGGCCTGCTGATGGCTGCGGCAGTCACCGCCTTCACGGTGGTGCTGGGCCTGGTGCTGGCATCGGTGGTGGTGCGGCCGATGATCGTGCTCAAGGATTACCTGCGCCGCCTGGGCCAAGGCGATCTGGATGCCCGCATCGCGCTGCCTTACAGCCGTGAGTTCGTGGAAATGTCCGACGACATTAACCGCATGACGCAGGACCTCAAAGCCCATCTGCGCCTGCGGCAGGACGTGGCGGTGGCTGAGCAGGTGCAGAAAAGCCTGCTGCCGGCAACCATGCCGACCTGGCCCGGCCTGGAAGTGGCAGCCTTCAATCGCTTCTGTGAAAAGACCGGCGGCGACTACTACGACTTCGTGCAGATCGATCGTGACGGTTCGCGCGAACTGGTGGTGGCGGTGGGTGACGTGATGGGTCACGGCCTGCCGGCGGCTCTGCTGATGGCCACCGCCCGCGGCATCCTGCGCAGCCGCTGCGACAGCTCCAGCGATCTGGCGGACATCCTGCATCACGCCAACCGTCACGTGATGGATCGCGGCCGCGCGGACAGAGAACGATTCATGACGCTGCTGCTACTGGCCCTGGAGGCGCGGACCGGCCGCATGCGCTTCGCGTCCGCCGGGCACGGCTGCCCCCTGGTTTACGATGCCGCCGGCGACCGCTTTCTGCCGATCGATGGCGGCGGCGTGCCTCTGGGTGTGCTCGGTGATCCGGATTACCAGGAGCATGCGATCACCCGGCCGACGCCCGGATCGATCATTTTGCTGGGCACCGATGGTCTCTGGGAAACGCGCAATCCCGCAGGCAAAATCATCGGTTGGCCGCCGCTGCACCAGGTCATCCGCGGTCATGCTGATCGTACCGCCGCCGAAGTTCTCAGCGCACTGGAGCAGGCGGTTGATCGACATCGCGGTCAGCGTCCGCTGGAAGACGACCTGACGGTGGTGGTGATCAAGATCGCATAGGTCATGCCCGGCGCCCGCCATGACGGTCGCGTTGCAGTGCCGGAGCGGAGATGTAAAATATCACTCTTATGGCGGGCTTCCCGGTTGAAACCCGCGAACGAGCAACCCATGCAACCGGCAGGCTGGTCCTGCCGGTTGATTGTTTTTTGCGGGCGCAGAGTTGAACGCTGATCCATCACAACATGGGGGTCCTGCAACCGTCACGGAGGCTGAACTTCAGCGCGGGATGAAGCTGCTGCTGGCCTCCGGCGGGTTCGCCCAGACCATGGGCACGCTCAACGGCGGGGCGTTCCTGGTGGCCTTCGCACTGCTGCTGGGCGCCAACAACATCATCATCGGTCTGCTGTTCGCCGCCACCCCGCTGGCGCAGATTCTCCAAATGCCGGCCGTGTATCTGGTGGACAAATTGCGCAGGCGTCGGCTGCTGCTGGTCGGCTCGGCGGTGATCGGGCGTCTGGCGTGGCTGCTGATTGCGGCGCTGCCGTTCTTCTTCGAGCCGCGCCTGCGCGTGCCGTTGCTGCTGCTCGCGCTGGCGTTCTACTTCGGCACCGGCGCAGTTACGGGCTGCGCGTTCAACTCGTGGATGCGCGACCTGATCCCCGACACGGTGCTGGGCCGGTTCTTCGCCAAGCGGGCCAGCATCGCGGTGGCGGTGGGCGCGGTGATGGGTCTGGTGGCCAGCTTCGCCATCGATTACTTCGTGCATCACGGCGGCAACGCGGCCCTGGCTTACGCGGTGCTGTTCACGTTCGGCTGCATCTGCGGCATGATCGACCTGGCGTTCGTGATGGGCGTGCCCGAGCCGCCCATGACGGCCAATGGTCACGGTGGATTGGCCCGCCGCCTGGCCCGGCCGTTCGCTGATCCGCTGTTCCGCCAACTGCTGGTGTTCATGGGTTACTGGAGTTTCGCCATCAACCTGGTGGTGCCGTTCTTTGCTGTGTACATGTTCAAGCGGCTGGGGCTGAGCCTGGCCTGGGTCATGGCCCTGACGGTGATCAGCCAGGTGATGTACGTCGTGTTCATGCACATCTGGGGCGTGCTGTCCGATCGTTTCAGCAACAAGAACGTGCTGGGCTTGAGCGGCTTGATGTTCCTGGTGACTTTCGTCATGTGGCCGTTCACCAGCTTCGACGGGCCGCACGTGTTCACCATACCGCTGCTGATCTGGATCCACGTGGTCACCGGCATCGCCACCGCCGGCGTGAACCTGTGCGCGGGCAACATCGCCCTGAAAAACGCCCCCCGCGATGAGGCCACCGCTTACCTGGCGGGCAACTCGCTGATCGCAGGCCTCGGCGCGATGATCGGCCCCCTGGCCGGCGGTTTGCTGGGCGACTTCTTCGCCGACCAGAAGCTGACGCTCTCGCTGGACTGGGTGTACAGCGGGTCCGAACCGGCAAGCTTCCACGTGCCCGCTTTCAGCATCACCGGCCTTGATTTCGTCTTCCTGCTGGCGTTTGTGGTGGGCATCTATTCATTGCACCGCCTGTTGTCTGTGCGCGAGAAAGGCGAAGTGGAAAGTCACATTGTGGTCAGCGAGTTCCGGGCCGAGACGCGAAAAGTCATGCGGCAACTGGTCGAGATCACCGGCACACGCCAGGTGCTCAGCTATCCCTACCTGATCATCCGCGACGTGATGGGCGGCTCCACCCGCCGCCGCGATGCAGTCCAGAACGATGAGGATGTCGCTTACGATGATGGTTGAGCGCAGCGTGCAGCGCCCAGGGCGGCGGCGAAGGGGCCGACGGTGCTGATGCTGATGTCCCATTGCGCCGGCGCGGCCGGGGTCAGGTCGCGGCTGATCAACTGTCGCAGTTCATCCAGCACCGGCTCGAAGCGCTCGGCCGATCCGCCCATCAGCACGATCTGCTGCGGACGATAGATGGCCAGGGCGATGCGCACCGCTCGCGCCAGGGCTGCGATGGCGGTCCGCATGGCGGGATGATCCGCACGGTCAGCATCGCGCAGCGCCTGGGCGCCCACGTATGCTTCGAGGCCGCCGCGCCCGCATGTCGGTAGATAGGGTGCATCCGGATCGCCGCCGGAAACGTCGATGTGTCCGAAGTGGCCCGGCGTGCCGCGCGTGAAGATCAGTGGCTTGCCGTCGTCGAGTACCGCGGCCCCGACGCCCGTGCCCAGCGACAGGTAGATCGCCCGACCCTGCACCGGATGCACCGCGTGTTCCGCCAGTGCAGCAGCCGAAGCATCGGTCAACACCCGGCAGGGCATTTTGCGCCCGATCAGGTCGCACCACCAATCGCTCACCAGTTGCCCAACCAACCACGGCAGGTTTACCGCCTGCAGCAATCGACCCTGCTCATCCACCGGCCCCGCCACGCTGATACCCGCCGCCGCGATCTCATCCAGTCGTCCCTGTGTCAACCGCACCACCGCCTGCCGAACCACGGCAATCGGATCGTCACCGTAAGCCTCGCTACGCAGCGTCCGCGGCTGCTGGCTTTGTCGCAGCAGCGCCAGCTTGGCGCACGAACCGCCGATGTCGATGCCCAGTCGATCGTTCATCGCGTCCCATCCTAACACGCAGGCAAATGCGGTACACTCGGAGCATGAGAACCGGCAGCGTTTGGGTGCTGATCTGCATGGCATTCCTCGGCGGTTGCGCCACGCGCAGTCGGATCGCCGCACCGCCGGCGCCGCCGCGAGAGTTTCGCGGCCTGTGGGTGGCGACCGTCAGCAACATCGACTGGCCGTCCAAGCCCGCCTTGAGCGTGCAGCAGCAGCAGCGGGAGTTGATCGACCTGCTCGACGGCGCGGCGGCAGCCAATCTCAACGCGGTGATTCTGCAGGTGCGTCCCATGGCCGATGCGTTGTACGACTCGCCGCTGGAGCCGTGGTCGGTTTTTCTCACCGGGCAATCAGGCCAGGCCCCGCAGCCGCACTACGATCCATTGGCGTTTGCGGTGCAGCAGGCCCATCAGCGCGGGCTGCAACTGCACGCCTGGATCAATCCCTATCGCGCGGGGCTGGTGGCGCAGCGTGACAGGCTGGCGGACAGTCACATCGCGGTGCGCCGGGCGGACGTGGTGCGCGAATATGGCCAGTACCTCTGGCTCGATCCCTCCGAGCCGGACGCCACGCGCCACACGCTGGCGGTCGTGTGCGACCTGGTGCGGCGATATGACCTCGACGGCATCCACATGGATGATTATTTCTATCCCTACCCCGTGCGCGACAAGGCCGGGCATCTGATTGATTTTCCAGATGACGCCAACTTCGCCCGCTATCAACAGGCCGGAGGCAAGCTCGAACGCGACGACTGGCGGCGGAATCAGGTCGATCAACTCGTGCAACAGTTGTATCGACAGGTCAAGCGCATCAAGCCGCACGTGTTGGTGGGCATCAGTCCGTTCGGCATCTGGCGTCCCGGTTATCCGCCGCAGGTGCGCGGCTTCGATCAGTTCGGCCAGCTTTATGCCGATCCGCGGCTGTGGCTGCACCAGGGTTGGTGCGATTACCTGTCGCCGCAGCTTTACTGGCCGATCGCGCCGCCGCAGCAGAGCTACATCGCGCTGCTGAGCTGGTGGTTGAACCAGAACCCGCGCCATCGCCACATCTGGCCCGGCCTGAGCATCGCCCGTGTAGATAGCGGGTCGGCAAAATCCGTCGATGCGATGGAGATCGCATATCAGATCCAATGGACGCGCTGGCTGACGCAGGATGATTCTCCTGGAGTATTGCTGTTTTCGCAGAAACATCTGGCCCGCGCGACATCATCAGGCACGCCCCTGGGCGACATCTTGCGCGAACATGCATTCACTGAGCCCGTGTTGCCGCCGGTGACGGACTGGCTCAAGGTACCACGCGCCAATCAGCCGCAATGGCAGGCGCAATTTCAGATTGACGATCAGATGATGCTTGTGATGGAGCCCGATCCTGCCGCCTTCCTCTGGCTGATCCAGCAGCAGCAGAGCGATGGGCAATGGACCACGCACATCGTGCCCGCTGCACAGCAAACCATCGAATTGGCGACCGACAGCCAGTGCAAGCGCATCGTGGTGCGGGCGGTCGATCGCCTGGGGCGGTTGTCTCCGCCCAACGCAACGCCATCAAACGATATGTCCGGCGACGCCCCGTGATAACTGTAACGATCGTGTCAGCCGCTACGTAATTTCATTGCGGCGCAAATTCATATCAGATTTTTATTCAAGACGTCCCAGGCGTTCACATTGACGTTAGCATGTCGGGGAATTCAGCATTTGAATGGGAGATACAACATGGCCCGTTACCGCGTTGTCGGCATCAACTTCGATCACATGCACATGGGCGATCTGCTGCGGCGGGTGTGCGCTCATCCTGATGCGGAGGTCGTCGGCGTCTGGCATCATGAGCCGGATAAACCGCGCGAGGTGATGGATCGGCTGAAGCTGCCGCACGATCTGATCTTCGCCGACTGGCGACAGTGCATCGAGCAGACCAAACCCGATATGGCAGTGCTCTGTCCCAGCACCGCCACGCACGGCAAGTGGACCTGCAACGTCGCGGAGTACGGCATCCACATCGTGGTGGAAAAACCTTTCGCCGCCACGCTCGCCGAAGCCGACGCCATGATCGCGGCGGTGAACAAGCCCGGCCAGCGCCTGGCCATCAACTGGCCGCTGGCGTGGTATCCGCCGCATCGCACCACCAAGCGCCTCATTGATCAAGGCGCCATCGGCCGCGTCATCAACATCCACTACTACGACGGCAACCGCGGCCCGCTCATGCACAAGATGGACAAGCTTGAAGTCACCAGCGAGCAGCTGATGCAGGAAAAGAAGCGAAGCTGGTTCTACAAAAAGTCCGAGGGCGGCGGGGCGCTGCTGGATTACCTGGGCTACGGCGTCACGCTCGGCACCTGGTTCAACAACGGCAAAAAGCCCATCGAAGTGACCTGCGCCGTTGATCAGCCGCCCGGCCTGGAAGTCGATGAGCACGCGATCACCGTCGCCCGTTACGACACCGGCCTGTCCAAGTTCGAAACGCGCTGGGGCACCTTCAGCGATCCCTGGACCAATCAACCGCAGCCCAAGTGCGGCTTCGTCGTCTGCGGCAGCGAAGGTACCATCAGCAGCTACGACTACGAAGATCACATCCGCGTGCAGGATAAGAAATGTCCCGAAGGTCGCGACGTACCGGTGGACAAGCTGCAATCACCCAACGCCGATCCCATCGATCACGTGCTGCACTGCATCAGCCACGACCTGCCGATCGAAGGCCCGCTGTCGCCGGCCGTCTGCCGCATCGGCCAGCAGATCGTGGACACCGCTTATCGCAGCGCCCAGGGAAAACGCACGTTGTCGTTGATGGATTGAGAACCATTTAGCCACGGATGAACACGGATTGACACGGATGGGATCAATGACTTGTGTCAGTCTTCATCCGTGTGAATGCGTGTTCATCCATGGCTAAAAACCTTTTGAAGGAATGTGAAATACCCATGGCAAAAAAGAAGAAAGACGCCTACGCCGTCGACGCCGATCGCCGCAAGGCCACGATCAGGTTGCCGGCACTTGCCTATCAGCCGCAACGCCCGCGCCGATACCGGCCGCGCATCGGCATGATCGGCTGCGGCGGCATCAGCGCCCGTCACCTTCAGGCCTATCGCAAGGCCCGCTACCAGGTCGTCGCCTTCACCGATCTGATACCCAAGCGCGCCCACGATCGCCGCGATGCGTACTACCCCAAAGCCGACGTTGAAAAAAACGCCGCAACGTTGCTGGCACGCGATGACATCGACGTGGTTGATATCGCCACGCATCCAGCAGAGCGGGCGCCGTTGATCGAGCAGGCCATCAAGGCCGGCAAGCACGTGCTCAGTCAGAAGCCGTTCGTGATCGATCTTGCGGTCGGCAAGCGCCTGTGCGATCTGGCGGATCGTTATCGCGTCAAGCTGGCGGTCAATCAGAACGGGCGCTGGGCTCCGCACGTCAGTTGGATGCGTCACGCTGTCGCCGCCGGGTTGATCGGCAAACTTTCCAGTGTCGATGCGCTCATCGCCTGGGACCACACCTGGGTCAAGGGCACACCCTTCGAGCGCATCCCGCATCTGGTGATGTACGACTTCGCCATCCACTGGTTCGACATGCTGCACTGCTACACGCGCGGCCTCACGCCGCTGGAAGTCAGCGCTCAGGTCAGTCCCGCCGCCGATCAAAGCATCCGTCCGCCGCTGCTGGCCCAGATCGTCGTCCGTTATGCGCACGCGCAAGCCAGTCTCGTTTTCCGCGCCGCCGCCATTGCCGGCAAAACCGACCGCACCATCATCACCGGCACACGCGGCACCCTCACCAGCCAAGGCGATGACCTGGGCAGCCAGAAAGTCACGCTCAGCACGCCCAAAGGTTCCACCTCACCGCGTCTGCGCGGCAGGTGGTTTCCCGACGGTTTCGACGGCACCATGAGTGAATTGCTCTGCGCCATCGAACAAAAGCGCCAACCCAGTAACAGCGGCCGCGACAACCTCGATTCGCTGGCGATCTGTTTCGCCGCCATGCAGAGCGCTGACCTCGGCCGGGCTGTGAAAGTCGGTTCCGCCAGGCGCCTTAAACCCGCCTGGCTGCGCTACGGCAAGTGATCCATCACGAAGCATGCTGCGCCACGATGCCGGGCCAGAGTTTCACCAGTTCATCGATTAATTTGCTGAATGCTTCGCGCTCGGTCTGCTGGCGGAAGTCATCGACCACGTCCTCGGTCAACCAGGCGTTGGTCTTCTTGTCGCGGCTGCTGGTCGCTTCGGCCAGGCCGTAGATGAATCCGCTGCGGGTGTCGAAGATCGCGGCCGAAGCGGTGGTGGTGACCGTGGCCTGATCGCGCGAAAGCACGCCGAGGCTGAACGTGCGCAGCGGGCCGATGTCCTTGTCGCGCACACGGAAAGTCGTGTCCAGCGTGTAGATCACCAGCATGTCCGCCTGCACGGCCGCGGCCGCCTGGCGCAGATCGTCGAACGATGTAAACCGCGGCGGGAGCACCAGGCGGTTGAGCGGCGCAAGCCCCGCCAGTTGCGGGAGATTGACGAGTCTGGCCAGGTCTTCATCCTGTTCGATCTCGCGCGTGGTCAGAACGCAGTAAGCGCCGTTGCCGTAGGCTGAGACGTGGTCGTTGTCGTTGCGATAACCGGTGGCCTGAATGCGGGCGATGGCCACGTGCGCGGGAAAGTGCGCAGCCGGTCGGCGCTCGAAGGCCTCGCGAACCTTGTAGCCTTCGATGCCGGTCAGGTCCGCAGCCGCGCCCGGCGTGACATAGCTGGCGCAGCCGGCCAGTTGGCAGATGACGATCAATAGCGGCAGGACGATGAGCCTTTTCATGTCGGATCCTTTCGCATGAATAGTTTCTCAAGAAGCCAAGTCGCAGCAAGCGAGAAAAACTTACGCGCCATAATCGAGCGGGTCATGCGGCCCAGATGGTCATCCGTAAGGCTTTTACCCAGGTGGAATTACGACGGCGCAGCACCGGGGAGCCGCCGCCGCGCCGATCGCTGTCAAACCGTTGCGGCAGGTCACTATCCTTGCACGGTCACTTGCGATACACTGTCGCAAGTTGCCTCGGAAGATCCAAGATCAGGGAAACAAAATCATGACACGCACATTCGCCTTCGCACTGACGCTCGTCCTGGCCGGCCTGGTCGGTTGCGACAAGAACAAGGACAACGCCATCAATCAGGCTCCGCCGCCCGACGCTTCGCAGGATGCTTTCGCGCCCGTCGAAGTCACCCCGGCTACCGGAAGTGGTGCGGGCTATGTTGATCCTTACGCTCCGCAGCCCGTCGCGCCGATGGCTGGCAATTCTTACACCATCAAGAAGGGCGACACCCTCTGGTCCATCGCCCAGCGCCACTACGGCAATGGACAGAAGTGGCAGGACATCGTCTCGGCCAACCCCGGCCTCGATCCCAACAAGTTGCCGGTGGGCAAGACCATCGTTCTGCCCTGACCTCCAACTGCCCGAAGCTACGAGCAAGCAGCGCATCGGCGCCGTTCATCGCAGCAGGTCCAGCACCTGTTCGCTGTTGAAGTCGAGCATCAGCGAGCGGTTGTCTTTGCTGATGCGAACGATGCCGCTGTCCCAGGGCGATTGCACGAACGGGCTGTCAAAGACGTTGGCCGGTGCATAGTCAATGTTTGATCCGTTGATCTGTGGGTTCTGGCTGTAGTCGGCGAAGAACGTGAACTCGTCGCCGCCCAGGCCGCGATAGGTCAGGTGTCGCTGTTCGCTGTAGCGGCAGGGTGATGCAGTGACCGCGTTGATGAACGTTTCAAAGTCCGAGTAATCGCTTTGGCGGGCTGCTTCGATGATCACGGGCGATGTATCCACCTCGCAGCGCAGCCAGCGCCCGCTCTCATTCTGCGGCGATTCGTCCCATTGATAGCCGCCTTCCACCACGCGCACCGCGGCGAAAGCGCCGGATGACTGGGCGAACACCATGCCGTCGCGCTCCACCGGTTCGGACAGACCCGCCGCGGCGAACCACACGCGCATGGCGCCCGCGCCGCGACTATCGGCCGCTTTCTGCGTGATCATCGTGCCCTGGCGCTGCACGGACCACTGATCGTGAAAGGTGGTCTTGCCATCGTCGGCCTGGCATTGCGGGAAGATGCGGGCGTCGGGGTCGCCGTCGAAGACCACGCCCTGCCAGCGATTCTGTGAGCTGATTAAAGTCCACTTTTCGCGTGTCAGCTCCGAGCACATCAACGTGCCCATGATGAATTCGGGGCAACAGAAGCTATAGCGCAGGATGCCGCCGAAGTCGGTGCGCAAGCGGTAGTCGGGGTTGGCGTAGTAAGAGCCCTGCGCCAGGCCGAGCGGTCTTTGGCGGATTTCATAGACGCCGCGGCCCTGGGGATCGAGCGCGATATCCATCACAACCAGCGGCATGCGATATTCGCTGGTAATCACGGTAAATTCGTTGTATTGCAGCGGATGCTGCGTTTCGTAGCCCAGGTAATATCGCGCCACGCCGTCGAGGCCTTCCGCTGCGCCGAAGAGACTTCGCCTTCCCTGATAGACGCGCGTCTGGGCGCCGCCGCGCACGCCGTCGAGCTGCTCCTGGGCCCAGGTCGCCCAGTAGAGATCGAGCAGATACATGGCCCGCTGTCTGAGGATCGGATCGGGTGAGAAATCATAAATGTTGTAGATGCCTTTGAGCGTCGCCATGTTGTAGCCGCGGTTGGCGATTTCCACGAACAGGCCATTTTTCGCGCGTTGGCGCAGGTATTCGCGGCTGTAAGCGGTCCAGGCATCGTGGTGCTCGGTGAGCGCGTGGTCGTCGTCAAACTGGCGGTCGCGATACTGCGGATGGTCGCGCAGCAGTTTCAGGAAGTGCCAGAGTGTGGAGAATAACTGGATATGATGGTTTTCCGACTCGTGTATGTACCAGGTTTGAGACTGCTCGAACTCCGGGCTGAGTTCGCCGGTCAAGCGCGACATCTGGTTGCAGTAAGTCCACATCATTTCATAAATAATGTCCTCGGCTTCGCTGCTCAGCCTCCCAGGGCTGCGAGAACCTTTACTGCCGAAGTATTCGACAATCCGGCAGAGCACGTCTGTGCCCCAGTAAAAGCTGTCGCGATCGGTGCGGGCCTGGGGATGATCGAGGTAGTACCGGCAATTGTCAATCAGCGCCGCGTTGGCATCGGCGAAGTATTGCTCTTCGTCGAGCCAGAACACCTTGATCGCGAAGCCGTAGATCGAATAGCTGTAGTGGCGGGTGTAGAGAGCCCGGCCCGGGCCCAGCGGCGGTTGCTGCTCCGCGATGACCAGAGGTTGACCCGCCAGCTCTAGGAACTGCGCCTGTCGCATGGTTTCGTAGCCGTCGCGCAGCGCGATCAACTGCGCATCGGTCAGAGCATAAGCGGGGCAGAATGCAGCAAGCATTGTGATGAGCGTCGCCATCACCGAGCCATGCGTTGTGTTGCACATCGCAAAATCTCCAGTTGTGTCACACGATGATAACCGACACGCCGCGGCGTGAGGCAAGCGGCCGGCTGTGTCGCAGGTTCAAGGTGCTGCATCCCCGGACCACTCGTGATGGAACGGCGTCGCCGCGGTGGCGGACTTTACCAGCAGGACGTACTGGAAATAGTCGGTCGTCACGCCCTCCGCCGCTTCGCCCGGCAGCAGCAACTGCTTTGCGAAAGGCGAATCATCGTCTGTCAATCTGAATAAGGTCACCTCGCCCGGGGCCGCGCTGATGAACGGCCGCGTCTCATTGGCGTCATCGGCGCATGGTGCGGTGCCGTACCTGCCGTCGGCGAATGATACCCGCTCGCCCGCGGCATAGAGCGGCCAGATGCTCACCACCTGCCCGCGCCATGGCGAGTCATCTTTCTGCAACAGCGCACTGAAATGCTCGATGCCGCCGGTGCTTTGCTGCAGGACGTGGGCACTGCCGCAGCGGCCGTAGGCGCGGGTGAAGGGAACGTGTGCAGACAGGCGCTGGAAATTGCGCAGCTGGGCTGCGTCGCGCATCTGGTTGTATTGAGCGCGGTCTGCAGTGACGCGAATGCGATCGGTCAGATTGTCCATCGCCAACTCGAAGTCGAACCAGTGATCGCCCAGCAGCGATTCACAGGTTGTGCGATGCGCAGCTACGTATTGTTCGAGCGATTCAATGGTTGACCTGGCATCCGCCAGCGTCGGGCGCTGGGGCAGGTTGGCCAGTTGCTGCGAGAGTTGTAGCAACTGCGGCGGCAGATCGTGGGTGCTCAACAGTTGCTGCATATACGCCAGTGAAATGCCCGGCATGCGTTCGACATCGAAGCCAATGACAGTCACGCGATCCTGCGGCGGCAGCGACTGATTCCACACTCGCAGCGCGGTGAA
Organism: Phycisphaeraceae bacterium; assembly: GCA_020849625.1. GTDB lineage: Bacteria > Planctomycetota > Phycisphaerae > Phycisphaerales > Phycisphaeraceae > JADLFV01. The sequence continues at coordinate 74,273 of JADLFV010000080.1, forward strand.
GAAGTTGCGGCGTTCCATGGAGCCGTCGGTGTAGCCGTGCAGTTGTTCGAGCGTGAAATCCAGTGGTTGTTCTTCGCCGGTGTCCAGGTATTGGTTGATGAACTGGGCATGAGCGTGGCTGAACTCCATGAGATAGACGCGCACAGCGGCCGCGCGATGGAAGTAGCGAAGCAGGGCCAGGTCGATGGCGTAGTTGGCTGCAACGCCGTGCGTTTCGCCCAGCAGAAACAGTCGTTTGCCTTCAACATCGATCGCGTTCTCAGGAAGGCCGCCGTCCGGCAGGTCCAGATTGATGGCCGCAGCTTGTTGCATCAGAAATGCGGTTGTGTCATCGGGTGATGCGCTGGTGTCGGCAGATGCGAGCAGCGCGGACAAGAGAACAACTCCGATGATCGTCAGATGCAGCATTCTCATCACACGGATTCTAGAGCAAACCAATTCCAAGCGTAGCGCGTTCGGCGCTTGTTAGGTGTTGCGCTACGAGCTGCGATCCGGTAGCTTCCTCTGCGGACACTTGTCTCACCGCGCAAGGAGCTACGGATGGCCCGACC
>JADLFV010000081.1 GCA_020849625.1 Phycisphaeraceae bacterium
CAGTGATCACCACTGCGCTCGGCGGACAGCAGGGGCATGTAGTTGAGCACGATCGCACCGTGCCGCGCCGCCGAGCGCAGGCTGTCGATCACCAGCCGGCCATCGTTGGTCAGCGCATCGTAGTAACGCACCGCGCCGCGCAACTGCTGGTCATTGATCTTCGGCAGCCAGCTCCGCACAGCATCCGTGCCCGCCGCATCGGATCGCCCCAGGTTGCGCCCGCCGCTGAGCAGGTCATAGACCTTCACCCCGATGCGCATCTGCCACATGGAAAAGCGATCGCGCTCGTACACCGGATAAATGAAGCGCATCGGCTCAGCCAAGTGCGGCGCGATGCGGGCGATCACCCGCTTTTCCACGCTCGCTTCCCACACTAGTCCCAGGCGCATCTGCTGCAGGTAGCGAATGCCCCCGTGCAGCAGGCGCGTGCTGCGACTGCTGGTGCCGAAGGCGAAATCATGCTTCTCCACCAGCGCCACGCGCAGCCCGCGCATCGCGGCGTCTCGCGCCACGCCCGCGCCCACGATACCGCCGCCTACCACCAGCAGGTCCAGCGGCCTATCCAGTGCCGCCTCGACCTGGCGCCTCCGTCTGGCGTCCGGGGTGCTCATCGCGCACCTCCCCTCGACTGCGCGATGAGACGCCCCAATTGCTCCAGGTCTTCAACCACCAGGTCCGGCTGCACCCCCAAGCGTTCGATGTCATCCCGCACGGCATCGCCGGTCAACACCAGCACACTCAGCAACCCCGCCTGCTGACCCATCCTCACATCGGTCGTCAGTCGGTCCCCCACCATCACCGCTTGATCGCTCAACAGCTCCCAACGTTCCAGGATCGGCTGAATCATCGTCTCGTGCGGCTTGCCCAGCACCGCATCCGCCCGCCGCCCGGCCGCCTCCTCGATGCAGCGCGTCACCGCGCCGCAATCGACCAGCAGCGTCGGCTGATCCGTCGGGCAAAACACGTCCGGATGCGTGGCGATAAACAGTTTGCCCCGCTTGACCCACCACGCAGCGGCGCAGAGGTTCGCATACGTCAACTGCGTGTCGAAGCCCACCACCACCGCCTCCGGCTCGCCCCCGGAAGCATCACCGCACGCCATCTGGAAACCAGCGGCCGCCAGGTCCGACTTCAATCCATCGGTCCCCAGCACGAACAGCCGTTTAATCCTTGGATGATGATGGCGCAGGTAGAACACCGTGGCGTGCATCGAAGTGAGCAGGCTGTCGGCATCGGCCATGATGCCCAGCCCGCGCAGCTTCTGCACGTACTGCTCCACGCTGCGCGAGCAGTTGTTGGTCAGGAAGGTATAACCGATGTGGGCTTCGGTAAGGTCAGCCAGAAACTTCAGCGTGAAGGGGAACAGCCGCGACCCGGAATAGATCGTGCCATCCATGTCCAGCAGGACGTGCCGCAGCTTCGCCAGGCAATGGCGAATGTTTTCTTGCAAGATGGGTTGATCACGTGCATGCATGACAAAAACTCTGCCGACTGTCCCACCCCGGCGTCGTTGACGTCGCGCTCCAGCATTCTACCGATCCTGTCACCACCATCCTCGCCGCAGGCTGCACCGCCATCTCCACCTCCCGCCCGCAGTTGTGGGAGTTGAATCAGAAGTAAGCGAAATAAAACCTGATCCGAGCCGGACTCTGTGAGTCCGGGTTCCGGTGGTCCGGGCACACAGTGCCCGGCTCGGTTAAGGCTGTGATGGCGGCTGCGTCATCTCGATCATCAGCCTTCGCCCCGGCAGGTCGATCCAGAAGCGGCGGACGGGGCCTTCGTTCATTGAGGTGGGAAAACCCAGGCCGAGGCCGGACATGCTCGGCAGCAGCAGGTTCATGCCGAACACGCCGTCGAGCACCACTTCACTGCCGTCGTCCAGCGTGGTGCCGATGTCGTGAACCAGCACGCACACGTCGTGCCACTCCAGCACCGTGCCGTCGGCGGTGCGCACGCGCAATTTGTCGAGCACGTAACCGGACGGTGAGCTGACGTTGCCTTCGATGCCGCCGATGGGCAGGGAGAAGGTGGACGGGCGAGTCGGGTTGCCGTTGGCATCGAGAATGCCCAGGGCCTTTGCCTGTTTGGTGCTGATGATGCTGGCTGCAGCGCCGGTGTCCAGCAGCCAGTCGCCGGTGAATGCGCCTGATGCCGTGCTGGTTTCGATGCCGACGATCATGGGGTTGGGCGCCAGCGTGGGCCTGGGGCCGCGATCGTCGGGATTCTGCAATCGGCTGTACCAGCGCAACGTCAGCGGCAGCACGTGATCCACATGAGCGGGTACGTAACCCATCGGGTGCAGCCGCACCGCCGCGCCGCCGCCGAGCATGCTGTCCAACTGGGCCAGGCCCGACAGGTCCACGCCCAGGTTCAACTCTTGGCCCAGTTCCTTGAGCATCTTTGCTTCATCGGCGCCCGTCTGGACCTGCGGATCGACCTCCACCACCAGACGCGCCATGCCCGGCACGCCCACCACGTTGATCTCGCCCATCATCGCCAGCAAACCGGACATCGGCTGAGCGGTCACCTGCGTGCGCATCTGTTGCAACACCGGCGTGAACCTTCCGGGGGCCGGCGTCGCAGCCAACGCGCCGGAAAAGTCCGCCAGGCTCAGGTCATACACATCGCTGACGTGCATGGCGGTGCTGCCGTGCAGGGCTGCTTCGTGATAGATCGCCTCCGGCTCCACCGCCAGGCCGAAGCGCTGGGCTGTCTCGATGCAGATCACCACCGCGCTGGCGCCGGTGTCCAGATAGGCGGAAAAGTACGGCACATTTGCCGGCTGCTCATCCATCAGCAGCGACATCTCCGACTGCCCGCTGAGCGCCCGGCCGTCCCGGCTCAACTGCACGTACACCTTGGGCTGACCCGCGGCCGCCTCGCCCGTCGCCGGCATGACCACCACCTGCTGCCCGCTCGCAGCGGACGACATAATCAACAGGGCCGGCACTAATCCAACAAAGGTGCGGCAGTGTTTCATGGTTCAATCACCCCAGGTTACGACATCGCTCCAACACCGCTTCGATCTTGTCATCCGGCGTGCCCGCTTCGATGTCGGCGATCACCACATCGCATGGACCATAAACTTGGCCGATCTGCGCCAGGTCATCATTGACCGCAGCTATGGACTTGTCGCGAAGGTCCATCGGCGTGTACATCACCGCCCGTCGAGCGTCGGGAAACAGGGCCTTGGCGCGGACCAGGTCCGAATGTATGCCCATGTCGATGTAGCCGACCCCCGGAAGTCGGGCGTAAAACTCCAGGTACGGGTCCGCGGTCCAGGCGCAGTTGTGCACGCCGATGCACTCGAACGCGTGTGCCAGTCGCATATCGTGCGGTAACAGATAGCGTTCATACTGCTGCGGAGCGAGCATGTTGACCAGGCAATTGCTCACGGTGATAAATGATTGCTCGACGCCGGTGGCGCGCTGGGCGACATGCAGGCGGTCGATTCCCGCGAGCATGGTTTGCGTCACGCAATCAAACAGGCGATCGCAGCGCTGCGGGTGATCGTAGAGGTCGGTGAACAATTCCTGCCCGCGCAGTCGCTGGGCGTTGTTGAGCACGCCCTGCCAGTTGATGTAGCCGACGACCTGGCCCTCCAGTTGAGCGATGCGCTCGACTTGCTGCATCATCCCCCGGAAGAAGTCGTTCTCGTCGAGGTCGGGCAGGGTGAGGTTATCGATGGTTTCGGGCGAGAGGTAATCGTGTTGGACGTTGGGCCAGTTGTCCGCGGCATAGAGGATGGGCAGGCCGAAGATTGCCGCCACGTTGCAGGCTCCGAACGTGCCGGTAAGCAGATCGAGCGGATGATCCGGGCGCTGGATGCCGCCGATGTTTGAGCCGCCGAAGTGCTGTCGCAACAGGCGGCGCATGTCGAGCACCGCATCACGACGATACGCCACGTCGGTGTGGAACGTTTGCCCGAAGTCGATGTCCAGGTGTTGGCGAAACCACGCGGGGGTGAAGCCGATCTCCGGCCGCACAAATGGCTCATCGCCGTCAGCCGGTCGCCGCGTGGCGGGGGCTGCGGGTGCGATGTAGCTGACCAGTTGTCGCGTGGCTGTGAGCATGTCCGCATTCCCTGACGCAGCCGATCGATGCCACCGGCTCACATGCTACCAGTTGCCGCAGGAAAAATGGCGCGTAATTACCTTCATCCTCAAAACTGACACTACACTGACCCGACACCGACACTCGCTTCACGCGACACAAGGAGACTCCCGATGCGACAGACGCTGATACTCACGCTGACCACCGCCCTGCTGTTTGCCATCACCGGTCTCGGCCGAGCCGCGGATTCGCCCATCGTCATCGCCCCGGGCTTGTTCGACATGGAAGCCGGCGACACGCGCGGCCTGCCGACCGTCGAGGGTGCTGAGACATTCACGATCTATCGTGCGCAAGACAATACCTACAAGTTCGCCAACCATCCGCAATTGATCGTCTTCAAAGGTCGCTTCTACGCCACCTGGCAAGCGACGCCCCTGGATGAAGACTCCGACGATTCGGTGGCGGTGTACAGCGTGAGTGATGATGGGAAAACGTGGTCGAAACCCATGGTCATCGCTCCGCCGCTGCCCGGTAGTCTCTATCACGCTTCGGCTGGTTGGTGGTCCGACGGTCAGACGCTGGTCTGCTACATCCTGCGGATGGAAGAGGCTTCGGCCGGCAACACCAAGATGACCGTGGCCCGCACCAGCACCGACGGCGATAACTGGTCCGACTTCATCGTCGTCCTGCCCACCGCCATCGCCAGTGCCAGCCCACAACAAATCCCCGGCGGCCGACTCATCTTCGAAGGCCACGGCACCGCACCCGAAGGCGTCGGTCATGTCTGCCAACTTTTCTACAGCGATGAACTGGATGGCTTCAATGGATGGACACAGGCGGAACTGCCTTTCTTCGGCCCGTGGAACGAAAGTAAAGACGATCAGGGCAACATCACCCGCAAGTCCGGCCGGGCCTCGGAGCCCAGCCTGTTCGTACGCGCCGACGGCAATCTCACCATGATCTTCCGCGATACCGTCTGGGATCGGGCCAAGCGCACCTACCGCGTGCTGGCCTCGATCAGCGAAGACCGCGGCCAAACCTGGTCCATGCCCGTGCTCACCGACATGCCCGACTCCCAGAGCATGCAGTGCTGCGGCAACCTGCCCGATGGCACCGCCTACATGATCAATTGCCCCAGCAGAGAATTGTGGCAGCGCGTGCCCCTGGCCATCACGCTCAGCAGTGACGGCATCACCTTCGATCGCTCTTTCGTCGTCCGCGGTACACCACCCGAGCGCCGCTATGAAGGCAAGAGCAAAACGTTCGGCTACAGCTACCCCTCCGCCATGATCCACGACAACGCCCTCTGGATCGCCGCGGCCGTCAACAAGGAAGACATCGAAGTGACGCGCGTTCCATTATCCAGCCTGATCCCCTGAGCCGCTGCCGTCTGATACGGATTCCACTCTCAATCTGCGTGCCAACAGGTAATCAACAAACCAGTTGACATCGGATGGCGCATGACACATTGATTGAAGATATCGAACCCGACAATTAAAGCTCATAAAAGAACCGGAATTCACCGCAGAGAACGCAGAGAACACAGAGCTAAAATACTTGAATTCAAGCTTATTCCGGTTTTTCTCTGCGATCTCTGCGTCCTCTGTGGTGAGTTCATTTTTCTGCTCTAAGTCTGTTTTCGGCGAAAACAGATTCATTGCTGGACCCGATCGCCAACGAAAGGATCAGTGGGTTGTAGTTTGAGTACGGGCCTATATGGTGCGCTTGAGCACGCATATTGAGCGTGCGATTCGTGTGACACCCACAGCCACACTCAAACCACCAGCACCACGCCGCACTCAAAGTAAAACGAAACACCACACAGCACAACGCACCAACTCGACACACGAATCACCAAGTCCAACGCACCCAATACGATTCATCAGTTACACCGCACAACACGCATCTCCACGAAGTCACCCCCGCCCCAAACCGCCTGATCCGTCTGCAAGAGAAGAACATATTTAAGTTAAATATTTACTTCAATCACGCACCAAATCTTCCGAATAATACGGATTCCGTCTGCAACATGGGCGTTGGGGTGCGGATATCAATCCATCAGGGCGCAAACAGCTGCGCGGCGCGCAGGCCGTCGAGGATGAACTGCACGGAGATCCCGGCCAGCAGAATGCCCAGGACGCGGCTGAACACTGCCACGCCGGCGCGGCCCAGCAGCTTGAACAGAGGTTCGGCGGCCCGCAACGTCAGGTAACAGGTCAGGCCCGTCACCACGATCGCACCATACAACGCGGCAGACCTGGACCAATCATCGGCCTGCGCGGACAACGTCGCCACCACCGCCAGGGCGGCCGGGCCTGAGAGCATCGGCACGGCCAGGGGCGTGATGGCCACGTCGTCTTTCTCGATGCCTTCGTCCACTTCCGGCGGACTTTCCTGCGTAGAGCGGCGGGCGCGGATCATGTCCATGGCCACCAGGAACAGGATCGCTCCGCCGGCGATCTGGAAGGCGGGCATGGACAGGCCGAACAGGTTGAACAGCCAGGTGCCGGCCGCGGCGAACACAGCCATGATGATGGTGGCGGTCAGCGCGGCGCGCAGGGCCATGCGACGTCGCTTAGCGGGGTCGTCGCCGGCGGTCATCACCAGGTAAGCTGGCAGTGCTCCCACCGGATCAACCACGAACAGGACCGACGCCAGCGACGTCAACGCGAATTGCCACATGGTCGATGCGTCCAAGCGGGTCGGCCGATCAACAACGCAACCAATGCGTATCCATCATATCGCCGGCCGGCAGTCGAGCGGAGCGGCCGGTATGGCTGTGACCGCTGCTCAAGTTCATGGCCCGGCATGGGGATGATCCTGTTCCATCGCCGCGTCACCGAGTTCAACTGCCAAGCCCCCTTGGGACATATTGGCTTTAATCCAGCGAACCTGGTTGCTTCAGTTGTGCGTGGAGGTCCGGAAGGCAGTGCATGGCCGCGGCCGCGGTGCCTTGGACTGCCCATAAATTGCCGGCTGTGCTGTGGCAGGGGCCTTGCGGCAGGCGATGGCCGGCCCTCCGGTGGGATTTGGGGCGGATCGGCCAGATTTTGATTGATTTTTTGTCTCATCCCATGCAATATACAGGCAGCTCTGTCAGTTGAATAAGGGACACGCCGCGGGTCGCGCGATCCGCGGGAATCACAGGTCATTTGTAATAGGAGTCGCACCATGATGTTACGATTCGCCACCCCGCTGCTGGCCTTGACCGCCCTCCTGTTGTGGAGCGCTCCTGGCCAAGCGCAAGTCCCCACACGCACCGCGGAAATCCAAGCCAGCCAACTCTGCGGCGGCACCTGCGGCAGCAAAGGCAAAAACAAGGAGCAACCCACCGAACAATGCGATCGCGGCAAGGGCAAGGACAAGGACAAAACCCAGGAATGACCCGACACTGATCCGTCGATTCCCAGCCCCATCACACACCCCCGGAAGTGGTGCAAGGATCTCGGCGCTGATACCACGATTCCCGTTCCTGCCACACGTTCTTTCAAGCACCCGACCCCACCGTCGGGTGTTTTTTTGTCGCCACACCGACCCGCAACAGGGATCCATTGGGCATTTATTAGAACTGTTCTGCTTTTATTTATGGGCAGATACGCAATTTAGCAGCATCGATCCGCGTTGGTACGAGTATGATGGTGTAGGTGTCTCTCATCATCGTTCTGTGTGGCTATCCACATTTCAAGTTGGGAGCGTGTCATGAATCTGCTCCAATCGCTACGGGACAAAATCTCGCGCAAGCAGGCCTGCTACGAGTGCGGCCAACCTTTCGCGGCGGCCCACTTGCACAAGGTGCAGTTCAACTTCCATGGTAATCTGACCCAGGCGGATGTCTGCGACCAGTGCTACGCCAAGCTGAAGGGTCATGCCGCCCCGGATCACAAAACCGCTGCTCACAAGGCATGAGCAGCGATTCGATCCACGTCTGGGCAAACCGTACATGCTGCCTGAATCCAGCTGCGGTTGGATCGTATCTGCTATGACGCCGGCATCTCGATACAAAGGCAATCCGAGCATCTGCTGAATTTGAGAGAGCCGCTTACTAGGCGACCCATGCCTGCATAACAAACCCGCGCCTGCTACCGCATGCACAGCACGCCACAAGCATGTTCGGTCACGCTCGCGGCATTTCAGTGAAATGCCCGCGATTTTGTGGGCTTTCTAGTCAACCCGCTGCACATACCCAAGTGCGGGGCACACGCCACAGCAACATGTCGCCCTTGGATGACACCATAGTGCTGCTATTGAGATTTGATTCTCAACCCACCTTTCTCAGCTGTCCCTTTTTCACATAGGCTGCTGGCAATCGCGATCTTTATTTCGCGGATCAGCAGCATATTTCTCCCATAAAATCGGCCCTCACGGCCTCACAGGCACGATTTGCTTCAATATCCTGAAAAATGCGGTATTCAGTTCTTGTAACCACTCGATAAGGGTTTATAATCCAATAACACACATAAATATCACTTTCAGGTGTCGCTCAAAGCCGGGGGGAACACCTTGGCTCAAGAGTAAGCGCTTTCACATTTCACTTTTTTGAGGAGCAGAATATTTATGAAAAAGACTCTTTTGACTTTGGCCACCACGTGTGTGGCCATGGTGGTCATGACCAGTTCAGCCTCGGCGGTGCAGTACTACTTCACCAATGCCGCCGCGGACAACAACTTCGCAACCCTCGCCAACTGGAACACCATGCAGGACGGCACCGGCTCGGTCCCGGGCGCTTTCTCGGCCGCCGATGACTACCGCGTGGACACGACCGGCACCGACTATGCCGAACTCTCCTCCACTCTCCCATCATTCCTCGACGATGTCTCGGTCGGCTGGACCAGCGGGCAGACCGGCGAACTGCGTATCACCGGCGGCAACAACACCTTCGACAACACGCTCCGCCTCGGCCGCGTCGGTGGCGACGCCCTTCTCGTCTTCTCCGGCGGCACCATCAATGTCCCAGACAGCTACACCACCATTGGTGACAGCGGCAACGTGACCACCGTCAACATGACCGGCGGCACGTGGAACAGCTCACGCCAGACCTGGGGACAGCAGACCGTTGATATCGTCACCTTGAACATGAGCGGCGGCGTCATCAACCTCGCCACCACCGATCCCACGCCGGCCAATACTGACGGCGGACTGCGCATGGGCTTGGGCACCATTGCCCTCAACTTCACCGGCACCTCCGTCGTGAACATGCAGAAGCTCTACATCCGCGAGGGTGGCGTGATGACCATCGATGGCGGAACCCTCAATGTCACGGGCACCGTCGATGCCAACCCCACCTTCAACTTCCTCGAAGCTGACATCGGCGGCGGCGATCCCGGCCTCGATCTGTTTGGCAAAATCGACTACAAGAGCGGTAATCTCAACATCACCGGCGACTACGAGTCCCTCTTCGACACCGCCATCTCTTTTGACAAGGTGTACACCTCCAACCACGGCTACAAGGTC
>JADLFV010000082.1 GCA_020849625.1 Phycisphaeraceae bacterium
GTCTTCCGGCTTGTAGCCGCCTTTGCTGAACAGTGCGCAATTGGCGATCGTTGAAGCCAGCACGCCCGTCCTCAAGTCCTCAAACAGAGCCGGATCACTCTCGGCATACCACGCGGCCCATATCCCGATTTCATCCAGGTCCATCTCGCCAACTTCCGTAAGCGTTTTTCCCAGGTCGTGGGCCAGTGACACCAGGAAGCGGAGCGTAGGCGAGTTCTTCAGTTTTTTGAGGCTGCCTCGACCTTGGCTTTCAGGTTATTCACTTCGTTGCAGGCGTTCAGCAGCTTCTCGACCAGCACCCACTCGACGGACTTCACCTCATCGGCGCTGTTGAAGATGACCCGGCCGTCATCGTCCATCACGCATTTAGCGATCAGCGCAACACCGGCGTCCGCCGGTTTGAGCATGCTCAGCTCCATCAGCGTGCCACCGTCGATCTTGAGGATGCTGACTTCGCCCAGGTCATCGATCTGCACGCGCTCAACGCGCTGCTTTCGCTGCATGATGGTTTCACGAAGACTCATGTGATTCTCCTGTCTGGTTGTTGGTTCTCTGTTATGAATCAGCAGCCATCGATGCCTGCCGGCATCACGGCGCCACGTACTTGGTGAAGGTCGGCTTGCCGGACCAGCGGATGGTTACGGGCACTTTGATCTCGCCGCCCTTGTTGGCCTCAGGGCCGACTTTCTTGATGAAGCCGTTGCACACCATCTTGCCGCCGGAGCTGAACAGAATCTTCCAGCTCTTCATCTGGCGGACCAGGCCGTAGAGCGTTTCGAGCTGCGCCTCGCTGAGGCCCAGCTTGAACTCCATCGTGCCGGGATCGATGTGGTCAGGGGCGAACTGCTTGAACCAGTCGTGCACGCCCGCGCTGGCTTCCTGGTCCACGCGCGTGGTTTCGAACTCATCGACCTCTTGGGCGGGCAGGCCGCCAATCTCGTCGATGCCGGCCAGAGCGGTCTGCGGATCAGCCGTGTCCACGGCGTCATAAAAGAGTTTCAACCCGGCGGTTGTTGCGTATCCGTTCATGTTCGAATCCTTTCATATAGCCCCGACTGCCAGTCGGGAGTTGCGGGGTGATCAAACAATGTTTATGGAGCGGTAAAATGCACGTCGAAGTTGAAGGCGATCTCCCATCGGCCGCCGGCAGCCGCGTCACCGCGGCCGACAATTCCAGGCGGGCCGGACGTCAGAACGATCAGGCGAATGTCCCACCCCCCCGGAAGGTCGGTGTCGTCCACCAGGTCACCACTCGTAGCGTCGATCTTCTTGGCGGCAATGGTCCAGTGCGTCCGCGGCCGGCCGTCGTTGTCGGCGTCGTGCAGTGCGCCGTAGAGCCGCTGGGCCAGCAGCAGTCCCTCTGCCGCGTCGGTGGCATAAACCATGCACTGCACGCTGACCCCCGGCACCGGCCGCAATTCTCCTTCCACCGGCCCGCCGTAGATCCGCAGCACCGCCCCTGCGCCGGTCGCCGAACTTCCGGGGGCTGACGCCGGCAACTGGTGCACGAACAGGTCCGTGCCCAGCGTCGCCGCCGGATCGGCGGCCTGCGCCATGGCGTGCGCCAGTGAGAGCCGCAGGTTGGACACGTCGATCGCCATCAGCTCTGGTCCCTCCGCACGTACAGTTCGTGATGAGACAGCGCGCCACTGTGCGGCGCGAGGGCGTAGTTGGTGGTCACAATGCTCAGCGTCTGCATGGTTGAGCTGCCATCGGGCAGGACGGTTAGCCGCGAGCCGTTGGTCGGTGCGCTTTCATTGGCGGCAGTCAGTCTGTTGCGTTCAACGAACACCACCTGGTCAGCGTCCTGCAGAACGGCGCCGAGCGTGTACCGCTGCTGGCTGCTGATCTGATCCAACGCGCAACGGACCTCGATCGCCGAGCCGGCGGTCCACCTGGTGCGTCCCGCGGCATCGGCGCCGTTGGCCCGGTCGATCCTCAAGATGGTGGCGTTGGTGAGCATGGCTTCCTTACAACAGCGGCGCACTGCGAAGTCGGTAACGATCCATCAGTCGTTGGGCGCGGTCACACAGGCCGCTCAATCCGCCTGGAAGGTCCGTGGGCTTAAGGTACGACTCAGACATCGACCCCACGCTCTGGCTGGCCAGGCCGCTCCTGATGGCATCCAGCCGCCCCTGGAAGGATTCGTCGCACAGCGACGCAGCCTGATAGAGGCAGGCGATCTTGACCTGGTCGGGCACAACCGCGGTGTCGGTGTCCGAATCCCAGTCCCACACACCGATGCCCGCCACCGGAAGTGCGAGGCCTTGGCCCACGGCCCATTCGGGGGGCGCGGGCTGCTGGCTCGTGACGACTCGTTGATAGCGCGGAAACTCGCGCACCTGATCCCCGGAAGCATCGTACTTCACGCCCTGGTATGGCATGGCCGCGTCGATGTCGAGCGACGCGGCGAACAGCAGCACGCCGAGCTGCTCATCGGTCTTGGCCATGAGCGTGGTCACACCCGTACCCGGCAGGGAAGCTCCCCACTCGCGGGCCTCGGCTACGGTCAGATAGCTGTCGCTCATGCGCGTGCCTCACAATTCGTAAATGGACAGATCTTCCACCGTCAACTCACTGGTGCTGCCCATGTCGCTTATCGCGGTGTTGATCTCGGTGATGTAGTCGCTGATGCAGGGGCCGATGCCTCCGCCCAACCCGCTGGAAGCTTGCGAGACCAGCACCAGCCGATCCTCCAGCACGGCAAAGAATCCGTAGCCGCTGTCGCCAACGATGAGCTGTTCCCAGAACTCCTGCCGGGATGCTTTCAAGGGCGGTCGGCAGACCACGGAAGTATCAAACCGCGTCCAATCAGCGACCAGCACCTTGTGCTCTTGGTTTATCTGCACGAGCGGGATGCGTGCGAAGATGTCGGGGATGTAGTCGCGGAAATCCCCCGGCAGCACCGTCGCCGGCGTAATCCCCGTGATCGCTGAGCCGAGCTTGTAGACCGCGATGTCCGTGCCCGCGATGACGCGGCGATCAAACAGTTGCTTTAGGGCGAACGCGCCATCTGTTGAGTTTGAGAACGCCCACAGATATCCCCAGGACGTTTTGTGCATCTCGCCTGTGTGAGCGGCCGCGAGCATGACGTCCGCAGCGACCAGAGTGCCGCCGATGAAGCTGCTGCTGCCGTGCCTGAACGAAATGCACGTTCGATCAACTCCAGTCAGCCAGCAATCCGCATTTCGGAGACTGTTCACCCCCGTAAACATTGGCTTGCTCGCTGCCGGAGCCTCCGCCGCCGCCAGCCGATCATCGACTGCATCGCTCAGCACCTGAGCCAGCGTGCCTTCGATGTAGCGGTCAAAAACGGTGGTCGGTTGTGCCACGAATTGCGTGACCGTGATCGCCTTCGACCACTTCCAACCTGTTGCCTTCGCGGGAGTGGCGCTGATGACGCAGCTTCCGGGGGCCACCGGCGTCACGTCGCCCGTGTTTTCATTCACCGTGGCGACAGCCTCGTTGCTGCTGGACCACCGCAGCGGCATGTACGCGGCGAACGCCGCACCGCTGAGAGCCGACACCAGCACATCCTTCCATGCTATATAGCTGGCCGATTCGTAGGTCAGAAAGATCAGCGTGCCAACCGTCTGCTCACCGGACGATTCGCCGCTGGTTACCTCGCTGCGGTCGAGCGTAGCCAGATCGACCCACACGTCCGAAGGCTGAACCGCTCGGAGGGTAGTGCCGCTGTCAAGTTGCTGCGCGACTGAGATCATGCGTCAGTCCAACTCCACCCTTTAATCAGCTCGTACACGATTCGATGATCCGGCAGAAGCGGCGATGGCCCAATGAACAGCCCGCCGCCACCATTACCAGCGAATGTGCCGCTGAGTGTCAGGCTGAACACCCCATCGGTTGTTCGAAAAACCTTGTCCACGTCGGTTGAAAGCTCAGCCACCTCCGTGGTGTTGGTCGCCGCCGTCGCCTCGATTGATTCATCGTTGGGGACAGCAGCGGTCATGTCGTACCCCCCCTGGTCGCCGGAAATACGCACACGAAGATAAAACTCGCCCACCACAGTGTCGTTGTTTTCATCCTTCACGGTGATGGTGAACGGAGCAGGAATTGCTCCATCGCCTCCACCCCCATAATCAGCAAAGACGCTGTTGGCATCATCTGCGAGCACCAGGTGATACGGTGGCTCGCTCGTTCCTCCGCCGACCGCGACGCCGCCCACGGTCTCACCGTCACCGACGAACAGTTGAGCCAGGTCGCTGTCCCATACGGGGACGCCCTCATCCGGCGTGATGGCCTCTCGCTGGGCCGTGGTCATTGTCAACAGATTGACGCTGGCCGAGAGGCCGCCATCCTCATCCAGTGTCACGCGACGCCGCCAGACGGCCTCGCCCGCGGTGGCGTCATAACAGTCGTAAATCTCGCCACCGACCCTGTCGATCCATACCGATCGGCCTGCGGCGAAACCTGCGGTTTCATCGTCATCGACCGTGGGCGCCACGGCCGCAAGATGCACCTTGGATGCGACGGAATCGAGCGCTTCGAACTCCGTGCGCGTGGGTCGGACGTAGGTGGGCGTATCATTCATGGTGTTACTCCAAATGACTTTCGATCCGGTTGGCGTTGAAACCTCATTCGATTGTCAGGCGGTCGCCGATCTGATTCTTGATCGTGGCCTCGCCCGTCCACTGCGAGAAGTCGGGGTTCTTGATCAGCACGCTCTTGACGCCGGACTCTTGCAACAGGACGCCGATGGTGCCCGACCACTTGGTGCCACCGAAGATGCCCGGCCCGATCCACTTGCAGTTGAGAATCTGTGCATCAGCCAGCGGATTGGCCGCCGGTGATTTGAGGTGGATCGACCAGCCCAGCGTAAAGCCGCCCGAGTCGGTGCCACCGGTGGCAATGAACGTGCAGTTGCTGATAACCAGGCCGCTCGATGGCGATCGCGTGTCGTTGGCCAGATCAATCAGGTTCCCCCGGAAGGTGCAGTCTTCAAATAGCAAACCGTAGATGCCACGCATCTTGACGCCCTGGGCGGCCGCCTCGATGAACTTGCAGCGGATGAACTTGACGTTCTCGTTGATGGCCCAGGTGGGGTGATCGGCATCGCGGCGGGCGTCCAGATAGACGTTGTGATTCTGGTTAAAACGAGCATCGCCAATCCAGCCGTTGTGTTCCCACACACAGTCGATGAAGGTGAAGTTCTTCACGCCCTTCAATAGCGTTCCATGCGTATGCCCCCAATCGCTTCGGGTGGCGTTCTTGAAGGTACAGGCGTTGAATGTATAGCCCGACTGGTAACCGGTTCCATCATCCTGCGACTGGGCCTGGAACAGGACCTCCGCATCGCGGAAGTCGCATCGATTGAAGGTGACGTCGTTGATCGATTGCCAGATGACGCTGACGCCGCCGGTGATGACCAGGTCATTGAATTCCTTCTGTCCCGCTCGCAGCCTGGCCAACACCCAGTCACCTGTGATTGCGGTTTTCTCTGGCGCTGGCTCAGGTTCAGGGGCGGGCTCGGGATCAGGTGTCGGCGTGACGGTGTCCGCTTCGAGCGCAGCGACGCGCGTGGTCAGCACCGCCAGGATCTGCCGCAGCTCATCCAGATCATCCAGCAGATCGGCGAAGTCCTTCTGTAGCGCCGCGATCTGACCGGCCTGCGTGTCGTTGGCCTGCTGGTTGGCCCTGGTTGCGTCGATGGTGTCGGTGATGCTTTGGCCTACCTCAGATGATGTGGCCGCGTGAAGTGATGCTGTTGGCAGGAACAGGGCCGCCAGGGCGATCATGGTGATTGTGGTTGTGATCCATCGCATGGTGTTGCTCCTTGTGTTGCTGTTCAATGCCCGCGGCCCTCTTCCGGGGGCGGCGGGTGTGGTTGCTGCGAGGGGGCGTTAAGCCAGGACTTCCAGCGTCGCACTGGCGCCGCTGGCATCGCCGGTGCCGCTGGCCGAAGGCGTCACCGTGAAGCCGATATAGCGCAGA
>JADLFV010000083.1 GCA_020849625.1 Phycisphaeraceae bacterium
TCGGCACGGACGCGACCGGGCCCAAGTGAGTGAGTGCTGCTTCGACGCCATCGGCTTGACGTACGTCCGCCCGTGCCCGGATTCCAAGCGTTCAGAAACCCCCGCCCCCCGGAAGTTGAAATAAATACTTCCGGGGGAGGGGGCTGACAGGCGCGTCGCCTACCGGCTCTACGGGGCCTCGGCGAAACTGGCCTTCCGTTCGTGTCGCTTCGCTGCGCGCGTGGCGGGTCTGGGCCGATCGGATCCGTCATGCGCCAGCGGGCGATTTTTCATATGTCGAATTTCGAATTTCTTATGTTCGCGCAGGGTGTTGCTTCAGTCGTGACCAAGAAAGTCTTTGAGTTGCTTGATCAATTCGGGCAGGCGTTGAGTTGCGGTGGTCCAAACCACATTCACGTCGATATTGCCGTACTCGTGGACCAGCCGATTGCGCATACCGATGATTCTCTCCCAGGGAATGTGCGACAATTGGTTGCGGTGGTCCGCATCAACCCGTGCAGCGGCTTCGCCCACTATCAGTAGATGCCAGGCGACCACGGCGCGCAGGTCCTCATCAGCTTCAAACTGATCGCGCGTGATCGAGGTGACTTTGTCGTGCGCCCGTTGCGCATGGTGCAGCATATCGCGCAGGCGCAGTGTGACGTCATGCCGCGACATAGATCACCTCGGAACGGGGCAGGATTTCCTGTCGCCACCAGGGTTTGAGGCCGATGTCAGTCATCAGATCGACTTTGCGGCCGAGCAGTTCGCCCAGTTCGCGCTCAATGTCGATGATCTCCCAGCCCGGTGAATGTCCCGGCTCGAAGCGCACCAGCACGTCCACGTCGCTGTCACCTTGAAAATCCTCACGCAGGACGGACCCGAACAGGCGCAGCTCCGCAATGTGATGACGCTGACAGAATCGCTCAATATTTTGCGGGTCAATGGGAATGTGACTGGGCATGCTTATACTCCCAGTGCGGCGCTTCATCTTACCGCGCGTATTCCACCGTGCGCATTTCGCGCAGCACGGTGATCTTGATTTCGCCGGGGAAGGTCATTTCTTCGCTGACGCGCTTGGCGATGTCGCGGGCGATGTAGGTGCAGTTGGCGTCGTCCACGCTGTCGGGATCGACGATGACGCGCACTTCGCGGCCGGCTTGAATCGCGTAGGCGTTTTTGACGCCCTTGATGCTGGTGGCGATCTGTTCGAGTTGTTCGAGGCGCTTGACGTAGCGCTCCAGCGTTTCGCGGCGGGCGCCGGGGCGGGCGCCGCTGATGGCGTCGGCGGCCATGACGATGGCGGTGTAGGGCGTGGTGGCGGGGATGTCGTTGTGGTGGCCGCCGATGGCGTTGAGGACGGCTTCTTTTTCGCCGTATTTGCGGGCGAACTCCATGCCGATGGCGGGGTGGCCGCCTTCCTGTTCGTGGTCGAGTGCTTTGCCGATGTCGTGCAGGAAACCGCAGCGGCGGGCCAGTTCACCATCGAGGCCCAGTTCATCGGCGATCACCTGGCAGAGGAAGGCGGTCTCGACCGAGTGGCGCAGGATGTTCTGGCCGTAGCTGGAGCGGTAGTACAAGCGGCCCATGGTTTCGCTGATCTTGGGATGCAGGCCCTGGATGTCGGCCTCGATGCAGGCGTCCTTGCCGAACTTGAGGATGCGATCGCCGATTTCCTTGCGCATCTGCTCGGCGACTTCCTCGATACGGGTGGGATGGATGCGGCCGTCGTCGATGAGCTTCTGCAGGGTCTCGGCGGCAATGGCGCGGCGGACGGGATCGAAGCAACTGACCACGACGACCCCCGGAGTATCGTCAACAATCACGTCCACCCCAGTCGCTTGTTCGAAGGCGCGGATGTTGCGACCTTCGCGGCCGATGACGCGGCCTTTCATGTCGTCGGAGGGGATGGCGATGGCGCTGACGGTGGTGTCCTGGGTGTGCTCGGAGGCGTAACGCTGGATGGCCTGCAGGGTGATCTTGAGGGCGTTGTCCTTGCTCTCAGCCTCGGCTTTTTCCAGGTTGCGCTGGATGATCTGGGCGGCTTCGTGCTGGCATTCGCGTTCGAGGGCCTTGAGGGCTTCCTTCTTGGCTTCCTCTTCGTTGAGGCTGCTGATGCGGAGCAGGGTCTGCTTCTGTTCGGCTTCGGCGGCCTCGATGCGGGTGCGGTGCTTGGCCAGCATGTCGTCGAGCTCCGCCTCTTTGGCGCTGACGTTGTGCTCGCGATCGTGCAGGCTCTGCTCGCGCTCCTTGAGGTATTTGTCCTTGGTGGCCAGGGTGTCGAGCTTGCGGTCCACGTCGAGCTGGCGTTTGTTCAGATCGCGTTCCTGCTGGTCGAGCTTGTGGCGAACTTCGTTGGCCTTGGCCTCGGTCTGTTCGCGGCGTTTGGCCAACTCTTCGCGGAAGTCCAGCTCGATCTGCTTCTTGGTGGTCTCGGCTTCGGCCTGAGCTTTTTCAAGCAGGATCTCCGCTTCGGCTTTGGCTTGATTGACGGCGCGAAAGCCCAGGATTTTGATGATCACCAGCACGGCTCCGGCGCCAGCGGCGATGCCCAGGCCCAGGCCGCTCCAAAGAGCGCTGAGGGCCAGAATGTGAGGATAGGAGGAAAACATGGGTGTGCCCTTTACTTACAATCCCGTACGCCGCGCAGAGGGCGACGGGTATGTCGGGCACGACCCGTTCAAATGACCACGATCAGAATAGTTGTGCGATGCTCGGTGACCAGGCGGTCAGTGTCCCCCGTCCGCGCGCGGCACTCCAGTTGCTTGGATCGCGCAGACTATGTCTAGAGGCATATTCACCCCGGACGCAGGACACGAGTTGGACAAACCGGTCAGTGAAAGCATCGTCAATCTATCCCGTCCACCCTTTGGGCGAACGTCCGGGGCCATAAACCCTGGCCACCGGCTGATCGGCTGCCCGCTAAACTTCTGCCGCGGGTCGTGCCGGTTACTCCTGTCCCCGCGTGGAGCCGCGCTCAACGCGCGGGGACAACTGAAATTATCCTAAGTTACGATGGGGTAAGACGTCAAGTGCCCGCGAGCGCATCGCGCCAGGCCGCCGAATCGGCAGACGTGGGCGGCAATTGTGAGAGGGGTGTTTTACCCATGTTAACCAGCGGCCGCAGGTTCTCCGCAGCCCGGCGGTAGTCCCCGTCACCGGCGGCAAGCACCGGCAAACCGGCCGCCCGAGCCCACGCCGCGGTCAGCTCGCTGCGCTCACCCCACAACAGGGCCAGATCGCAACTGGCCAGCAACTGCCACGGCCGGGACATCCGCGGATCGACCAGCAAGCGAGCGGGCGCCTCAGCTTCGTCGATCAGTCTGCGGGCGCGGGCCTGGTGGACAGCCTCCGGATGCACCAGCAGGCGCAGTCGCGGCGGATCGGGTTGATCGTTGAGCGATTCCTGGAGCAGACTGACCGCCAGCACGGCCGCCAGCACATCGCAGCGGCGCGTGTCGTCAGCCAGCAGGGCGATGATCCGGTCGTCAGCCTGACGTTGCCAGCGGCCGGGATCGGCAGTGCTCAACCAGCGGGCGTCGAACAGGGCCGGCACACGTTGCGCTTTGAGGCCGGAGGCTGACAGTTGCTCGCGCAGTTGATCGTTGAAGCACAGCGCGTTTGCACCCCGACGGCGCAGCAGGGCGGCGGTCCATTTGCCGGGCGATTCGAAGGCGATCCATGACAGCGGCGCACGCGGCAGCGCGATGGCGGCGGCCGCGGCGGAGCGGGCGGACCATGCCAGGATGTGATCGGCATCAGGCAAGACGTCAGTGGCAACTGCCGATGTTCGGTGGTCGGGTGCCACACCCGCGTGCGGGTGTGCTGGAACATCTCCACGGCCGACACGCGACCGTGGCACCCAACCGAAGCGACGCAGGGCCGACAGCGAAGTCCATCGCGCATGCGGCAGTCCGACGGCTTGCAGTTGCTCAGCCAGCGCGGCAGAGCCCCGGATACCGCGCACCAGCGCGCGATGCTCAGCCTCGGGCCAGGCGGCGATCAGGGCTGCCAGCGTGGGCGGCGCAGCAGGGTGGACGGCATCGATCAGGTGCAGCAGCCGGGCGGTCATCGTTCCTCGAAGCGGCTGCCGATTTCCGGCGGCTTCCATTTGAAGAAAAGTCGTGCGATGTCGCGGCCGAGCATTTCCGCCAGTTCGCGGCGCATGGCCACCGCTGCGCCCTGGCTGTCGGCGCCGACGCTGGTGCCGCCGCGGAACTGGGCGACGACGTTGCGGCCGCGGGTGGACGCGTTGGGATCGATGACGGCTGGAGCCTCGGGAAACAGCCGCTTGCCCGTGGTCGCGTCGATCACTTTCACCTGGGCCAGGGCGGTGGGACGGTACATGCCGGACGTTGACTGCAGCGTCACGTCATCGATCAGGGCGTAGATCACCTGCTCAGCCCCGAGTCGCCGGCCAAGCTCATCGATGGGCAGCCTGGCGTATTCATCGCCGAGCTTCGACTGCATGTCAGCCAGTTCGCGCGCCGGGACAATGGGGGCTTCCAGAGCTTTGTTCTGTTTGATGTTGAATTCGATGTTGACAGCGACGACGGCCGGCAGATTGGGGTCCTGGAAGCGGCCGGCGGGATCATCGACCACGATCAGCGTGGGACGGTCAGCCAGCGTGTAGGCGGCCGGCACCTTGTCCGGGCCGTGGATCATGTGAGCCAGGTAACCCTCGCCGCAGCCGGAGGTGAAGAGGAGCGCAGCGAGCAGAAGGCAGCGTGCAGTAATAATTGTTAGAGAGCGGCCGCGCTGACCCATCCGCCATCCGCTATCCGCCATCCGCCATCGCTTATTCATTTTTCCACCTCGATCTTGTGATCATAGAACAGGCCCGCGGCATCACGAGAGAACAGCGAGAGCATGCCCAGTTCGACGGTCTGATCGTCGCTGTTGAGCATGCCGATGTCGGAGTTTTCGGGGAACTTGACGCTGACGATTTCGTTGATGGCCATGCGGTCGGGATCGGCAGCGTCGGCTTCGATCACGCCCACGTTGGCGCTGATCAGTCCCTGCCAGACGTGGGCGTTGCCCGGCTCATGCGTGCGGTACTCGATCAGATCGATCAGCACCACGCGCTGCGTGCCAAGCCTGGCGATCAGCTCCTCATAGGGCAGCGTGGACCAGTAGGGATTGTTCTTCTGGAAGGTCATCACCTGCGTGGGATTGGTGACGGTGACGCCGGGCACGTTGCTGGCGATCTTGCGGGTGACCGCGGAGCAGACCGCCAGATCGACGTTGGGATACTGGGCCAGGATGTACTGATCGGCGGAAACCAGCACGGCCACACTCTGATTGTCCAGTCCCAGGTAACGGGCATCGACATTGATCTTCTTCTTGCCGCCGGCCGCGCCTTCACCCAGCCAGCCGAAGCCCTGGCAGCCGACCAGCATCAGGCTCAAAATGCAAAGTGCAATCGTTGAACGTTTCATAGTTGACCGATCCTTCCGTCGCCCAGGTGCATGCACAGCGTATAACCCCATGCGCCCAGCACCACCGCCAGCATGATCAAGAAAGCGAGCGGGCGTCCCAGGATGGCGCCGATCGGTTGCAGCGACATGCCGCTGATCGCCGACCACCCAGCCACCAGACACATCACGGCGCACAGCAGGGCGAAGACAGCACCGGCCGGTTGAATGTAGAGCGCGGTCAGCAAATGGCCGTGGGCGGCATGGGTCAGTGAGGTGGTCATGCCGCAGGTGGCGCAGGGCAGGCCGGTGACCAGGTGGAAACCGCAGGGCGCCAGGCCCAGCTCGGTGTGCGTGCCGAGGCCGCTGGGCGCAGGCGTCAGCCACGCGCCGACCAGCAGCGGGGCCAGGCACGCCAGGCAGAGCACCGCGCCAATCAGGCGATTGTTGCGCAACTGGTAGGGGTACAGCAGGCAAGCCATGCGATCAGGATAACGCAGAACCGTGAACCTGACGAATACCCGCGGTCGCCGGTTTGGGTGCCACACCCGCGTGCGGGTGTGCCTGAAGTTTTGCACGGCTGCACGCGACCGTGGCACCCGCGCTTTGCGGCTTCGCGGAATCGTCCGTGGACCGAAGACTTCGCGAAGCCGCAAGCGGTATCATGCAAATTGTTTGGTGACCGGCAGAACCGATACGCGATCGCTGCCGTATTGTGAACTGTCCCGTCACCTCTCCGTTGAAAGCTCTGGCTCATGAACACGACATCGCCCACTCCCTCCACTCCGGCCGCAAATCCACCGTCGCTTTTGAAACGTCACGCCATCTCCATCAAGATGGCGGGCATTCTGGTGCTGGTGCTGCTGCTTTTAATTCCCCTGGACATGATCATGTCGCTGGTGTCGGAGCGCATGGGGCGGCGCGATCAGACGGTCAGTTCCATCAGCGGCAACTGGGGCCACGAACAGGTGGTGGTGGGGCCGGTGCTGATCATTCCCTATCAGTATCCGGTCAAGGTGTGGCAGGAGCAGTTGCAGGCCGGGAAGCTGGAGCGTTTCGAAGTCGAAGAAATCGCAACCGCCCGCGCGTATTTTCTTCCCGCCGAGTTGAACATGGCCGGGGACATTCAACCGAGCAGGTTGTATCGCGGCATTTATCAGGCGGTGGTGTATCAGGGCAGCCTGGCGTTGACCGGCCGCTTTGATCGGCCGGACTTCGCTGAGCTGGGCATCGCGCAGGACAGCGTGCAATGGGATCAGGCGATGATCAGCCTGGCGGTCAGCGATCTGCGCGGGACCGGTGGCGTGCTGAATTTCCAACTCGGTTCGCGGAGTTTTGAGCTGACGCCGGGCTCGCGCTTGAACGGCTATCCCTCGGGTCTGACCGCCCGCACGCCTGGTCTGGAAAGCGAGCAGGGAAAGCTGGATTTCCGCATGACGCTCGACCTCAAGGGCAGCGGGGGCATCAGCTTCGCGCCGCTGGGCAAGCAGAATCAGGTGACGTTGCACTCGACCTGGCCCGATCCGAGTTTTCAGGGCGCGTTTCTGCCCACGCAGCGCCAGGTCAGCGCCAAGGGCTTCGATGCCTCCTGGGCGGTGTCCTGGTACGGGCGACACTATCCGCAACAGACCACCGATCGCGAGACGGACCGGGCTGGCAACTACGCCTTCAGCGCCGAGGCGATCGGCAGTTCGCTGTTCGGCGTGCAGTTCGTCACGCCGGTGGATGCCTATCGCATGACGCAGCGGGCGGTGAAGTATGGCATCTTCTTCATCGTCCTGGTGTTCACCGCGTTCTTTCTGTTTGAAATCCTGCTGGCCCTGCGCATTCATCCGTTGCAGTACACACTGGTGGGCGCGGCCATCTGCCTGTTTTATCTGGCCGTCCTGTCGCTGAGCGAGTTTCTGCTGTTCGCCTGGGCTTACTGGATCGGGGCCCTGGCGTCGGCGCTGCTGATCGTGCTCTACAGCCTGAAGGTGCTGGGCAGCGGCAGACGGACCTCGATCATCGCCGCGGCCCTGCTGGTCATCGATGCCTATCTCTACGTGGTGCTGCGTTTGCAGGATTATTCGCTGCTGGTCGGCACCGTGGGTCTGTTCGCGGTGTTGGGGACCGTGATGTACCTGACCCGTAACCTGGACTGGTCAACCCGGCAGTGAGGGCTGCCGCGGGCGATTGACGTACAATGGCCACATGCTGCAGCGGGCCACGAGAACCCAGCGGTCGATGCGGCGGCGACAGCGCCGGGCCATCATCGTGCGTCGCGGCATTGCCGTGGCCCCGACCCTGATGACGCTGGGCAACCTGCTGTGCGGCTTCGCCGCGGTGTTCGTGGCCTCTCGACCGACCAACGTCGGCTTCCCCTTCGACTGGTCGCAGCCCACCCTGGCAGTGGTGTTCATCTTCACCGGCATGGTCTTCGATGCCCTCGACGGCCGGGTGGCGCGGATGACCCACTCGGTCAGCGAACTGGGTGAGCAACTGGACTCGCTGGCGGACCTGGTGACCTTCGGGGTGGCGCCAGCCTTTGTGGTGATCGAACTGGTGGATATCGGCACGCCGTTTTTCGGCAGGGCGGATTACGTGTTCGATCGCTTCGTGCTGGTGGTGGCGGGTCTGTACGTGGCGTGCGCCGCGCTGCGCCTGGCGCGATTCAACATTCAGACGCCCGAGGACGATAACCCGGCCCACCAGTACTTTCGCGGCATGCCCTCGCCGGCAGCGGCGGGCACGGTGGCCAGCCTGGCCCTGATGCACCAGTATGTCCTCGCCAAGTACGATGCCGACAACTGGCTGGTGCGCTCGGCGGCCGTGACGATGGTGCTGATCGCGCTGCTAATGGCCGTCGCCATGGTCAGCAAGCTGCGTTACGTGCACGTGCTCAATCGCTACCTGCGCAGGCGGGTGACGCTGCCCTCGTTCGTGCTGGTGGTGGCGGCCGCCGGCATGCTGCTGCTGCGCCCGCAGTTGTCACTGGCGGGATTGATGGCGGCCTACGCGCTGTCGGCGCCGGTGGCGGCCACGTGGCGCTGGTGGAAGAGAAAAAGAGAAAAGCAAATGCCCAATACCCAATGACCAATGCCCAATGCCCAATGCTTTTCCCTATTGGTCATTGGGAATTGGTCATTGGTCATTGAGTATTTTCATTCTTCATCGAAGCCGCGATCGACCAGTTGGCAGAGGGCGGAGAGGGCGTCATCGGCGTCGTCGCCGTCGGCGGTCAGGGTCAACTGCGTGCCTTGCGTGGCGGCCAGCATCATCAACTGCATGATGCTCTTGCCATCGACGATCTGCTGGTTTTTTTTGACGCGGATATCGCTGCGGAAGCCGTTGGCCGTGTCCACGAACGCCATCGCCGGGCGGGCGTGCAGTCCCAGCTTGTTCTTGATGGTCACGTTGATTTCCACGGCTCGGGATCGTCCATTGGGTTCGTCGGGCGCAGGGCGCTAAGCGTAGGGTGTGGGGCGTGGGGCGTAGAGCGTAGGGCGTGGGGCGTTGTTGCGAACACGCCCCACGCCCCACGCGACACGCCCTGCGATTCTTATCATCCGGCCAACTGTTGAGCATCGGCGTCGTGCAGCAGTTCGATCACTTCCTCCACGGTGGCTGCCTGGCGCAGGAAGCGGCGGAAGGTGTCCTGCTGCAGGTTGGTGAAGATGTTCTCCATGGCCTGCAGGTGCTCATCGGGCTTGTCCTTGGGTGACAGCAGCAGCACGATCGAGTGCACCGGCTTCTTGTCGAGAGCGGCGAACTCCACGCCCGCGGAGCTGATGGCGATGCCGGCCGCCATCTTCTTGATCTTCTCATGCTTGACGTGCGGCACCGCCACGCCCTTGCCGAAGCCGGTCGAGCCGTGTTTCTCGCGCTCCATGATGCTCTTGACCAGCTCGCTGCGCAGCTTCTTGTCCGCGGCCTTGGCGGCGATCAGCTTGTCGATCATCTGCTCGATGGCCTCCTGTTTTTCAGTGGTGGCCAGATTGACGATGATCGCATCGTTGACGACAAAATCGCTTAACTTCATGATGGTTGCCCAGCTCTAACAGGTTCGGGATGCAGGGGTCTGAAAATCTTCATCACGGTTGGCGCCGATCACTCGGGGCCGTGCTTTTTGTGATTGCGAAGCTTGTCCTTGAGGTCGTGCAGTTGTCGGCCCATCTTGTCCACCGTCTCATCGAGGCAGGCGTACAGGTCGTCGTGTTGCGAACTGGCCACGACGTGCTCATGGCCGTCCACGTGGGCGATCAACTCCACCTGAAAGCGGTGGCTGTCGTAGCGGTCGGCGATGACCTGCACGCTGGTGATTCGATCGTAGAACTTCGGCAGCTTGCCGACCTTTTCCTGTGCGTACTGGCGGATCGAATCGGTGATGTCGATGTGCTTGCCGGTGACGGTTACTTCCATTGAGGTCTCAGCTCCAGGGCGGGGGAGTATTTTAGTGACTGAGGCAGTCGATTGCTTGAATGGGTCAATGAAGATTGCTTGATTGCCAGGAATGACCACAATTCAAGAATTCAGGCATTCGTGCATGCATCAGTTTGTGTCCGGGGGCGGGGCAGATCGGCCGGATCGCCGGCGATCCGCTGGTTGAGCGGCACCACCACGCCGCCGCTGATGGCGAATTTCATGGCGTCCTCGATGGTAATCGGCAGGTCGATGGTGTCAGCTTTGGGCACGGTGATGACGTAGCCGGTGAACGGCGTGGGCGAACTGGGCACGAACACGGTCAGGCAGGAAACTCCGGCCCGATCCTCGATCCGCCGCATGGTGGTGCCGGTGACCAGACCGACCGACCACAGCCCCTTTCGCGGATACTCCACGGCGACCACCCGGCTGAACTGCAAAGCCTTGTCTTCACCCGGGAAAAAGAAATCGGTGACCTGCTTGATCGAGGGATACACCCGCCGCAGCAGCGGGATGCGGTTGACCATCTCCTCGCCGCGGGCGTACAGGCGCCGGCCGACATAGCTGGTCAGGAGCACGCCCACGAAATAGATCAGCACGATGGCGACCATCAGGCCGATCAGGTCCAGGATCCGCCAGGTGCCGACCGTCACGCCGTCCCACCAGCGCTCGATCGCCACTCGCCGGGCGGCTTCGACCAGTGGCGGTTCCTGCTGCATCCACAGTCGCCGCCGTTCCAGCCGTTCGCTGGGGGTGCCGACCAGGTATTCGCTCTGGGTGGCCCATTGCTCTTTTTGGGTGGCCGGCAACTGCTCGAAGATCGTGTCGAAGTCCTCATTCGAAGCAATAGGCCAGGGCGAGCTGCGTAACACGACCCAACGAATACCAGCATTGATCGGCGTGGCGATCGTCTCTGCCACGAACTGGTAGGCGACCACGAGCAGCCAGATGGTCAAGGCCGTGGGCAGCACGATCGCCAGGCCACGGAAAAAGAAGTGGCGGAAGCCCCCTCGGTGTGGTTTGGACGGGATTTGTTCGCTCATGGGCAGCCGCAGGATAGAGGCGTTGGGGGGAAAAGTCCAAAGCAGAGTCGGGTATCGGGGTTCGGGTATCGGGTAGCGGGCAATCGGTTGCAGCGTCGGCAATGTCATGGACCATCCGATTCACGGCTCTTCCCGATACCCGAATCCCGATACCCGATACCCGATCCTTCCTCCAGCATCTCCACCGCCCGCACCGGGGTGGGCACCGCCAGACCCAGCAGTGAGCCCGGGGCTTCACCACCCAGCACGATGATGCGACCCTGCCACGCCACCGCGGCCGCGTCGTCGTGGGCCACGCTCAGGTCGGGCAGTCGTCGCACGCTCAACGTGGCTGGGTCCAGCAGCAGAGCGATCGACAGCTCCGTGTCGTTGTTGCTCAGGTCGGCCTGCGCTTCGCCCCCGGCCAGCACCAGGCCATGTTGCGTGGGGATGAGCACGTGATCCGCTACGCCGCCTTCCAATCCCAGGCGCGGACCATCCTCCACCAGCCCCGGCTGCCCATCGCGCAAACGGATCAGCCACGTCTGGTCCACCGTTCGGCCGTCCATGCTCTGGCCGCCAATGACCCACACGCAGGTGTCGTCGATCAGCCAGCAGGTCATGTCATCCAGCGTAAACGGCAATCGCGGCTGGTCGTAGTAGATCGCCTGCATCTTTTCCAGGTCGATCACCTCCAGCGTCTGCATGCCCGTGCCGCCGATCACCAGCACCCGCCGCGGCCCGATCAGCAGCGACCGGTGCGAAATGCGATGGCGCATCATCGTGATCGGCTCGCTCCAGGTGTTCTGCTGCGGATCGTAAACCGTGACAATCTTAGCGCCGACGGCCACCACGCGCCCGTCATCGAGCAGGTGCAGCGTGGGCGAGGATATGTGCTCAGGCAGGCCGGCCGCGGCGCTCACGGTGCAGGCAACCGGATCGATCAGTTCGCAACTGTCCAGGGCGCGGTAACCGCCTTCCACCTGGCGCATCCAACCACCTGCAACCAGGATGCGCCCGTCGTCGAGTGTGACTTGGCCGTGGTTGTAGCGCGGCTGATGCAGATGCAGCGTGCGCGTCCACTGCAACTGGTTGAGGTCCATGATCTGCACCAGGTCCACCGCGCCGCCGCCGAGGTTCAGCCCGCCGCTGACCACCAGTTGCGAGCCGCTGATGGCGGCGGAAGGATCGACCACGCCCTGCGGCATGTCCGCCAGTCGCTGCCAGTAGAACTTTTCCTGCTGTTCCGCAGCCGCTGCCTTGACCGTGATCGCCAGGGCCAGAGCGATCCAGAAGGTGAGATGTTTACGCCACATCAAAGCGGAACAGCCTTTTCTTGCCGGCCCGCAACAGTACGAAGCCGTCGCGGGCATCCGCCGGGCCCACGCGCTGCTGGGGATCGCTGACTTTTTCATCGTGAAGTCGAACACCACCACCCTGTACGAGTTTTTTGGCGTCACTGTTCGAGGAAGCCAAACCGGCGGCAACGAGCAACTGGGCGATCGTCCCACCTTCCGGCGGCAGCGGCGCGTGCGGGATGGCGTCGCCGGTGACGTCGCGCGAAGCGCTGAAGGCTTTCCGGGCGCTGTCCATCGCTTTGTCCGCTTCGTCCTGACCATGCACCAGTCTGGTGATTTCGTAAGCGAGGCGCTGCTTGGCGGGATTAAGCTCTGCGCCCTGGCCGCCGGTCAGTTTCCGCACTTCATCCATCGGTACGAAGGTGAACCAGCCGAGGAATTTGGCGACGTCGGCGTCGGCGGTGTTGCGCCAGAATTGGTAAAAGTCATATGAGGAAGTCTTCCGGGGGTCGAGCCAGATGTTGCCCTTCTCACTTTTGCCGAACTTGCCGCCGTCGGATTTGGTCACCAGCGGGAAGGTCAGCCCCGCCAGGTCCGCGTTGGCCATGCGCCGGGCCAGCTCGATGCCCATGACGATGTTGCCCCACTGGTCCTGCCCGCCCAGTTGCACGCTGCAACCACACATCTGGTGCAGCTTCAGGAAGTCGATGGCCTGCATGACCATGTAGTTGAACTCGAGGAAGCTGAGGCCCGACTCATTGGACGGATCGAGCCGCGACTTGACCGAGTCCATGGTCAGCATGCGATTGACCGAAAAGTGCGGCCCGTAGGTGCGCAGCAAATCGATCCAGTTGAGTTTGGCTAACCAGTCGGCGTTGTTGACCATGACCGCTCCGCCCCCGGAAGTCGCAAGCGAATCATCGAAGCGCACAAAACGCCCGATCTGGGCGGCGATGGCCTGGGCGTTGGCGTCGATCTGCTGGTGCTGGAGCATCTTGCGGGCTTCGGACTTGCCGGAAGGATCGCCGATCAGAGTGGTGGCGCCGCCCAGCAGCACGATGGGCCGGTGCCCGCAGCGTTGCAGGTGAGCCAGGCCCATGATGGGCACCAGCGATCCGACGTGCAGGCTGTCAGCCGTGGCGTCGAAGCCGATGTAGGCGGTCAGGGTCTTCTCGAAGCGTTGGCGGATGTCGGGGTCGGTGGTCTGCGCCACCAGGCCGCGCTCGCGGAGCACGTCGTAGAAGTTGACGGTTGGCGTGGTCATGGCCGAGAGTTTATCGGTTATCATGCGCCTTTCCAAAACAGAGGATCGGCATCATGGACCGCAAGACGCTGGAAAAGGCCATCAGCCGCATCATCAGCGAGCAGCCGGTGACCGATCTGCACACGCACTGCTACGCCCCAGCCTTCGGCGACAGCAGCGATGGCACGGGCAAAGGCCTGCTGCTGTGGGGCATCGATGAGCTGGTCACCTATCACTACCTGGTGGCTGAGGTTTATCGCGTGGTGCCGCCGAACGAGCTTCCTTACGAGAAGTTCTGGGCCATGAGCAAGCAGCAGCAGGCCGACCACGTCTGGTATCACCTGTTCGTGCGCAACACGCCCATCAGCGAAGCCTGCCGCGGTGTGCTGACCACATTGACCAAACTGGGGCTCGATCCCAATGAAAAGACGCTCGAACCCTACCGCAAGTGGTTTGCCCAGCAGAACGCCAGCGACTACATCGACCAGGTGATGCAGATCGCCAACGTCGATTCGATCACCATGACCAACACGGTGTTCGACGATCACGAGCGCGACATCTGGCTGAACAATCAGGCCGCGGGTTCTGATCCGCGCTTCAAGGCGGTGTTGCGCATCGATCCGCTGCTGCGCGATTGGCCCAAAGCGGTCGCTGTGATGGGCAAGCTCGGCTACCAGGTGAGTGAATCGCTCAATCAGCAGACCATCGCCGAAACCAAACGCTTCCTGGGCGACTGGATCGAGCGCATGAAGGCGGTCTATGTGGCCATGAGCCTGCCCCCGCCCCCGGAATTTATTTATCCGAATCCAGCCGATCCGACTGCCGATGCGTTCATCGAAAAGTGTCTGCTGCCGGTGCTGGCTGAGCGCGATCTGCCCTGGGCCATGATGATCGGCTCGCGCCTGCGTGTGAATCCGGCCCTCAAGGATGCCGGTGACATGCTGGGCGATGCCGACGTGATGTCCGTGGTCAACCTCTGCGCCAACTTCCCGCGCAACCGCTTCATGGTGACCATGCTCTCGCGGCAGAACCAGCACGAGTTCTGCGTGGCTGCCCGCAAGTTCGCCAACCTGCTGCCGTTCGGCTGCTGGTGGTTCCTCAACAATCCGTCGCTGATCGATGAAATCACGCGTATGCGGGTGGAACTGCTGGGCACCAGCTTCGCTCCGCAGCACTCCGACGCCCGCATTCTTGATCAGTTGATCTACAAGTGGGACCACTCGCGCAAGCTCATCACTAACGTGCTGGTTGACAAATACGCCGACGTCATCGAAGCGGGCTTCAAGCTCACCGGCGAACACATCATGCGCGACGCCCGCCTGCTTCTGCGCGACAACTACCGCAACTTCTGCAAGGCGGGGTATGTGTAAGCACGGGGGATGAAGCCCACGGCGATTCGCTGTGGGCTTCTGTAGCAGATCATTCACACCGTCTGCAACTGTTCATCCCTCTGTCGCAGCAGGTAATCGCGCACTTCACCCACGCTCGGCATGGCATGCACGTCGCGCTTGAGGCCGGGCCAGGGTTGCAGGTGCGGGCTGTACCAACTGATGCGTTGGCGGATGGCGTTCAGGGCGATGCGCTGCCCCCGGAAGTGGGCCAGGTTATCCAGGTGGGCCAGCACGCAGTTGATGCGTTCAGCCTGGGGATAGGGCGGCGGAAGCTGGCCGGTGGCTAGGTAATACGCAGTATCACGGAATAGCCAGGGCTGACCCAGCGCCCCGCGGCCGATCATCACGCCGTCACAACCGGTGGCGTCGATCATGCGCTTGGCGTCCTGCGGCGATTTAACGTCGCCGTTGCCGTGAACCTTGACCTGCGGGTGATGTCGCTTGACCGCTTCAACCACCTGCGCGACCCCCGGAAGATTCACTTGCCCACGAAATTTCTGTTCGGCAGTGCGGCCGTGCACCGTGATGGCAGCCACACCGGCGTCAGCCAATTGCGGCGGCAGGGTTTGCGTGATGATGGTTCCGTCGCACCAGCCCAAACGAATTTTGGCGGTCACCGGCACGCGCACCGCTCGCACCAGTTCGCGGATGATCGTCACCGCCAGGTCCGGCTCGGTCAGCAGCTTCGAGCCGCCGTTCTTCTTGGTCACCTTGTCCACCGGGCAGCCCATGTTCAGATCGATGACCTTCGCACCATGTTGCTGGGCCCAGCGTGCCGCTTCCACCAGCACGTCGGTTTGTCGGCCGTAAAGCTGCATGCACAGCGGTTGATCATCATCGCTGGTGGCCGCCAGCCACAGGGTTTTGTCCGTCTCGCGCAGGATGGCGTGCGGGCACAGCAGGTCGGTGCAGGTGAGTCCGACGCTGCCGTGTCCCCCGTAGCCGGTCACGCGGCGCACGACCAGGCGGAACGCCAGGTCACAGTAGCCGGCAATGGGTGCCAGCAGCAGATTGCTGTCCAGTTGCAGTGAGCCGATCTGATACACGCCCGCCATTGTATCGAGCGTTTGCGGCCGTTTTCGCAGTGAGTGCGGCTATACGGTTATGCACTCCTTAAAAATATTCACGTACCAGCTTTACTTTTCATAAAACGCGCAAACAGTTCAATAAGGATATGGCAGTGTAGTCACCACCTCATCGGATGCACCTGATCTGATGCCCGGATGGGTGTGGTGTGATCCATGCCGCACGTCTTTTATTTTGCCTGGAGACCAGTCATGTCCAGTCCATCGACTAACTCTGACGCGACCACTGCACCCAAACCTGAACTTGATGCCGGTTGTGATGTTCTGACCTTTCGCGACGAGACGGGCTGCGCCATCACCGGCCTGGGTCAGTTCAACGTGCTGCTGCGAGCGGTGGCTGCCAGCGGACATACGCTGGCCAAATCGCTGGAGCATGTGCAGGATCCCTATCTCTACGCGCTGTTTGGGCGCCTGGCCGGGCGGCGACGCCAGCAGGCAAGCGAGTTGGCCCGATACGTGGTGGAGCACGGCGGACAACCGGAGATCGATCATGCCCTGCTGGCGGAATTGAATTGCATCTGGCTTCAACTGCGGACCGCTCTGTTCCTGGGCCAGTCCAGCGTCATACTCGATCAGGTGCGTGAGAACGAACGGCAACTGATGCAGCTATACGATCAGGCCCTGGGCACGCCCCATCGACCGGCGGGGCGGCAACTGCTGGCTGAGCATCGCCGCGCTCTGGAGTTGAGCGGCGCCTTGATCAGCGATCTGCGGGCGACCTATCGGCCGGCGATTTGAAAACATGTAACGAGGCTTGCCGCCGGGGCGCGCGGGTTCGCAGCTTGTGTGTCAGCGCGATACCGCCGGAGAGCGGCCGCGGCGGGGGAGAGGGCGGCAACAGGCCGAACGGGACACACGCAACCGGCGGAGGCTTCCCCGACATCCTTCACAGGAGATGTCGATCCCTCCCCTCCGCCTCGACGTTCGGCCTGACCGCCCCAATTCAGCGAGACCCGGTGATCGGCGTTCGAAGGCGGGTTAGCTTCCAGTTTATGTGAACATGGGTGTTACATGGAATCGTTCTGCTGTGTACACTCGCCGCCATGCCTGACCTGCGACGCACCAAGATCATCGCGACCCTCGGCCCCGCCACCAATTCGCCGCAGATGATCGAGCAACTGGTCGCTGCCGGCGTCAACATCTTTCGCCTGAACATGTCCCATGCCAATCACGAACAGGTGCGCAGCGATGTGACCCACATCCGGGCCGCCTCTGAAAAGCTCAGCCGGGTCGTGGGCATCCTCATGGACACCCAGGGCCCCGCCATCCGCACCGGCGAGCGCGATGCCGACCTCAAGCTCCAGCCCGGGCAGGTCATCGCCCTGACCGTGCGCGGCCAGCACAGCGAGGAGTTCACCTCCGTCGATGTCAATTACGACGACCTGGTCAACGACATCAGCGTCGGCAACGTGGTCGTCGTCGATAACGGCAACATCAAGCTCAAAGTGCTCAAAAAGAAACACAACCAGCTTGAATGCGAAGTGCTCACCGAAGGCACGCTCGGCTCACGCAAGCACATCAACCTGCCGGGGGTGCGCGTGAATCTGCCCGCGCTGACCGACAAGGACATCGCGGACATCGAGCTGGGCATCGAACTGGGCGTGGACTATTTCGCCATGAGCTTCGTGCGGGCGGCTGAGGACGTGCAGCGGTTGCGGGCCATCCTCGACTATCGCAAAGCGCCGCAGAAGATCGTCGCCAAGCTGGAGGATCAGTCCGGCGTGCGCAACGTGGACGGCATCATCGACGTGGCTGACGGCATCATGATCGCCCGCGGCGACCTGGGCATTGAAGTGCCGTTCGAGGAGCTGCCGCCTTTGCAGCGGCGTTTGGTCAAGCGCTGCGTGGTGCGCGGCAAGCCGGTGATCGTGGCCACTCACATGCTCGAAAGTATGATCAACAGTCCTTCGCCCACCCGGGCGGAAGTCACGGACGTGGCCAATGCCGTGTTCGAGCAGGCCGACGCCATCATGCTCAGCGGCGAGACATCCGTGGGTAAGTATCCGCTGGAATGCGTGGCGGTAATGGACCGCATCGCTCGGCGGATCGAGCGCAGTGGCGGCGCGGAATACGCCAGGCTGGCCAAACCGGCGGACATGCACGCCCGCATCGTGCACCAGGCGGCAGACATGGCTGCGGACGTCAACGCGGATGCCATGGTCGTGTTCACCCGCACCGGGCGCATGGCCCATCACGCCGCCTGGACCCGCCTGCAGGGCCCGATGATTTACGTGTTCACCAACAACGCGCTGCTGCTGAATCAGCTCACCCTGCCCTGGGGCATTCAGCCGATCCTGCTGAACTTCACCGACGATCCGAATCAGACCGTACACGAAGCCGGCCACGTGCTGCTGAGTCGGCAACTGATCGCGCCGGGCAGTCGCATCCTGTTCGTCACGGAAGCGACCATCCAGGGCAAGCGCGTCGATACCGTGCAGATCGAAACGATCGGCTGAACAATCCGTCACGTCGATGTGGCGCAGACCGTTTAGTGGGCGAGCTTGCTCGCCCATCATTCAACGCCGCGGGCGGGGCTTGTTGGCGAGGTCGAGG
Organism: Phycisphaeraceae bacterium; assembly: GCA_020849625.1. Lineage (GTDB taxonomy): Bacteria > Planctomycetota > Phycisphaerae > Phycisphaerales > Phycisphaeraceae > JADLFV01. The sequence goes on from JADLFV010000083.1 coordinate 18,387, forward strand.
AAATACTTCTTCGCCTCACCGGCCAGGTAGAAGCTGCCGGCCACGACGATCAGGTCTTCGCGCGACACGGCCCGGGCGGCCAGCTTGAGCGCTTCGGGCAGCGAGGGCGCGGTCTGAGCCATCTTGCCGCTGCTCTCGGAGAACTTGCGCAGCAGGTCCTCGGCTTCGCAGGCTCGCGGGTTGCTCTTGGCACGGGTGAAGATGATCTTGTCAGCGCCCAGGGCGATCTGGCGCAGCATGCCGGTGACGTCTTTGTCCTGGCCGCAACCGAAGATCATCACCAGCGAGTCGTAGCTGATGTGGGCGCCCAGGGCCTTGATCAGGGCCTGGATGGAATGGGCGTTGTGAGCGCCATCAATGATGATGCGCGGCTCAGCCCACACCTGCTCCATGCGACCGGGCAATTGAGTCAGAGCCAGACCACTGATCACCTGGTCTTCGGGGGCCTGGAAGCCGTGGGCCTTGAGCTTGTCGAGGATAGCCAGGGCCAGGCCGCAGTTGTGGGCCTGGTGCTCACCGCGCAGGGGCACGGGCAGGTGCTCGAAGCGCGAGGTGGGCGTGGTCAGGCAGACGCGGGTGTGCGGGCCCAGTTCACGGTTGGCCTCGAAGCGATAGCTGAAGTCGATGCCGTCACCGCAGATCGAAATCGGCGCGCCCACCTGCTCGGCCACTTCCTTGAGCACCGCCAGAACCTCCGGATCCTGTTGCACGGTCAGGGCGGGTACGTCCTTCTTGAAGATGCCGGCCTTCTCACGGGCGATCAGCGGCAGCGTGCCACCGAGGATGTGCGTGTGGTCCAGGCTGATGTGGGTGATGGCGGTGACCAGCGGGTTGACCACGTTGGTGCAGTCGAGTCGGCCGCCGAGCCCGGTCTCCAGCACAGCGATGTCCACCGCCTGGTCTGCGAAGTATTTGAGGGCGGCGGCGGTGATGATCTCAAAGAAGGTCAGCGGGGCGTTGGCGAAGGCCTTTTCCTTGGCGGCGATCTGCTTGAAGATGTCGGCCGTCTCGTGGTAGGCGATCATCTGGCCGTCGATGCTGATGCGTTCGCGCAGGTCAACCAGGTGCGGGCTGGTGTAGAGCCCAACGGTGTAGCCGCAGCGGCGGAGCATGGCCGAGAGCATGGCACAGGTCGAGCCCTTGCCCTTGGTGCCGGCCACCTGCACGCACTTGAGGCTCTGATGGGGATTGCCCATCAGGTCCAGCAGCTTGCGCATGCGGGCGAGGCTGAAGGTCCGCTCGTTGTATTTGACCATGCGCATGCGTTCGAAATCGACATGCTCATAGAGCCAGCGCAGAGCGGTGGTGTAGTTGGTGATGGCGGCTTTACCGGCCGTGTTGGGGCTGACGGGGGCTGGTTTGACCGCCGCAGCGCGCTTCGATCGCGGTGCCTTGGGGGCTTTTGCTGTTGGGGAGGGCATAGCACGATAATTTAACCGAAATCAGATATTTGGTCAAATCGAGTCGGTTAAGTTGTTTGATGCAAGCAGCTTATGTCAAATTTGGGGTTGTATGGAATCATCCTAATATTTGATCTCCACCCGGCGGCCACCCTCGGCCAGAGACAGGCGGGCGGCTTCGCTGACCTTTTCATTAATCGAGCTATTGGCAGGAGTTGCGATCAGACCCGCCTCGTCGATTTCCGCCAGCAAGGCCTGCCGGGAGGCCAGATCACCTGCGGAAGCGACGCGGATGGCGGATTGCACGATGGCCTCGACCGAATCGTAGCCGTAGCCCACGGGCTTGAGGCCGGGCCCGGTCCAGGGGACGAGGTGCATGTAGTCGGGGTTGACGAAGCGGAAATGGGCCCCGGCCGCAGCGTCGTCCACGTAGCAGTGGCTGACGCCGCGGAACTGGTCGTTGTGGACGATGATGCAGCCGCCCTCACCTTCGGGGGACGAGTCCTTGCCGTCGGGGCCTTCGCAGTAGAGGGTGATGCCTTGGTCGTTGGTGCCTGCGCCGCGTTCGGGATAGCCCAGGCCGGCGTTGATCGAGAGGGCTGCACCGTTTTCGAAAGTGACAGTGCCGTTGGCCCACATCCAGGCGACGTTGCCGTTGGGGAAGGTGCCTTCGACGCCGGTCATCACCACCGAAGTGGGGCGCAGGCCGGTGATGAAATACACCTGATCGACGTAGTGGCAGCCGATGTAGGTGAAGGGGTCGGCGTTTTCCTTCTTGAACCAGTTCTGAAAGTTAGAGTAGCGATAGCGGTAAGGCTCGATGAGGCAGGCGTAGCCGAGGCGGAACTGACCGAAGCGGCCGGCCCGGTACAAAGCGCGCGCCTCCAACGCCCGGCGGTCGAAGCGCTTGTGATACTCGATGCCCACGAACAGCCCGCGCTGACGGGCGAGCTTCTCGATTGCGGCCGCTTCATCGTGGCGATGCACCAGCGGCTTGGTGCTCATCACGTGCTGATCGTGCTCCAGGCAGAATTTGATCACATCAAAGTGCAGATGGTCCGGCGTGGCCACGATGGCCAGATTACCGGGCGGCATCTTCGAGATCACCGAGCGATAGCGCTGAAAGTCCTCCTGCTTCGGATCGCTGTCCAGGACGGGATGGGCGACAAACGACTGGCCGGGGAAAGCCGCAGCCAAGTGATCGTTGACCAGGTGCTTCAAACGTGCGGCACTGGCTTCGACCACGGCAATGTCACCGACTGCGCCGAGGCGCTGAAGATGGTAGAGCGAAGGCAGCAACTGATCGTGCACGATCATGCCGCCGCCGATGAAGGTTGTCTGGATGGGTTTCATGGCTGATGATTAACCGCAGATTACGCAGATTAGCGCAGATTAAGATCGTAACAATCGTAAACCATTTCTTGAATCTGCGAAAATCTGCGCAATCTGCGGTTCATTCCTTTCCTGTTTCTATCACTGACTGACGGTTTGTTCAATGTTGCTGATCGCCGCTTCGATGCTGTTTTCCAGCACCGACAGACCTTCGCGCAATGCGGGTTCGTCGATGACCAGCGGCGGGGCGATTTTGACCGTGCCGCCGCCGACGCCGACGGGGGCGAACAGCAGCAGGCCCTGTTCGTAGCAGCGGCGCACGATGTCGGTGGCCAGGGCCTTGTCGGGATCGGTGGTGCCGAGGACCACCATCTGCACGGTGCCCACCAGTCCCCTGGCGTCGGCCGCACCGACCGGACCGGTGAAGCGCTTCTCGATTCGCTTGAGTTCGGCTGCGAGTATCCGCCCCATGTTGCGGGCGTTTTCCACCAGGTTCATGTTCAGAATCTGGTGGATGCAGGCCAGAGCCGCGGCGCAGCAGACGGGGTTGCCGGTGTGCGTACTGGTCATCGATCCTGGCGGGTACTGATCGAGCAGTTTGGGTCGTCCCAGCACCGCTGACAATGGCATACCACTGCTGATGCCCTTGCCGCAGGCGATCAGATCGGGCGTGATGTCGTAATGCTCAAAGCCCCAGAACGTGCCGGTGCGTCCGAAGCCGGCCTGCACTTCATCGAAGGACAGCACCACGTCGTGCTCATCGCACCAGGTGCGCAGCTTCTTGATGTATTCCACCGGCGCGAAGGAGGCACTACCACCCTGGTAAGTCTCCAGCATGACGCCGGCCACGTCGTCGGGTGTCCAGCCGGCCTCATCGAGCGTGCGCAGGAACACGTCGAAGCTGGTGTCCTTTTGGCGGAAGCCATCGGGGAAGGGCGCCTGGATCATGGCGGGATCGAGGTTGACGATCCAGTCCTTAAGCGCGGGCACGCCGCCAGCCATCTGGGCGCCCATGGTGCGGCCGTGGAAGCCGTGGGTGAAGGTGACGATGCCGATCTTGCGTTTGCCTGCGGCTTTGAGGCCGTGGGTGCGCATGAGCTTGATGCAGGCCTCGGTGGCTTCGGAACCGGTGGTCAGCAGGAAGGCTTTCTTGAGTCCCTCGGGCGCTACGGAGCAGAGCAAGTCGACCAGTTGGCTGCGGATTTCGCTGGGGAAACAGTAGTTGTGCAGCAGGCCGTGGTTGATCTGGTCGATCATGCCGGCCGCGATGGCGGGATTGCTGTGGCCGGCGTTGGTCACCAGCACGCCGCTGGAAAAGTCCAGCCATTGATTGCCGAAGCGATCGAACACGTGCACGCCGGCAGCATGGTCCCAGATGATCGGCGGCTGGCCGGACATCGACAGCGGCTCGCAGGTGCGCAACTTCTGCAGAATGGGAATCGACTGCGGCACGGGGATCGGCGTGACGATCCGGCGGTGCTCGGTTTGAACGGTGGGGACGTTTCTGGGCGTCAGGGGAAAGGCAGGGGCAGGCATCACGGACCTCCAAGTTGAACACGCAGCCGCCCGGTATTTCGGGTGCTGGCTGCTGTTTGCTGGCCCTTGGAGAGTCGGCCTTTACCGCCACGGATGCCGACGAGCCGTCATGATTTCGTGCATTATTTTACCTGAAAAACCGGGCAAAGCAAGCTATTGCGGCGAAACCTGCGGCAAGGTGGCCAGCATCTGCTCAAGCTCACCGGTCAGGTCGAGGCGCTGGCACCAGGTGCGGATGTAGGTCCAGTCGAGATGCGATCGCTGGGTGCTGATCACATCGCGCACGTCATCGTGATCCTTGCGTCGGTGGGCTAGGTGGAACCAGTGTAGTTTCTGGATGACGACGTCCTCAGCGGTCTGTACGTGCCGGGGGCGATCATCCAACTCAATCAGAGTCCGACGACCAAAACGAGAAGCGTCGAACTCGCCGTCACTCAACTCGAACAGTTCGATGGTGTAAACCGGATCGTCGATGTCGATGATGTGACGGGTTTTGCCGGTGACTGTTTCGAAAGATGCCTGGGGATTCAAATGGAAGCCGGGCGGCAGCAGTTCATGCAACTTTTTCAAGTCATTGCCTTTGAGGACCACAACAAGGTCTGCATCCTGCGTGGCCCGCACCACGCCGTAGGCGTTGCTGGAAAGCGAACCGACCACCATGTAGGGGATTTCGAGGCGCTCGATGATGTCCAGCACAGCCTGGACGGCTGCTAGTTCGTCCATGGCAGGTTCTCATTGTGTCGCGACGTGCGCAGCCACTGCCGCAGGTGGCGGCGGATTTCCGCCTCATCCGCATCCGGATGGCGCATGCGAATTCCCGCGATCATTCGGCGCTTGATCTGACCGTAGAGCCTCAGGCCGGCCGCGATTTTTTCACCAGGGGATTGGCGGCAGGCCTGTTGGGCTCGCGTGGCTTCGATCAGACGGATTTGAACCTGCAGCGGGTCCATGATGGAATATTCTAGCTGGCGATCAGCCGATCTTCTCCGCGCCGCCCATGTATGGCCGCAGCGTGGCGGGAATCGTGATCGTGCCGTCGGCGTTCTGATACATCTCGATCAGCGGAATCAAAATGCGCGGGCTGGCAGCCACCGTGTTGTTGAGGCTGTGGCAGGTCACCGGCTTGCCCGTGTCGGGGTCCTTGTAACGGATGTTCAGGCGTCGGCACTGATAGTCGTACAGGCGGCTGGCGGAGTGCGTTTCGCAATAGGCGCCCTGGCCGTCCTCGCCGCGGCCGGGCATCCAGCATTCGATGTCCACCATGTCCACGTTCTTCGGCCCCAGGTCCCCGCTGCAACACTGAAGCAGGCGGTAGGGAAGTTCGAGCTTCTGCAACAGCGTTTCGACGAAGCTCATCATCTTTTGGTGCCAGGCGCGACTTTCCGCTTCGTCGGCGCGGCAGATGACCACCTGCTCGACCTTCTCGAAGTAGTGAATGCGAAACAGGCCCGCGGTGTCTTTGCCGGCCGCCCCGGCTTCGCGGCGAAAACATGGAGAGAGCGTCGTGTAACACAGCGGCAAATCTTCCGGGGCCAGCATCTCATCCATGTGCAGACCCATCAGGCCCACTTCGCCGGTGCCCGCCAGGGAGAAGCCCGCGCCTTCGCTGGTGGGGTTAGCGATGGCGTAGCTCTGTTCGCGGCCTTCCGGGAAAAATCCGGTGCCGACCATCAGCTCATCGCGCACCAGCACCGGGGCGCTCATGGGGCGAAAGCCGTTCTCCAGGGTCATAAAGTCGAACGCGCAGCGCAGGATCGCCTGGTGCAGGCGCATGCCGTCGCCAGTCAATACATAACTGCGTGACCCGGCCATCTTGACGCCGCGATCGAAGTCCACCATGCCGAGGCGGGTCATCAGTTCGATGTGCGTTTTGGGCTCGAACCCGCGCTGCTCGGCGAATGATTTGGCCGTGTCAAACTTCCGGGGGTTCCAGCGGCGGATCTCCACGTTGTCCTGGGCGCCGCTGCCGACCGGCACGTCGGGGTCGGCAGGTTGCGGCACCTTCAGCCACAACGCATTGCGTTGCTCTTCCAACTGGCGCACCTGGGCGATCAGGTTTTCTTCTTCCTGCTTGATCTGGTTGGGGCGCTGCTGGAGCTGCTGCATCTGCTGCTGGAATTGGGCCTTCTGTTCGCCGGCGGCTTTTTTCATCTGCCCGGCGAGTTGGCCGATCTGTTTGCCGATGCGGTTTTTCTCAGCAGTCAATTCCTGCTGCCGGGTCATCACCGCCCGCAACTCGGTGTCAGCGGCCAGCAACTGGTCCACCACGGCCGGGTCATAGTTCTTGTCCCTGGCGCCCTTGCGAAAACGATCGGGGTCATCGCGCAGTTGTTTGAGGTCGATCATGGCCGCATCTTAGCAGACGCCTCGTCTTCACAGCCAGAACAAGCGCAGCAGGCGGGACAGGAGCAGGCGGCGGCGGAGCATCTTCAGGGCGGGATCGTTGTCATCTTGCGCCCGGGCGCGTCGAGCCCAGTAGGCGGCGCGCTTGAGCTTGCCCGCCTGCCAGTAGCCGTAGGCCAGGTTGTAGAGTGCGACCGGATGATCGGGCTGATGAGCCAGGGCGCGTTTGTTGTCGCGCAGGCCGGTGGTGATGTGGCCGCGACGCAGACGGGCGGCCCCGCGACACAGCAGCAGCCCGCAGGCCAGTTCGGCATCGACCTGCAAACCTTCGGCTTCGGCCCGGTTCAGGGCGGCGATGGGCAGGTCGGCCAATTGCTCGGCCTGCTCGTCCATGCCCAGTTCCAGCAGCAACCGCATCAGGTCCAGCTTCTGGGCCGGGTTGTGGTCGCCAAGGTCGATCTCGGCGTTGAGCATCTGGCGGGCGCGATCCAGTTCGCCGCGATCGGCCGCGATGCGGGCCAGGCCGGCCCGGGTGCCCACGCGCTGCGGTGACAGGGCTCGCGCTTTTTCAAAGCGCGCTTCGGCCGCGTTGCGGTGGCCGACCATGTAGGCCAAGTGACCGAGGTGGTAGTAGGCGTCGGCCACGGAGGGATCCATCTCGATCACGCGGCGGAACTTCTCAGCCGCCTCAGCGTAGCGCTTCATTTCGATCAGCAACTCGCCCAGCATCAGCAGCGTGTCGATGTCGCCCGGATCGCGGCGCAGGGCACGAATAAAATCACGGCGGGCCCGGGGCAACTCGCCCATCTGCCAGTGCGCTTTGGCCAGGTTGGCCCAGGCCTCGGGATACTGCGGATCGAACTGGATGACCTTCTTCCAGCAGTCGATGGCCTGCGGCAGCTTGCCGCGCACGGCCAGGCTCTCGGCGATGTGGTCGTAAGCGGAGGGATCAGCCTCGTCGATCTGGCAGGCCATGTAGAACATCAGTTCAGCCTGCTCGTGATCGTCCAGCCGGGTGTAGGCGGCAATGCGATGGCTATAGGACGAGGCGTTGTCCGGCTCAAGTTGGCCGGCCCGCTGCAACACCTCCACCGCACGGGCGCTGTTGCCGACCTGGATCAGGTCGATGCCCAGATTGATCAATGCGTCCACATCATCGCCGCGCAGGCGCAGCACCTGCTCGTAGGCTTCGATCGCTTCCTCGTAGCGCTCCATGGCATCGAGCGTCAGGCCCATGCCGAAGTGCCATTCACTCTGTTGCGGATTGACGGCGATGGCGCGGCGAATCTCGCGCAGGGCTTTCTGCCACTGGCCCGCTTCGTAATACTGCTGGGCGCGTTCGGCGTGACGCTCGGCGTCCTCCCAGTCGTTCATCGCTTGGTTTCCTCAGGAACCGGTGGTCCTCCGGAAGGATTATCGGTCAAAACCTGCCTCCCGGTTGATCCGTATATATCATAGACCAATTGCACGCCACTTGGCTGGCGAACCGATGAGGTTAGCATGATTCGATTCTGGATGTGCCTGGGAACCGTCTGGCTCGTGATGGCCGTTTCGCCGGCGGTGGCCCAGGAGGACCCGGCTGCCCTGCTGACGGCCGGCCTGCGCGATACGGTCACCGCACCGCTGCGACAGCTACTGAATGCCTCCCTGCCGGCCGACGAACGCCGCGACGCAGCCGCCAACCTCTTGAGCCAGGACCACCGTGACGCCCTGCGGGCCATCGCCGCGGCTGTGGACGTCCAGGCCCCCGACCATGTCTGGCGGGCCACCGCCTCAGCCATCGCCCTCTACCCCGGCCGGGTCCGCGATGAGTGGTGGCCGGCCCTGCTCAACCGCTACACCCTGGCCGCTTCGGAAGATGACCTGGCCCTGCTGGCGGACGCCCTGGGCCGGTTCAACGATGACAAGCTGCAGCGCCGCCTGCGTGAGACGGCCGAGGACGCCGCCGAGCCGGTCGATGCCCGGGTGCGCATGATTCGGCTGTGGGGTTACTTCCGCAGCAAGGACACCTGTGAGCGCCTGTTGCGTCTGACGGGGGCCTCGCAGCCGCCACTGGTGCGCTCAGCCGCCTATCAGGCTCTGATCAACCTGACCGGCATGGAGACGCTCAACCAGGACCCGGCCGCATGGCAGACCTGGTGGGACGAGGCACGCCGACTCAGCGACAACGACTGGCTCAGCCACCTGCTGAGCAATCAGGCCCGCCAGCAGACGGCCATGCGCCTGCGCATGAGCGAAGGCGAGCGCCGACTGCTCGAATCTCAGCAGGCCATCTATCGCACCACCCAGCCGGCTGACAGACCAGCCGTGCTGGCCTACATGCTGCGCGATCCGCTGCCCACGCTGCGGCAACTGGGGCTGGACCTGGCCCTGCAGCGCCTGCTGGATGATCAGCCGTTCGAGGAAGCCCTGCGCGTGGCGCTGCGCGAGCGATTGCTCGATCGCCAGCCGGAGATTCGCAGCCGGGCCGCCCTGCTGTTGCGCGACCTGCTGGATGAGCCGGCCTCCCGCATCGCGGCTGATCGTCTGGCCAACCATGAGGAACACGTGCTGGAGGTCATCCGGGCCTATCTGCTGCTGAGCGCCCGTTTGCCGCAGCAGCCGGTGGTGGAGCCGGCCCTGGACCTGCTGGATGAGCCTGCTTTGCGACCGGAAGCAGCCGCCACGTTGGCAGCGGCGATGGATAGCAAGATGCTCGATGGCAAGCAGATCGAACGGGCCGTGCAACTGGCTCGCCGCGGTTTGCCCGAAAATGGCTTGCCTTTGCCGCAAGTCATCACCCTGCTGGGCAAGATTGACGCAGATGAGGACTTCCAGCGCATCGCCAAGTGGGTGGATGCCGACAGCCAGCCGGTGAAGCTGGCGGCCGCGTCGGCGTGGGCGGAGTCGGCACGGCCGTTGAAGATGCTGGCCGACCGGGCCGGCGATCCGACGATTCAGCCGATCGTCATCAGCGCCTCTGAGCGCCGCGGCGGACCGGACACGCTGCGTGCCCTGTCCACACATCGGCCGCAGCAGCCGGAAATGCTGGAAGCCTGGCGCCGCGCCCTGGTGGCGATGGCAGGGCGGGTCAGCGCCGATCACGTGCTGTGGACCGTGGATTACCTGGATGCCGAGCACGAGGATCTGGCGACGTTGGAGCGACTGCTGACCGCCGCGGTTCCGGCCGCCGATGCGACCGAGCCGTTGACCGATGCCCAGATTCAGTTGCTGCTGAAGCGCGCGGAAATCCGTGTGCGGGCGCTGAGTCCGACGCCGGCACTGGCGGACTTCGATCGCCTGGCTTCGATGGTCAGTCGCATGTCCGCGGGGCAGGTCGATCGCTATCGCCGCAATCGCATCGATGCCTTGCTGGATGTGGGTGACTTTGCGCGAGCATTCGATGAGGCGCGGCGACTGCTGGGCCCCGAGGCCGGCAGCGGCACGCTTCCGCCCACGGACGATCCGATCATCGACCAGTTCGTGGAAGCAGCCCGTCTTCAGGCCGATCAGCGCAAGCCGGACTCCGCCCGCGACATCATGGGCCAACTGCGGCGGTTGCTGGGTCCGTCGATCAAGCCTGAAATCGCCCAGCGTCTGCGCCTGCTCGAGTTCGAGCTGCGCCAGCCGCCGGGTGAGAACACCTACCAGGAACTGGCCGCCCCCGCTCCCGGAAGCGTCCCGTCCCCGGGCCCCGGAAGTGGTCAGCCCGCTCAACCGTGATGTCGCTTGTGTTCAGCGAACGCGCCGCGTCACAGCCAGCACGCCCAGACACAGCAGCAGCAACGTCCCCGGCTCGGGGATGTTCAGTCCGAGTTGCTGCGGGGCTTGGTCGAAGGTGAGATCCGACGACACGCCGTAACCCCAGTTGTCGCCGAGAATCTGAAGATCATCAAGGCCCACGTAGCCGTCACCCGTGAAATCCCCCTGGTTCCGGGTCGCCGTGGTGGAGTGCCAGTTGTCACCCAGAACCTGCAAGTCAGCGAGGTTCACCATGCCGTCGCCGTTTGCATCACCCGGCCAGATGACTACGTTCAGCTCATAGCAGCCCAGGTCGTACGTCGATTCCGGGCCGGTCACGCCTGGATAATCGAAAGGTCTCGGCGTGCCATCCAGGTCCAATGCCAACGATACGGCCATGCCGGCGTCAATGGCAGGCGACGTTGCCATCAGATGGAAATCCAACCCCGTCTCATCCATAAACTGCGGGTCCTCCGTGATCGTCCGGCTGTGTACGACCTCGCCGTCCGTGACCCCACTGTCGCAACCGTAGATCAGGTTGTAGACCACTTCCTCGGTCCAGCCGCCGTAGGGATCCCACTTGGAGATCCCTGCCCCGTGGTTCTGGTAAGCGATGATGTTGTTGTAAACGAGCATGTCGGGACCGATCAGATGAACCGCCGCACCTCCATTGGTGGTGTTGTTAAAGAGAGTGTTATTGAAAAACTCGTGATTTGCGACGTCGCTGCGGAGGCGCACTGTGGCCGACTGATCCCCTGCCAAGCCGGTGTTGTTGTAGATCAGATTGTTGTAGATGCGCAGTGTGCCGCCGAGATAAATCGCTTCACCGCCGGTGGTGGAATCGCCCCAGTTGAAGCCGCTCCCCGCATCCAGGTCGTGAAAGACATTGTCGTGGACATATGCGGTGACTTCACGGGCATTGGTGGCATAGATGCCACCCTGACAGCCGGTCATCTCGAAGCCGGAGATCTCGACGGTCTTGCCCATGCTGATCACAACAGCCTGACCGGCCGCCGGGTTAATTACCGGTCTGGCGCCGCCGACGTTGATTCCAGTCAACGTCAGATTCTTCGTGATTGTCAGGTTCTCTGCATAGGATCCTCCATACACCTGGACTTCTTCGCCGGGCAAAGCCCAGTTGATGCCGGCCTGAATTGTGGTGAAATCGTAACTGCCACCGGGACCGACCGTCACAACGGCTTGGCTCGAATGAACGGCAAAAACGGCGGACAGACACGTCACAATAACCAGCCACTTGTGTGTATACATGCTTTGTTTCCTTATGCATTCTGGTAGTGCAGGTGCAGGGGATTCCCCCAGCGAGGTATCGATGGGACACCATAGGGAATTTGTGATATGGCCCCCCTAACTATGCCGCGAGGCATTCAATCCGAGTAGTGATTATACAAATACGTTCGGCCGACCCAAGTTATTCTGCGGCATCTGTGCCAGAATTGGGCCCCGTGCAAACAGTCATTGTAAGACAACCGTACCGCCCCTCACCGTCGGATGTTTAGGGGACGCGCCGCTACACCGTCTCGCCATGGGCGTGTCAGCAATATTGCACGCCGCTGGCACGGCGGCGGCATAGACCGGCCGACAGCACGAGCAACAAAATGATCGAACTGGGCTCGGGTAGCGATAGACCTGCCAGACGCAATGCATCCGCAAAGGCCAAGTCTGTGCCGGTGCCGGTGCCGGTGCCCCAGTTATCGCCGAGCACCTGCAGGTCAGCGAGGTTGACCGAGCCGTCACCGGTGAAATCGCCGAGAAGCCAGTAGGCGTCGCTGGAGCCCCAATTGTCGCCGAGAATTTGCA
>JADLFV010000084.1 GCA_020849625.1 Phycisphaeraceae bacterium
CACTCACTCACTTGGGCCCGGTCGCGTCCGTGCCGAACGTTTTTTTCCGTTCAGGCGACTGGGGGTAATCAAGCAATTGAGCCTCATCCGAAACCGGACGGCCTTCCTATAAAAGGGCCAAGCGCAACGTTTGTGCGCGCCGGAGGCAGTTTTGGGGGGTCAAAAAAGTGTGCAAGTGCTGATGCAGGCTGCAATAGAAATTTTTTCGCGCGACCCTCGAAAAAATGAGAATCGCTGGCCAGCCTGTGCGCGCAACCCGCGGGATTTTCGCATTTCTGCAACAACCGATACATCGCGGCCACTTTATTCCAACACCGATCGCGCTATAGTCCAGTCCATGAAGCAAGACCTGGACCCCGCGGCACGACAATGTCTGGCAGTTCTGATAGTCACCCTGTTGAGCCTGCTGGCGCTGCCGGCCGAGGCGGCGGTCGAGCGATACAAGACTGAATCAGCCTACCTGGCGCGGCTCTCCCAACTCGGATTGCAGACACTCACCGAGGGCTTTGAATCGTCAGCCTGGGATGTCGCCCGTTCGCCGAACATCAACGACCGTCACGCATTTCCGCAGGTGATCAGTCAGACGTTGCTGTGGGAGTCGGCCGCGAAAGATGTCTGGGGCAGCGCCTACTCCACCAAGGCCCACGGCGTCACCACCAATCACAACTGGGCACGCAGCGGCCTGTGGGGCATCTACGAAGATCACAACGGCGAGCCCTATCCCACCACCATCCGTGTCACCGCGCCCGTGCCCATCTTCGCCGTCGGTGGCTGGTTCGACACCAACCCCGATGGTCAGAGCGTCGGCTTTCTCTTTGAAGGTCGCACCACCGCCAACGAGCCCGGCTACGTCCTGCCCGGCTACGGCGCGATGTATCCCGGCGACAACCCGTCCTTCGGCCACGAGTTCGTCGGCATCGTCGATCCCGACGGCTTCACCAGCGTCATTCTCACCGGCACATTGCAACTCAACGAAGAAAACGTCCTGGAAGGCGGCAACATCTTCGGTGCTGACGACTTCACCTTCGGCATCCCACAGGGCCAGTTCGATTATCCCGGTGACGCCAATCACGACGGCATGGTCAATCTCACCGACCTGCAGATCCTCGGCGATCACTGGCAATCCAGCGCCGCCGGCTGGACCGAAGCTGATTTCACCGGCGACAATTTCGTCAACCTGGCCGACCTGCAAATCCTCGGCGACCATTGGGGTCACGGCTTCAGCGCGGACATCTCTTTCGATCAGGCTGTCCAACAGGCAGGTTTTATCATCCCCGAACCAGCCTGCTTCGCCTTGCTGAGCTTCGGGCTGATGATCTCCACCTGTCATCGCCCGTCAGAGTTTTCGCAAGGCCTGATTGCTTGACTGCCTGATTGTCTGAATGTGCTACACCCTGCTGCCTGCTGTCGATTCTGTCTGCGATTATCATGAGCAACCATGCGGGAGCATCCGGGCATTGCGGCGGTGGCGGGGGCGTGGATCGTCGGCATTCTGCTGGGGGCGGAGATCGGCTGGTTAAGTCTGTGGTTTGTCTGCGCGGTGTTGCTGACGACGATGGCGTTGTGGCGCAGACATCGTGCGCTGTGGCTGGGCGCAATCGTGACGTGCGGCGCGGCGTGGTACGTGGTGCGATGTGATTACACGGCTGAAAATGATGTCGGGCGATACGTGGGCAGTGAATCGCATCTAGTGCGGGTGGCGGGCGTGGTGGAGGGGCCGATCGTTTTTTCGTCGCCCTGGCGGGGAGCGATGGGCATGTTCACTTATCACCGCGAGCCGAACACGCTGGCGGTGCTGCGAGTTGAGCGCGTGATGGATCAGCAGGCCTCGGGCAAGCTGCTGCTGCGGGTGCGGGAGTTGGATCAGCGGTTAGCGGTGGGGCGGCGGATCGAAGCGACGGGCTGGTTGTTCCCGGTGCGGTCGGCCATGAACCCGGGTGAGCTGGATTACCGCAGGCAACTGCGCGAGCAAGGCATCGAGGGGCAGATTTCACTGGCGCGGACAGACAATTGGAAAGACCTGGGCGAAGCGCCGCTGCGCTGGGCACTGCCGCGTTGGTCGAGTGCGGCGGGTAGTGCAGCAGAACAGACGTTGAACATCGGGATGGAAAACGATTCGGTGCAGTTGGCGTTGCTGCAGACGCTGCTGCTGGGGCGCTGGAGCCGGGAACTTGATGGATTGGACGACACGTTCCGCGACGTGGGATTGGCGCACATGCTGAGCATATCGGGGGCGCATCTGGGCATTTTGCTGGGGCTGGTGTGGTTGATCTGCCGGCTGCTGATGGTGCATCCCGCGCGGTCAGCGATGGTGGTGCTGGTGGTGCTGGGCTTGTTCATGCTGGCGGTTCCGCCGCGCGTGCCGATCGTGCGTGCGGGGATCATGGCGGGGTTGCTGTGCGGCGCGGTGTGGTGGGGCAAGCGGATCGATGTGCGGCAGACGCTGGCGCTGGCGGCGCTGATCGTGCTGATCTGGCGGCCGAGCGATCTGTACAACGCGGGATTTCAGTTGAGCTTCCTGGTGGTGGCGGCATTGATTCTGTTCACGGGTCCGCTGCTGGAGCGGATCTGGCCGGCCGAGTGGATCATGATGGGCCAGCCGGGCATCGGGGTGCGCGTGCTGCGCTGGGTGCTGGGTTATGCGATTGCCAGCACGGTGGCGTTCGCGGTGGCGCTGCCGCTGGTGGCGTATCACTACAGCATGGTGAATCCGCTGGCGGTGTTGCTGTCGTTGCTGGCGCTGCCGGCGCTGACGGCTGTGCTGGCGATCGGGTACGCCAAGATTCTTTTCGGGCTGATTTCTCCGAGCATTTCGCTGATGCTGAGCGGACCACTGCGCTGGGTGACCGATGCGATGCTGGGCCTGGTCAATGAAGCGCACGACTGGCCGGGCGCGACGCTGCGGTTGAGCGGTGAGCCGAGCGCCGTCTGGAGCCTGGGCGTGCTGGCGGTGATCTGGTTTACGCTGGCGGGAATGTTTCGCGGCAGGCGGAAAACGCTGATCGCCGCCTGGTGCATCGCGGCAGGCTGGACGCTGTGGATGCAACTGCCGCCGCTGCCTCGGCCGCTGCTTCAGGTCAACGCCTTGGCGGTGGGCGACGGCTCGTGTTTCCTGGTCCGCTCGCATGGCCGAACGCTGATGTTCGACTGCGGGTCGCAGCGCTACATGGACGTCGGCCTGCGCAGCGTGAGCCCGGCGCTGCAGACGCTGGGCGTGCGGCGGATCGATGTGATGGTGATCTCGCACAGCGACCTGGATCACTACTGCGGCATGCTGGACGTGGCGGACAAGACGCCGGTGCGCGAAGTCTGGCTGACGCCGCAGTTGCTCACCGAGGCGCGGGAGAAACCCGACGGCGCGACGGCGTTTCTGCTGGAAGGGCTGACGCAGCGCGGGGCGACGTTGCGCGTGGTGACCGCCGGCGAGCGCGCTGATCTGACGGAGCAGGTGAGTTTGAACGTGCTCTGGCCTGCGGGTGATTACCAGCCGCGCGTGCAGAACGACGGCTCGATCGTGCTGGCGATTCAAGCGGGAGATCGGCGTGCGTTGCTGACCGGCGACATACAGCAGGATGCGATCACGCGATTGCTGGAGTCGGGAATCGACTTGGAGGCTGGCATCATGGACCTGCCGCACCACGGGAGCATTGTCGAAGCAACGGGCGATCTGCTGGATGCGGTGGAGCCGAGGTTTGTGTTGCAATCGTGCGGGCCGGACCGGCGGCGAGACGAGGATTGGGCGGGCCTGCTGCAGCCGCGCAGCATTCGTCGCTGTGTCACCGATTGCGACGGGATGATCGAGATCAGCCTGTTTGGCGATGGTTCGATGCGGGTTGAAACGTTCCGTCAGGGCGCGGGGGAGTTCTGAGTAACCGATAGGGGCGCGGAGGTATTGGGGAAGACGGCCGGTAAACCGGCCTCCGCCGTGCTGGAACAAAGTGGCCTGGGCTGGGGCTATTCCGTGGGGCGGGGGAATAAGTGGCAACTTCTGCCGGTTTAGACTGCATGAAAACGCTCACCATGCTGCTCGTACTATCGGTAGCCGGCTGCGGCGGCGAGGCCCAATCTCACGAGGAATCATCCATGCAGGCGCAGAACAAGGATATCCCCACGGTCATGGTCAAAGTCTTCAACGCGGCCGGCGAACTGGTCGGGCCGGCGCCTTCGCACAAGCTGATCAAGACCGATGAGCAATGGAAAGCGCAACTGACACCCGATCAATACCGCATTCTGCGTCATGCCGCGACCGAAGCACCTTTCTGCGGCCTGCTGCTGGATAACAAAACCCCGGGCGTTTACGCCTGTGCCGGCTGCGGACTGCCGTTGTTTTCATCCGACACCAAGTTCAAGTCCGGCACCGGCTGGCCCAGTTTTTATGCACCCATCGCCGAGGAAAACATTGTCGAGAAATCCGACGACAGCTTCGGCATGGTGCGCACGGAAATTTTGTGCGCCCGCTGTGACGGACATCTGGGCCACGTCTTCGATGACGGCCCGGCCCCGACAGGTCAGCGGTATTGCCTCAACAGCGAATCGTTGACGTTCACTTCCAGCGAGGATGTTGCGAAGCTGGCTGATCCCGCGGCCCAGGTCAAGCCTTCGCAGTCGATCGTGCTGGCGGGCGGATGTTTCTGGTGCACGGAAGCGGTGTTCGAGCCCGTCAAGGGCGTGCTGGACGTGGAGTCGGGCTATTCGGGTGGTACGGCCGACAACGCGGATTACGAAACGGTGTGCACCGGGACGACGGATCACGCCGAGGCGATCAAGGTGACTTACGATCCATCGCAGGTGGACCTCGATGAGTTGTTCAAGATTTTTTTCACCATCGCCCACGACCCGACGCAACGCAACGGCCAAGGCGCCGACCGCGGCCGCCAGTATCGCTCCGCCATCTTCTACGCCGATGAAGCCCAGAGGCAGGCCGCCGAGTCCTACATCAGGCGCCTGGAGCAGGAGCACACGTTCGACAAACCGATCGTCACCACGCTCGAACCGCTGACGGGTTTTTATCCAGCGGAGAAGTATCACCAGGACTACGCCCGTCGCAATCCCAATCAGCCCTACATTCAAGCGGTAGCCCAGCCGAAGGTCGAGAAGCTGGAACAGAAGATGGGCGACAAGCTGAAGAGCGGCGCCGCCAGCGATTAGCCATCTTCATCATGGTTCATGCGTTGCTGGTGAATCATGACTGCTGGACGGTGGCGACGTTTCGATCAACTCCACCACGACGTTGACGCGGCGGGCGGGATCGGGCAATGGAGTTCGTTTGGCGCCGGCGAAGTGCTGCACCGGCGTCAGCGGCAACTGGTTGTTGAGCACCTGGGCCCAGTCAATATCAAGATCAAAGGGCGCGGATGGCTCGGCGGCGTCGGGTTTGGAGACGTCAGGTTTGCTGCCATCAGCTTCGGCGATTGGCGTGGGGGCGGGCACGGAAGCGAATCCAGCCAGACCCTGGGCTTGCACCGGAGCCTGTCCAAGAGCTTCGGTTTCGGCCTTCGGTTGACCGGTCGCCCGGCCGAGGAACCATTCCCGTTGATCGCGCACAACGGCGGCACGCTGGCCGGCCTGCGTGTTGAGGTAGTCGGCTAACTGCTCGACCTGCGACTCATCCATCTGCACGATCAGCGTCTGGGGCCTCGCTTGCGGCACGGACGCAGTTTGTGCGCTGAAGAAGGAACTGGTGGTCTGAGCGCCGCGGGACGGCATCATCGAGCGGCCGACGGCGGACGATGATGCCGATGGCAACGGCGCAGGCGGCTGGAAGGTGGGCTCGATCACCTGGGCCCGGTTGCTGATCGCCCACTGCATCACCTGCTGCTGCGTGTCATTTGTCCTGGCGGTGGTCACTTCGATGCGCGTCGGTGTCGCCTCACTTCGGCCGCGCGTCAGGCGGTTGACCTTTTGATCAGTCTGGGGAGCGATGCGTGACATCACCATTTGCGAGGCGGCAGGCAACTGGTCGCGGTCGTTAGTGCGCTCAGTGCCCTTGAGTTGGGGCTGGTCAAGGGCTGGCGCTTTGGCGGCAGATGACAGGGCGGCGGTCGGCAACTGTCGCGGGGCCTGGGCCAGGGTTTCGGTGGGCGGGGCGGTGACCGGTTCGGCTGCGGACGCGGCTGCGGTGGCTTCTTCGGTTTGTGACACATCGCTGCCAGCCGCCGGTTGCTCTCCGGCTTCGCGCAGGCCGAAAGTGGCGTCGGCCATCTGTTCCGTGGCGCCCGGTTCGAGCGTCGGCTCGTCCAGCAGGGGATGTGCGGTCGAGTCGGCCAGTTGCGTTGGTGACTGATCCGGCGGCAACACGAGGGTCTGCAAGATGATCCCGCCGCTGATCAGCAGGATGGCGGCAACCGCCAGACCCACCAGCAGGCGGGTGCGCGACAGGCGGGCGTGGGGAGTGGTGCTAATGGGGATCGTGCCGGCCAGCCTCGGCTGCATATCGGCCAACTCGTCGCCGCCCAGCAGCATGCGCCGCTCCAGGTGACCGATGGCTGCATCGACCAGGCCGATCGGAGCGCTGTCGCGCAAGGACAACTGGCGCAACGCTTCGCGGTCAGCCAACAGGTCGTTGACCAGTTGCCGCAGGGCGGGGTCGGCTGCGAGCAACAGCTCGAACGCCTGGCGCTGCTGTTGGGACAGCTCGCCTTCGACGTAGCCGAGAATCGCATCCTGGTCGTAGCGTTGGGTCATGATCTGTTACTCGCTGCCCCGTTCCAGCTTCAACATCACCTGTCTGAGGGCCAGTCTGGCACGGAACAATCGGCTTTTGACCGTGCCCAGGTTGATATCGAGCGATTCGGCGATCTGCTGGTAGTCCATGCCGTCGATATCCCGCAGCACCAGCACCGCCCGGAAGTCGGGTTCGAGGCGGTTCAGGGCCAGTTCCAGCAATTGCAGCCGCTCTCTGGTTTGGACGCGCAAAGCCGGGTCATGTTCCGCGGGGCCTGCCAGTTGCCGGCGAAGGGCGGAGGCCTGGTCCCCCCCGGAATTGCCCCCGGAACCACGGGCGGGCGACTCGGCATCCAGGCTGACGGTGCGGCGGAGCTTGCGGCGGCGCAGGAAGGTCAGGGCCTGGTTCATGGCGATGCGGGTGATCCAGGTGGTGAACTGGGCCTGGCCGCGGAATTCGCCCACGTGCTCGACGATGCGCATCATGACGTCCTGGCAGACCTCGGCCGCATCGTCGCGGTTGTTGACCATGCGCAGGCAGATGCGGTAAAGCCGATCCTGATGCGTGGTCAGCAGACTGCCCAGGGCCGCGGGGTCCCCGGCTTGGGCGTCGGCCAACAGTTGGTCTGCCGAAAGGCTCATGCGTGTCCGTATGCTACGACGGCAATCCGCGGCCGTTCGTTTTCAGGCTGCAAAGTCTGTAATATGGCGATTTACAGGCACACGGTCAAAATGAGCAGCCGCGACGACGCCACCTATCAGAGTCCCCTGGCCAGCCGCAACGCTTCGCCGCGCATGCAGGCCATCTGGTCACCGCGCAAGAAATTCTCCACCTGGAGGCGATTGTGGCTCGCTCTGGCGGAAGCGGAAAAGGAGTTGGGCCTCGATATCAGCGATGCCCAGCTCGCGCAGATGCGCCAGCACCTGGACGACATCGACTACGACAAGGCTGCCGAGTACGAGAAGAAGCTGCGTCACGACGTGATGGCCCACGTGCACACGTTCGCCGATGCCGCACCGCTGGCAAGGCCCATTATCCACCTGGGGGCGACCAGCCAGTTCGTCGGCTGCAACGGCGAGTTGATCCAGATCCGCGAGGCGCTGAACGTGGTGGCGGAGAAGCTGGCCGTGGTAATCGATCGATTGGGCGTTTTCGCGGATAACTTCCGGGGGCTGCCGGCCCTGGCGTTCACGCACTTTCAGCCGGCTCAACCGACCACGGTGGGCAAGCGGGCCACGCTGTGGGCGCAGGATTTCGCACTGGCATTGGAGGAAGTCGAACACCGTCTCGATACGCTCCGCTTCCGGGGGGTCAAAGGCACCACCGGCACACAGGCTTCGTTCCTGGCACTGTTCGATGACCCGCACAAGGTGGAGCTGCTCGATCAACTGGTGACTGAAAAGATGGGCTGGCCGGCCGGTCATCGTTATGCGGTCACGGGTCAGACCTATCCGCGCATCGTGGACGGCATGGTCGCCTCCGCATTGGCGGCTGTGGCGGCCGCGGCTCAGAAGTTCGCCACCGACATTCGCCTGCTGGCCGGTCGCAAAGAGATCGAAGAGCCCTTCGAGGCCGACCAGATCGGCTCCAGCGCCATGGCCTACAAGCGCAACCCCATGCGCTGCGAGCGCATCTGCGGCCTGTCACGCTTCGTCATCGGCATGGCGACCACACCTTACGTCACCGCGGCTGAGCAGTGGTTCGAGCGCACGCTGGATGATTCGAGCTGTCGCCGGCTCACACTGCCCGAACCTTTCCTGGCGATCGACGGCGTGCTGGACCTGGCGATCAACGTGTCATCCGGGCTGGTGGTGTACGAAAAGACCATCGCCTCCAATCTCGCGGCTGAGCTTCCCTTCATGGCCAGCGAGAACATCCTGATGGCCGCGGTCAAAGCCGGCGGCGACCGCCAGGCCCTGCACGAAGTGATCCGCCAGCACAGCCAGGCCGCAGCATTGCGCGTCAAGCAGGAAGGCAAGCCCAACGATCTGCTGGCCCGCCTCAAATCCGACCCCGCCTTCGCCAAAGTAGATCTGAACGCGGCGCTCGATCCGGCGCAATACATCGGCCTGGCCCCGCAGCAGGTCGATGACTTCGTGCGCGACGTGGTTGATCCGGTCCGCGCCCGCTATGCCGAGGCGCTGAAGTACGATCCGACGCTGAAAGTCTGATGGATAACGCTTGACGTTAATAGCGCGACGCGTTATTATTGGTGGGTGATCGTCAGTTTCGCCGACAGGCAGACGGAAGCGTTGTTTCATCGCCAGCCGGTCAAGCGGCTGGACGCAAAGCTGCTGGCCGTGGCATTGCGCAAGCTGGTGATGATCGACGCGGCGACGAAGCTGGACGATTTGCGAATGCCGCCAGGCAACCGGCTGGAAGCGTTGCGCGGCGATCGAGCCGGGCAATACAGCATTCGGATCAACAACCAATGGCGCATCTGTTTTCGCTGGCACAACGGCAACACGCACGATGTGCAGATCGTGGATTATCATTGAAGGCAACATCATGGCGACAAAAAAACTGCGTCCCATCCATCCCGGGCAGGTGCTGCGCGAGGAATTCCTCAAGCCGATGAAGCTCAGCCAGTACCGACTGGCCAATGATGTGAGTGTCCCCCCGCGGCGCATCAACGAGATCGTCCACGGCAAGCGGTCGATCACCGCGGACACCGCATTGCGCCTCGGCCGCTACTTCGGCACCAGCGCCGAGTTCTGGATGAACCTGCAATCGCGCTATGACCTTGAGTGTGCCGCGGACGCGCTGGGGCCACGCTTGAAGGCAGAAGTCACGACCCACGCCGCGTAATCGCCGGGCCGGATCGGCCTGGCCCCGCAGCAGGTCGATGACTTCGTGCGCGACGTGGTCGATCCGGTCCGCGCCCGCTATGCCGAGGCGCTGAAGTACGATCCGACGCTGAAGGTATAACAAGCCCGCAGATCAAACCGCAGATTTCACAGATTGCGCAGGTTTTCAATTCTGAATCTGCGTCATCTGCGCAATCTGCGGTTTCTTCATGGCTCGTGTTGGCGCTTATTCCTCATCAGCCTGTCTGTACCGGCAGATGCCGCGCTTGGAGGCGCGGATGAACTGGGCCATTTCCATGCACAGCGGGTCGTCGCCGAGCTGCGTTTCAATCAGTTCAACGGCGGTGCTGTTGCGGTGGCCCTGTTCCCAGATGATGTCGAAGGCTTTTTTGAGTGCGGGGATGTGATCGCGGTAGCCGGCCCGGCGCAGGCCGACGATGTTCAGCGAACCGACGTAACGGGTTTCATAGACCACGCAGAACGGCGGCACATCCTGGGTGATGCCCGCCAGGCCGCTGATCATGCACAGGCGACCGATGCGGCAGAACTGGTGAACTCCGGCATTGCCGCCGAGGATCACGTGGTTGGCCAGGTGAACGTGACCGCCCAGCAGGATGTTGTTGGCGAAGGTGCAGTCGTCGCCGATGACGCAGTCATGGCCGGCGTGGGAGTTGACCATCCAGTAGTTGCGGTTGCCGACGGTGGTGGGTCGATCGCCGGTGGCGCGATGGATGGTGACCGACTCGCGGAAGATGTTGTCGTCGCCGACGAGTAATCCCGCGCCGTCGGAGCCGACATCGAACTTGCGATCCTGCGGGGCGTAACCGAGGCAGGTGAACGGATAGATGAGATTGTTGCGGCCGAAGGTGGCTGGTCCGCGGATGATGGCGTTGGCGACGAGGCGGCAGCCGGCTCCGAGCGTCACGCGGCCGACAATGGCGCAGCCGGGGCCGACGTCCACGTCGTCAGCGAGTTGGGCTTTGGGATCAACAGTAGCGGTAGGGTGGATGTTGGCCAAGACCGCTATCATAAATCAGTGGTGACCGAGTTCTCAACTGACGAGCAAGTTCTACCGGTGCGCGACCTGGGACGGATGGTTTATGCCGCGGCCCTGGAGCTTCAGCGCACGGTCAATCAGCAGGTGATCGACGGGCAGCCCGGCGTGCTGCCCCCGGATGTGAAGTACGCCTCGCCCCAAGCGTCTGGGCAGTCCGGCGTGATGAGCCGGGAAATAAAGCACGCCTCGCCCCAGGCAATTCTGGGGGCGGGAGTGGGGGTGTTGCTGCTGGTCGAGCACGAGCCGGTGATAACCGTGACACATCGGCCGGGCGTGAGCGATCATCTGCTGGCCGACTCGGACAAGCTCAAAGAACTGGGCATCGAACTTTGCCTGACCGACCGCGGCGGCGACATTACTTACCACGGCCCGGGCCA
The DNA here is from genome assembly GCA_020849625.1 of Phycisphaeraceae bacterium. Taxonomy (GTDB): domain Bacteria; phylum Planctomycetota; class Phycisphaerae; order Phycisphaerales; family Phycisphaeraceae; genus JADLFV01. Next base: position 10,906 of record JADLFV010000084.1, read on the forward strand.
ACTGGTGGCATATCCGATCCTCAACCTCAACCGCCTGAAGCTGAACCTCGGGCGCTACATGCGACTGCTGGAGCAGATCGTCATCGACACGGTGGCAGCCTTCGGCATCGAGGCGATGCGGGTGGATGGCTGCACAGGGGTGTGGGCGAGGTCGGGTATCGGGTATCGGGTATCGGGTATCGGGTTGGAGAGTTCGTTGGCGAATCATTCCGATGTGTCTTTACCCGAAACCCGAAGCCCGATACCCGATACCCGACACGCCAAACTCTGTGCCCTGGGCGTGCGGGTGCGGCGGGGGGTGAGCATGCACGGGCTGGCGCTGAACGTAAGCACGGACCTGTCGCACTTCGAGACGATCGTGCCGTGCGGGCTGGCCAACCGATCCGTCACGAGCATGGCGGAGCTTCTGGGCGAGCGGGTTCCGAGCATGGATCAGGTCAAAGAGGAACTGATCGCACAATTTCGAAAACAGTTGAACCGCAGAGACGCGGAGAACGCAGAGCAAGACAGAAACAAGAAACCACAGATTACGCAGATGACGCAGATTGATGATTCTTCATCTGCGCAATCTGTGTAATCTGCGCTTACCTTTTTCCAGTTTCTGCGGTTCAAACCGATTCAGATCACGCGGAAGAGGATGCTGGGCTGTTGAGGCGGTGAGCCGTCGGGTGAGGGTTCGACGGCGGGTTCGCCTTCGGTCGGCGACTGGGCAGGCTCTGGTGTGGGAATGCTGACCGTGGACGGCTGACTGGTTTCCTGCGGCTGCGGTTCGGTGCCGGGCGGCGCGTCGATGAGGTTGAAGGGATAACGTGCCTGCAGGTCTTTGATGCGCGGGCCGTAGTGCGAGACGTTGTTGACGATGATGAAGTCGTCGTAGGTGAATAGCCCAATGCAGACGGAGCTGTTGCGTGGGCCGTGGTAGAAATAGGCCTCTTCGCCTTTCTGGCGCAAGTCACGGGTGACCTGCTCGGCCGCCGCCCGTCGATCGCCGGCGTAGTTTTCGGTGAAGACCGCCACCTGGAGGGAGAAGAAGCCGACGAACTGCTGCAGGTCGAAGGGGTCCAGTTGCACGCGGTGGCCGCCGACCAGGGGGATGATCTTGACCTTGGCGTAGGGTTTGTCGCCTTCGATTTCAATTTCACGGATGCGATCGAGCGTCTGCTGGGTCTGTGGATCGCCGGGTGAAGCGAAGCGTCCGCTGTAGAGGGTGGCCTTGTTCTGGTAGTCCTCGAACCACATGTCGGGCAGGTTGTGATCGAGCAGTTGGCGACGGGCTTTTTCGATCTGCTTGAAACGATCGGGCCCTTCGAAGGTGATCAGGGGGATGGACCAGTCATGGCCGGCGATCGGCTCCTGATCGGTGCTGGGTGACGACATGTCACGCGGCTTGTCACTGACCTCGCGCAGACCTGCGAAGCTGGGTCTGACGACTTTGACCTCCGGTTCGCAGCCGGCGGCGGCGAACAGCAGTGTCAACGAAAACAGCGCGATCAGACCTTGACGGATCATTCAGTTTTGCCGGCCGGGTGGTGGGATTACTTTTCAGCGGTGACGAAAGTCGTGGGGGTGCGTCCGCCGCTGAAGTGATGATAGCCGCGCAGATCGAAACGTCCGGCCGGTCGTGTGAACGCGAAGCGGCCGGTCTCGTGCAGCATGATGTCCTGGGCTTCGCATTGCACGAAGGCGTCATGGATGCCGGGGATGGCGCGGGTCAGCGTCTCGAAGCGGTCGGGGGTGACGGTGATCTGGTCGTCGCTGATCTCATACACGGGCGTGGCTTCGGAGAAGCCGCAGACGGCCAACGTCTGCTGCCGGGCGATTTCGAGGGTGGCCACCGTGTCCTGCGGCCCCAGCGTTCCGGCCAGATTACGGGCCCAGGCATGCACGAGGTACCTGGGCATGCTGACGTGATCGCGCTGGATGACCTGTTCGCCCTGGTCGGTGATGATGCGGTAGCACTGGTTGTCGCGCTCAATGAGGCCTTTTTCGCCGTAGAAACGGAACAGCGGGCCGGTCTCGACGGCGCAGGCGTGCGTCAACAGCACCATGAACGGCACATCGACGTCGGTATGAATGCGGGCGCATACGGTGTCGTAGTTTTCGATGGGGGCGGCCCGATAGAGTTCTGCCTCCACCGCGGTGGGCGTGGCGGATTCGTGCAGCGATCGGCCCATCATCATCAGGGTGATGTTGATGTAGTGCGACAGGGCGTTGTTGGCAGGACTGTCGAGCACCCAGGCCCCGGAGTGGCGGATGCGGCCGGCCCAGGCGTTGCGGGAGAAATACCACTCCCCGCGCGGCCAGCAAGATTGCAGGCTGGTGCGCTGCAGCTTGCCGATCACACCGTTGAGCATCATCTGCTTGACCTGAGCGGTGGTCGGATCGTACACGTCCTGGTAGCCGATCAGCACGGGCAGCCTGGCCCGATCGCGGGCGGCGATCATGGCGTCGGCGTCGTCAATACAGCCGGCCACGGGCTTTTCGCACATCACGAACTTGCCGGCCGCCAGAGCCTTTTCAGTGAACGGACGGTGCAGATTGATCGGCAGCGGCAGCCAGACGCCTTTGATGTCCGGCCGAGCCAGCAACTGGTTAAAATCCTCGTAAATTTCGACGTGGGCTTCGCGCAGCCTGGCGACCTGCTCGGACAGCTTGCTCCGGTTGGGGTCGCAGGCAGCCAGCAGGCGCAGCGGAGGCTGCGCGGTCGGGCCGTGCTGAAGCAGGTATTTGGCAACTGTGCCGGCATAGCCCCCGATGCCGCAAACACCGACCCCGATGGCTCCCTCTTTCATACCAACACTTTCAAACTGGCATTTCTGAAAGACCTACAACATTACAGCATGATGCCATCGGACACAATTCATGCCGTGGGACATTGACGCGGGCCATGGTGTTGCATTATTATATCCGGATACCCGGATGATTAAGGCCGACCACCAGCCCGACGCCCTCCTGCACTGGATGGGCAGCCTCGCCGACGCCACCCGCCTGCGCCTGCTGGGGGTGCTGGAGCGAAACGAGCTGGGGGTCAGCGATCTTTGCCACATCCTGCAACTGCCGCAGTCCACGGTCAGCCGGCACCTGAAGCTGCTGGGTGATGAGGCCTGGCTGACCAGCCGGCGGCAGGGCACCACAAATCTGTACCACATGGCCCTGGGCGAACTGAGCCGATCTCAGGCCCGCCTGTGGCGCCTGGTGCGCCAGCAGACGCGCGATTGGGCCACGTTCAACCAGGATCAACTGCGTCTGACCCGCCAGCTTCGCCGCCAGCAGCGCGGCAGCCGCGATTTTTTCGCCGGGGCGGCTGGTCAGTGGGACCAGACACGCAAGCAGATGTACGGCGAGGGCCTGACCAACCACGTCCTGCTGGGCCTGCTGCCGGCCGAGTGGACGGTGGCGGACTTAGGCTGCGGCACGGGGCTGGTCACAGCGGAACTGGCCCGGCGGATGAAGCAGGTGATCGCGGTGGACGTGTCGCAGGCCATGCTCGAGGCAGCCCGCAAGCGCACGGAAGGTCTGAGCAACGTGGAACTGCACCACGGGGCGCTGGAGTCGCTGGGCTTGGATGACGGTTGCTGCGATGCGGCGGTGATGGTGATCGTGCTGTCGTACGTGGCACAACCGCGACGGGTGCTGGAGCAGATGCGGCGAATCTTGCGCCCGGGCGGGCGAGCGGTGGTGGTCGATCTGATGCGTCACGATCGTGATGACTTTCGTCGGCAGATGAACCAGCGTTGCCTGGGCTTCGAGCCGGGACAGTTGACGGTGATGCTGCAAGAGTCGGGATTGACAGCGGTGGCCTGCCATCCATTGCCGCCGGAGCAGCAGGCCAAGGGGCCGGCCCTGCTGCTGGCTACGGGAGTTGCGCCATGAGTGAGGCGTGTGATTTACATACGCAAGCTTATTTCGACGCTCACACGCCGCAGTGGCGCAGCGATCGCTATCTGCCCATGATCGACTGGCTCAAGGCGCACGCCCGCGGTGATCAATCGCTGATCGACATCGGCTGCGGCACAGGCAACATCCTGGCATTCATCAAGCAGAACACGCCGCTGCACGAATTGGCCGGCATCGACATCACGCAAAGATATCTGGATCAGGCGGCCGCCAACGTCGGGTGCACCACGCATCTGGGCAGCGTGCTGGATGATGAGCTTTGCCGCAAGATCGGGCCGCGCTATGACTATGCGGTGATGGGGGCGGTATTGCATCACCTGGTCAGCGCCACGAGGCGATCGAGTTTTGACAATGCACGTCGCGCACTGGTCAACGCAGTCGCCATGCTCAAGAGCGGCGGGCACCTGTTGATCTATGAGCCGGCCCATTATCCGGCGGCTGCGATGTGGGGCGTGTTCTGGCTCAAGCGCTGCGGATCGGCCATCGCGCCGCGCCGGCTGGAAGTGGGCAAGCAGTGGCTCAACTTCGGCCTGCCCGTGGTCAGTTACTTCACCAACGAACAACTGCTGGCGATGTTCAACGCCGTCGGCGTCGAATTGATCGAGCAGCAGATCAACGATCCCAAGAAGCTCGGCCTGGGCATCCGCCGCACGTCGAGCACGTTTGTGTTGCGAAAGACCGGTTCCCCTGTTTAGCGGGCGAACTTGTTCGCCTCAAGGTGGAGCAAGCTCCACCGCTAAACGTTTGATTTGTAACTTGTAACTCGTACCTTGAAACTGGAGCTTCCCATGCCCGCGACCGCGACGAAACTGGAGTACCAAGTCAAAGACCTCGCCCTGGCCGAGTGGGGCCGCAAAGAGATCATGCTGGCCGAGCAGGAGATGCCCGGGTTGATGGCGGTGCGCGAGGAATTCGCGGCAGCTCAACCGCTGGCCGGCGTGCGCCTGACCGGCAGTCTGCACATGACGATTCAGACCGCGGTGCTGATCGAAACGCTGACCGCCCTGGGCGCGGACGTGCGCTGGGCGTCGTGCAATATTTTCAGCACGCAGGATCACGCGGCCGCGGCCGTGGTCGTCGGACCTCAGGGCACCGTTGACAACCCTACCGGCGTACCCGTGTTCGCATGGAAGGGCGAGACGCTGGCGGAATACTGGGTGTGCACCGAGCGGGCGCTGGACTTCGGTGACGGCAAAGGCCCGCAGCAGATTGTCGATGACGGCGGCGACGCCACGATGATGGTGCTCAAGGGCGCTGAGTTTGAAAAGGCCGGCTCCGTGCCCAGGCCTGAAGACGATGCACAGGACGATTGGGCTGAACTGCTGCGCTGCCTGGGCAAGCTGTATCAGGCCAACCCCAAGCGCTGGACGCCCATCGCCGCGGAATGTCGCGGCGTGAGCGAGGAAACCACCACCGGCGTGCATCGGCTCTATCAACTGGCCCGCGAAGGCAAGCTGCCGTTCCCAGCCATCAACGTCAACGACAGCGTGACCAAGAGCAAGTTCGACAACCTCTACGGCTGCCGCCATTCACTGCTGGACGGCCTCAACCGCGCCACTGACGTGATGATGTCCGGCAAGATCGCAGTCGTGCTCGGCTATGGCGATGTGGGCAAAGGTTGCTGCCAGTCGCTACGCGGCCAGGGCGCGCGAGTCATCGTCACCGAGGTCGATCCCATCTGCGCTCTGCAGGCGGTGATGGAAGGTTACCAGGTGGCCCGGCTGCAGGACGTGGTCGAAGAAGCGGACGTGTTCGTCACCACCACCGGCAACTACCACGTGATCCAACTCGAGCACATGCGCCTGATGAAGGACAAGGCCATCATCGGCAACATCGGCCACTTCGACAACGAGATCGACATGGCTTCGCTCTACAAACTCCAGAAGCAGGGCAAGGTCACCAAGACCAACATCAAGCCGCAGTACGACATGTGGACCTTCAAGGACAGCGATCGTTCGATCCTGGTGCTGGCCGAAGGCCGACTGCTCAACCTCGGCTGCGCCACGGGGCACCCCAGCTTTGTGATGAGCAACAGCTTCACCAACCAGGTGCTGGCCCAGATCGAACTGGCCACCAACCGCGATCAATACAAGAACCAGGTGTACGTGCTGCCTAAGCTGCTAGATGAAAAGGTCGCTCGGCTGCACTTGGATAAGCTGGGCGTAAAGCTGACCACGCTCTCGCAGGAACAGGCGGACTACATCGGCGTGCCGGTGCAAGGTCCGTACAAGAGCGAGCACTATCGGTATTGAGGGTTTAGCCCCGGGCTTTGCCCGGGTTGTCCCCCGGCAGAGCCGGGGGCTAATGAACATCACGGCGAAACCGTGCGGCGCGGGGCAGGCTGCATGGCCAGGGCCGGCGTGGCGGTCAGGCGCACGGTGGCGGTAACGGGGTAGTGATCGGAGACGGGTCGGCCGGTGACAGACTGGCGGAGAATGCCGGCATCTTCAGTGGCAAAGGCGCTGGAGGTGAGGATCCAGTCCATGCGTTCGCCGGTGGTTTTGCCGCTGAACTCGTGGCGCGTGCCTTCATAGGCTGACCGTTGGGGATGGCTGATGCGGTAGGTGTCGAACAATTGTTCGCTGCCGGCCGCGGTGAGTGTGCGATAGGTGGTCGAGCCTTCACCGTCGTTGAAGTCACCGGTGACGATGAAGGGTGTCCGGCCGGCGATGTGATCGATCTGCTGGCGCAGCAGTTGGGCCGACTCGATGCGGGCCTCGTTGCTGAAGGTTGAAAAGTGGGTGTTGAACAGGAAGAAATCCTGTCGCAGCACGCGGTCGTGCAGTTTGACCCAGGTGGCCATGCGCGGGAACCAGGCGCCGTCGAAGCTTGTGCCGGGCTTGGCGGGTTGGTTGCTGAGCCAGAAGCTGCCGGCATCGAGCAGGTCGAAGCGGCGGGAGTCGAAGAAGACGGCACACATTTCACCGTCGAGCTTGCCGTCATCGCGGCCGGCGCCGACGCAGCGGTATCCGGGCAGACCGCGCATCAGATCGCGGGCCGGGGAGGCCAGGCATTCCTGGGTGGCGATGATGTCGGGATTGACCTGGCGCAGGGTGGCGGCAAGGTTGTCGCGGCGATGGGACCAGTAGTTGGGCCCGTCGGTGAATACCGGCCGGCGCAGGTTGACACTGACGATGCGCAGGTCGCGCGGCTGGTCGGCGGCCTGCGGGCGCAGAGTCAAGGGTGCGGAAGGATACCCGCTGCAGCCCGGCATCAAGGCACAGGCCAGCAACAACAACACGGGGGGCAGGTACTTCATGCAGGTGGTTTATCGGCAGGGAGATTAGAAAAACTCCAATGGCCGATGGAGGGCAGACAGTAGCACCACGTGACAGGAATCGGCAATCAGGGAAAACCCGTGCGGGGTTCAGGAGCGTCATTTTCGACGGTTTTTGGCGGGGAAGGACAACCGTTTTGGGTTGTTGATGTTTGGAGTCGTTCTATCCATTGCATTCGCCGCCACATTCGCTAATCATGTGCGGCCCCAACCACTTTCTAGGAGTCATGTTTATGTCGGATCAAGCCTCGCTCACCTCGATCAAAGACACCACAGCGAACCCTGCGCCCCTGGGGTTGTTGGGCTTCGGCATGACCACCGTCCTGCTGAACCTGCACAACGCGGGCTTCTACTCGCTGGACACCATGATCCTGGCCATGGGTATTTTCTACGGCGGCATCGCGCAGATCATCGCCGGCTCTATGGAGTGGAAAAAGAACAATACCTTCGGCACCACCGCGTTCACCAGCTACGGCCTGTTCTGGCTGACACTGGTGGCCCTATTGCTGATGCCGAAGCTCGGCTGGTGGGACAAGCCCCAGGAAGGCGGCATGATCGCCTACTTCATCATGTGGGGCATCTTCACTGGTGTGCTGTTTATCGGAACCCTCAAACTCAACCGCGCCCTGCAGTTTGTCTTTTTCTCCCTCACCGTGCTGTTCTTCATGTTGGCCATCCGCGACTACGTCGGCAGTGCCATGCACCCCACGTTCGCCAAAGCCACCGGATGGGAAGGCATCGTCTGCGGCGCTTCGGCGATCTATACGGGCCTGGCCCAGGTGCTTAACGAAGTTTACGGCCGGACCGTTTGCCCGCTGGGCCCGGTGCAGAAGGCGTAATTCACAGGCAAAACAATGCCTGCGACAAGCCCGGTTTGCGCTCCGCATTGTGAGCGCGGGCCGGGCTTGTTAACTTGATTGGGAGTTTACTGGCCAATCAGGAGCGAATCACGATGGGTTTAATGGACGGCAAACGCGGCATCATCTTCGGCATCGCCAACGAACGCAGCTACGCTTACTTCATCGCACAGTCTCTCCGGCAGCACGGGGCCCAGAGCCTGTTCACCTATCTGCCCCTGGGCAAGATGGAGATGCGCGTACGCAAGGCGGTCGAGGGCCTGGGCATCGAAAATCCCTGGATGATGCCCTGCGACGCCAACAGCGATGAGTCGTTGGACGCGGTGTTCGACAAGATCAAAAGCGACTTCGGCGCCATCGACTACGTGGTCCATTCCATCGCTTTCGCTAACAAGGATTTCCTGAAGCTGGACACCTTCCACACCACGCCGCGCGATGTTTACCTCAGCGCCATCGACACCAGCGCCTACACCCTGCTGGCCATGGCCCAACGCGCCCTGCCGCTGATGCCCGCTTCCGGGGGCGGCGGATCCATCGTCTGCCTCAGCTACTACGGCGGTGAAAGGGTCACGCCCGGCTACAACGTCATGGGCGTGGCCAAGGCTGCTCTCGAACAGACCACGCGCTACCTGGCTTACGAGCTGGGCGACAAGGGCCGTAACGTCCGCGTCAACTGCATTTCCGCCGGCCCCTTCAAGACCCTGGCTGGCGCAGGCGTCGGCGGCATGGATGACATGATCGCCCACCAGGAACGCAAGAGCTCGCTCAAGCGGGCCAACACCGGCGAAGAGGTCGGCGATACGGCTGTCTATCTGCTGAGCAACCTCTCCAGCGGCGTGACCGGCGAAACCATCCACGTCGAGTGCGGCTTCAGCATTGTGGGAATATAAAACGCAGGAAACGCCGAAAGCGCGGGAAACGCAGGAAATCGAAATACGCCGAGCCCTGAGGAGTCCGCGACGAAGGGCCGGATTGCGTGGTCATGCGCCTTCGATCCGGCCCTTCGTCGTCGCGGACTCCTCCTCAGGGCTCGGCGTCGCTGTTATCAACGACATTGACGGCTGCCGGTGAACCGTGTTTTTTGGTGCGCTGCTGCGGCGGCTACCGATAAGAAACGCGGTGACCAGGCCGAGGTTTTCTGCGCTTTCTGCGTTTCCTGCTTTTCAAGGGTTTGATCATGCCCATTCGCTTTCACTGTGAATCGTGCGAGGCTCGCGTCAAAGTGCCAGCCGGGTCCGAGGGTCGGCGGGTCAAGTGTCCGCGTTGCGGGCATCTGCAGCGGGTGCCGCGGCACAGCGAACAACTGGTGACCGTGGGGGCTGGTTCGAGCGATCCCTCGGGTGATTCAGCCATGGGTCAGGACAGCGGCAGCTTCCAGGCTGTGCAGACCGAGCCGCCCGTGGAGCAGACGTCATCGAAGAAAAAGAAGATCGAGCTGGGCGACAGTCTCTCGGACCTGGCCATGGACTTCGAGAAAGACATGACCCCGCCGCAGATGCAGCGCGACGAGCCGCCGGCCGACGAACGTGAGCCGGAGGTTGAGCAGACGGCCGAGCAATCTGAACAGATGAGCCTGCTGGAGCAGCCTGAGCTGGAGGAGCAGCCGTTGCCGCAGGTTGAATCGCACCAGATCGCCGCAACCGCCGCCGCAACGGCCCCGCAACTTGAGCAATCGTCCGTGGCGGAGGCCGGTTCATTGGCCGTCACTTCTCCTGCACCAGCCGAGGAGCCCGCGACACCACTCATCCAGACCACCGTGGCAGCACCCGCCACCCAATTGCCCCCCGCGCCGCCGCCGCCGATCATGCTGAGCGGATCAGCCTCCCGTGCGACGGTGAAAGTCAGCGAACCTGCCGTTGAACCTGTCGCGGTCACCGCCGTCGCCGCTGTTGCAGCGACCCAAGAGCCTGAGTCATCACGTCCGCTGCGTCCAGCCCGTCACGTCAAGCCGTACACTGCGTTGAAGAACCTGGCCACGTTGCTGCGCGTCGCGCCGGCGGTGCTGATTCCCGTGGTGCTGTGGCACGTGCTGCAGACGGTGACCGTCAGCGGGGCGATCGTGACGCTGATCAGCGGAGCGGCGATGGTGGCCATGACCTGGACGCTGGCGGAGATCGCCGATGCCGTGCGCGATCTGGCGCGGCGGGCCTGAGCGCCGACAGTGGGCATGGATCAAACGGACAGCCAGGAGCAGAGACGCAGCAACCGGCGGGCGACCGCGGCGTGGTTTTGCCTGGTCGTCGCATTTGAATTGGTACTGGCAGCGAGTCTGGGACTGAATCGGCCGCTTTCGGGCGATGAGCAACACTTCGTTCATACGGTGCAGCAGTTCGCCACGGGACTGAACCTGCCGCTGCTGCGCAGCTACGAGGAGATGTCCGGGCCGCTGCCATTCATGCTCTACGCCGGCTGGGCCAGGCTGTTCGGCACGCACGTGGCGAGTCTGCGTCTCTGCTCGCTGCTGATCGCGCTGCTGACGCACATGATGCTGTGGTGCTGGCTGTCGTCCGTGCTGGACAAGCCGGGCAAGGTGTGGTTCGCATCCTTGCTGCTGCTGTTGAATCCGTACATGGCGTATCTGAGTTTTTACGTTTACACGGACATGCTGGCCATGCTGGGGCTGGCGCTGGCGTTGTGGGCGTATGCGTGTCGGCGGCCGGTGCTGCTGAGCGCGGGTCTGGCCGTGGCGGTGCTCAGCCGGCAGTACCTGCTGTTCGCGGTGGCGGCGACGGGGGTGATAGCCGCGGGACAAATGTGGCGCGGCGAAAAGGCGGGACGGCAGATGCTGGCAGCCGCGGCAGTTTCGCTGCTGCCGCTGGCGGCCCTGGTGGCGCTGTGGCGCGGGCTGAGCCCGGACAACCAGATGAAGTCGCTTTACGTGGACCAGATGCTCAGCTTTCATCCGACGTCATTGGTGGTTTACGTGGCGTGCGTGGCGCTGTACACGCTGCCGGTGCTGGCGTGGCGTTGGCGGATGCTGCTGGCTGATCGCGTGGCCTGGGTGAGCGCGGGGTGCATCGGCTGGGCATACCTGCTGTGGCCGGTGCGGGCTTCGCAGGTGTCGATCACGGCAGGGTTTCAGACGGTGGGAGTATTTCATCGTCTGCTGAAGCTGTTAACGGACAGTCTGCTGCTTCAGGACGCGGCATGGTGCGCGTTCTGGGTGCTGGGTCTGGTGCTGCTGATCCACGTGGCGCGGGACTCACTGCGGCGACTGGTGGCGCAGCGCTGGGACCAGCTACAATACTGGAACGTGATGATTCTCTGGTTCTTTGCGGTCATGCCCCTGTCGTACCTGCACTGGGAGAAGTACGCGCTGCCGCTGCTGCCGGTGTTGATGGCGCGCCTGCTGGCAGATGGGGGGCGGCTGGAAGCATGATGAGCACGGCCGGCGCTGACAACACGACGATTCACCGCGCCGACAAGACCCTGCTGCACCGGCTGCTGCCGGCACTGGTGCTGGTGGTGGTGGCGACAGGTCTGTATCTGAATACGCTGCCAGGCCCGTTCATCTTCGACGACGAGCCGAACATCTCCGCCGACAAAAGCCTGCGTGATCTGCCGCAGGTGACGCAGCAGACGATGCTGGACATGGTGCGACTGCACCCCGGTACCCTGCGGCCGCTCACTCGATGGACGCTGGCGGTCAACTGCGCCATCGACGGGTTGGAGCCGCGCGGGTATCACCTGTTCAACCTGCTGGTGCACGCGGCGGCAGGGCTGGCGCTGTTCGGGGTGGTGCGGCGGACACTGCTGCTGCCGCGCTGGGCGCCGCACCTGGCCGCCCACGCACACTGGTGGGCGTTCGCGGTGGCACTGCTGTGGGTGGCCCATCCGCTGAACACGCAGGCGGTGACCTACATCATCCAGCGCGGCGAGTCGCTGATGGCCGCATTCTTCCTGGCATCGATGTACGCGGCGATCCGGCAGTGGCAGTCGCCGACGAGCACGGGACGCTGGTTGTGGGCGATCGCCTGCGTGGCGGCGGCGCTGCTGGCGACGTGGTCGAAGGAAGTGGCGATCGTTCTGCCGGGGGTGTTGCTGGCCTACGACTGGGTGATGTTGCGGCCGGGCTCGCTGAAGGCGTGGCTGCGGCGGCGCGGGGCGTTGACGGCGGCGCTGTGCCTGGTCAGTGCCTGGCTGATGCTGCGCTCATTGGGGACGGCGACGCAGGAGGGCTCATCGGCGGGATTCGGGTTGCCGGTGGTGGGGCCGTTTGGATACCTGATTTCGCAGTCTGGGGTGATCCTGCACTACCTGCGCCTGGCATTCTGGCCGGACGTGCTGGTTCTGGATTACTTCTGGATGCCTGCGATTCCGCACGACACGCCGTCGCCGTACGTGACGACGCTGGTGATGCGTTTCGTGTTCTGGCAATCGCTTGCGATCGGTGGACTGTTGATCGCGTCGCTGATCGGCCTGATCCGGCGTCAGTGGTGGGCGTTCTGCGGCGTGGCGTTCTTCATGATCCTGGCTCCGACCTCCAGCGTGATGCCCATCGCGGACCTGGCGGTGGAGCATCGCATGTATCTGCCGCTGACCTGCGTGGTGGCGATAGTGGTGATCGCGGCAGGCCTGCTGATTCGCTGGATAGCGCCGAGCAAGGCGGCCAAGATCGGGGCGGCGATATTGATCCTGACCACTGCGGCCCTCGGCTCGCGCACGGTGATCCGCAACTTCGATTACCTGTCGCCGATTCATCTGTGGGACAAGATGGTGATCGATCGTCCGGACAATCCCCGGGCCTGGCAGAACCTCGGGGCGCTGCTGTTGGCTGACGGCCGGGAGGATGAGGCGCTGTTTTGCTTCGAGCGTGTGTTGAGCATCCTGCCCAACTACGCAGCCGCCCACGCGGGACTGGGCGACATCTACCTGGGGCGAAGCGATGCCGCACGGGCGATCGCGCATTACGAGTCAGCCGTCGCAATCGACCCGCAGAGCCCTGCCTTTCATTATGACTTCGGCCGGGCCTTGCTGGTGGTGGGGCAGACGGACAAAGCGCAGCAGGAGTTGTCGAAGGCAATCGAATTGCAGCCGATCTATCCCAGGGCTTACAACAACCTGGGGCTGCTGTACCTTTATCAGGGTAAGCTGAACGAGGCGATCGCCAACCTGGAGTTGTCCATTTCTCAGGACCCCGAGCAGCCGGAGGCGTACGTGAACCTCGCCACCGCCTACGAGCGCCGCGGCCAACCGGATCGGGCGGTTGATGCGATCCGCCAGGCGATCGATGCAGCACAGCGTGCCCATGACGATCCGCAGCAGAAGGAGAAGCTGGACGCCCGGCAGCAGGAGCAGCGGATGCAGAAGCTCAAGGCTCGTCTGGAAGAACTGAGCGAGAAAGCCGGGCCAGCACCTGCTTCGCCGTGAGCCGCACCAGTTCGCATTCGGTTTCATCATCAGCGATCTGGGTGATGCGTTGCTTCAGGTGATTCCAAGTGGCGGGAGCCGGCCCTTCGCTGCGCTCAGAGCTCGGCGTCGCTAGCTTTTTGAGCAGATTCCCCGCTGCGATCAGGGCGTTGCGTTTCATCATGTCCAGCTTGATGCGCTTCAGGGCGCTGCGTTGAAAAGCGGCGCGGCGATCGTTTTCGCTCCAACCCAGCACCGCCAGCAGATCGAAGCTTTTTCCCCTGTTCTCCGCCCTCTGCCCTCCGCCATTCCGGGGGTCCGCCTTCTGATTAAACGGACAAACCTCCTGGCACACATCGCAACCGGCAATCCAGTCGCCCATCATCGGCTGCAGATCGGGAGCAATGGGGCCGCGATGCTCGATGGTCAGATAGCTGATGCAGCGCGAGGCATCGAGGCTGTAGCCCTCGGGCGCGATGCAGCGGGTGGGGCAGGCGTCGATGCAGCGCGTGCAGGCGCCGCAGTGGTCCGGCATGGGTTGATCGCGGGGCGTCATCTCCAGCGTGGTGACGATCGTGCCCAGCAACAGATAGGAACCACCATTCCGGGGACCATTTCGGGGGTGGGGGTGAATGGTCAGCGTGTGTTTGCCGATCCAGCCAAGCCCGGCCCGCACCGCGTGCTCTCGCTCAAGGATCGGCGCGGTATCCACCGTGGTGCGGAACTGATGCCCGGGATGTTCAGACGCCAGCGCATCAGCCAGCTTGTGCAACCGCTTCCTGATGGTTTTGTGGTAATCATCGCCCCAGGCGTAACGAGCGACTCGGCCTCTCGTAACTTGCGGCTCATGGCTCGCGGCTGATTCGTACCGATCGGCCGCGACGATGATAGTTTTTGCTCCCGGAAGAAGCATCGCCGGGTCCAGTCGCGTTTCAAGATTACGGGCCAGGTAATCCATCGAGCCGTGCTTGCCGTCAGCCAGCCACTGACGAATGAACGTTTCGCGCTCGCTGCGCTGGGCGCGGCAGACGCCGATCAGGTCGAAGCCGAGTTGCGTGCCGAGTTCGATGGCCCGGCGAGTGGGGTCCATGCGGATAGTGTAGGACAGTCAGAAAACTTCACCGGGCGTCAGCGTATCCGATGGGTGGTCCAGTTCAGGATCAAGGTAGCGTCGCTGGGCGTGGCGCAGGAGCAGGACGCTGCCCGCGCCCAGCAGCAACAGACCGGCCGGCTCGGGAATGACCACGGTGTCCAGTGCTTGCGTAAAACTGATGTCCGCACCGGTGCCGTAGCCCCAGTTGTCAGCGAGGGCCTGCAGGTCAGCCAGGTCCACGTAATAGTCGCCGTTGAAATTGCATTTCGACCACAGGCCCGTAGTGGCGTGCCAGTTGTCGCCCAGGTCCTGCAGATCAGACAGGTTGACGATGCCATCGAGGTTGGCGTCTCCCGGCACGGCGGCGGTGATGGTCACCTTCGTCGCGGTGTAAATGACCGCCAGGCCGAGCTGATTGCTGACCATTACGCCGTCGATGCTGCTGAAGCTGCCGCTGATCGATGATGCGGTGAGGATATCGAAGCTGTCGCCAAGATCGGGCACATAGCCGGGCATCAAAGAGAGGCTGAGCTTGCCGTCCAGTTCCGCGGCACCGGTGACGGTTAACTTGTCCACGTCGCTGGCCTGATCGCCGTTGATGTCGATCAGCAGGGCGCTGTCGCCGGTGAGTTTCAGCTTGCCGTCAATGGTCAGTTCGCCCGGTGAATTGCCCGGCGAAATGGCGCCGGAGTTTCTCACGTCGCTGTAGATGGTGCCGACGCCGCTGATGGTGCCCCCGTTTCCAATGCCGTATTCCACCTCGGGGCCGTGAACCGTCGTGATCGTGCCGTGATCGAGGAGGATGGCTGATTGGCCTGATGGGCCAAAAGGTGAGTACAATACGACGTCATGGCACGTGACGCTTCCACCGTCGCTGATGGTCAGGATGCCGCCGCCGGCCGTTCCGATTTGAATGTTGTAAGCGGTCCAGGTCGAACCCGCGCCGTCCACGGTGACCGCTCCCGCGCCCGGAGTTTTTGGCGCGCCGATCTCACCGGTATAAGTGGTCGTCACACTGCCGCCGTTGCTGATTGTCAGGCTGCTTGAACCGCTGAAACTGACATACTCATTGGTCCACGTCGAGCCGGCGCCGTCCACGACCACGTCACCCTTAACCAGTGCGATCCAGCTTGACAGGTGCCCGCCGTTTCTGATGGTGACGCTGCCGGTGCTGTGATAGGCATTGGCGACAAACAGGAAACGATCGATGCTCATGCTCGATCCTGGGCCGTCAATGCTGACGGAGCCTGAGCCTTCCCGGCCCCCAACCGTCACATTGTGATAGCTCGTCACGTTGCCGCCGGCACTGATGTTCAATTCACCGGTGACGCCGTCGGCCAGTCCGATTTCAATGTCGTTCGCGTACCACGTGGATCCAACTCCATCCACGTTCACCGAGCCGGACGATCCTTCCATCTCACCGATCTTGCCGACGCCGCTGGACAAGCTTCCGCCGTTGCTGATCTGCACCTGGCCGGTCCCTTCGTATCCGACGTGCAGGGTTGACATCGTCCACGTCGAACCATCGACCGCAACTGTGCCCGATGCCCCGGCATTCCTGCCGACGTAGCCCTGCTGGTTGGACACTTTGCCGCCGCCGGTAATCGTCAAGTCGCCCGAGCCGGATTCGCCCACGGACAGGTCGGTGGCGTGGGTCCAGGTTGATTCATTCCCGCTGACCGTCACCTGGCCCGATGAGCCGGCAGCGTAACCGATGTTACCGTTATCGTCGGACACCACCGCCTTATTGCTGATCGTCAGGTGGCCCGTTCCTTCGTAACCGATATGCAGATTGGATGTGTTGCTCCACATTGAGTCGAAACCATCCACGGTGGTATGGCCGACGGCTCCCGCGTTCCTGCCCACGTAAGCGGCAGCGCTGCTGAGGACCGCGCCGACCTCGATGAGCAGAGTGCCCGACCCGCTGTTACCCACGTACAGCGTATCGGCGAGATTCCACTGGGAACTGGTTGTCGATAGCTTGACCTCGCCGGTTGACCCGTTCGTGCGGCCGATGCTCGCGCTGGTGCTGGTGAGCGTGCCGCCACTGATCCACAGATGCGCGGATTGACCCGCCATGCCACCGACGACGAAGGAGCCTTCCAGCTCCAGTGAGGTTGTGGCGTATTCGTGACCCTGTAAACCAAACAGGATGGTGCCATCATTCACGAAGAGTTGATCGGTGGTGACGTCGGATGCGAAGGTCACGATCTGCGTGGCGTTCTGAGGAAAGATGGCCAAGTCGAGTGGGCCGGGCACGACAGGGCCAACGGCGCTGACCCAGTTGTTCGCATCATTGAATGAACCTCCCGCCAAGCTGTTCCAATAGATGACCAGCGGCGCGGCTGTCGGCGTGGCGCTTTCACTCAGATCACCATCGCGTGATAACCCCGTGTCATCGCCGGCAGAATCAGCGGATGCCGCCGTGCTCAGCGTCAGCACAACGCAGAGGCTGACTGTGAATGCCGCATGCGTGATGAGGCCGTGATGACCGACTCGACCTGCCTGATTGTTCTTCATGATTCCCTGCTCCATGGCTGAAAGCGGGGCCAGGGTGAGTCGGTCATACGATTTTGTGACCACCGGCGACTGCCCCGAAGTTGAGCCTGCATACGGACAGATACGAGATATTATTGCCAACACCGGCATGAATGTTCAATAGCTACACAGGCAGATGTCGCAACATCAGGGAAATATGTGGGTGCTATGCTGGAACCACTCCAGCCCGCGCAGTTTCTTGAACAGCGCGGACACAAGAGCAATATCCATCCGAACGCCGTCAGCTACAACGACTACAGCCCCGGGATCACGATGCGGTTGATCTGGCCATTGTGATCGGCATCGTGTCGTGGGGCGGCGAGTCAACGCTAATCCTGCTCGGGACAAGGATTTCGGGATGCCTTGAAGGCGGCCGAGGTCGAGGCGTTGACGCTTCGGCGGCAGGCGGTGACAATGCGGCCATGACAGGAAAAAAGCAACATATCGCCATCATCGGCGACGGCTCCATGGCCACCGTGCTGGCGATGCTGCTGGATAGTCGGGGTTTTGCCGTCACCATCTGGGGCGCTTTTCCCGACTACATCGACGCCCTGATCCAGACCCGCGAGAACCGCCGCTATCTGCCCGGTTATCGCCTGCCGCAGGCCATTCGCTTCACCGCCGATCCGGCCGCGGTCTTCGACGGGGCGGACCTGATCGTCAGTGCGATTCCCACGCAGTTCATCCGTCCGACCTGGACAAAACTGGCTGAACATCTGCCGCAGGGTGTGGGCATTGTGTCGGTGGCCAAGGGCATCGAGACGGACACGCTGCTGCGGCCGACGCAGGTGATCGCCGACGTGATCGCGGGGACCGCTGACGACCCGGATCGGGCAGCCCGGCCATTGGCGTCGATGTGCGGACCGTCAGTGGCTCACGAACTGGCCCGATGTCTGCCCGCCACGGTGTGCGCCGCGTGTGATGATGAAACATTCGCGCAGCGCGTGCAGGAGATGTTCACCACGCAATGGTTCCGTGTTTACACGCACGATGATCTGCTGGGCGTGGAGTTGGCGGGAGCGACCAAGAACGTCATCGCCCTTGCGGCCGGCATCATCGACGGCTTGCAGGCGGGCAACAATGCCAAAAGCGCCTTGCTCAGCCGCGGCCTGGCGGAAATCACACGACTCGGTGTGGCCATGGGCGCTTCAGCCCAGACTTTCTTCGGCCTGACCGGCGTGGGCGACCTGGCGACGACCTGCTTCTCACCGACCGGCCGCAATCGCACCTGCGGCGAGCAACTGGGAAAAGGGCGTAAACTGGACGATGTGCTCGCGGGCATTCCGGGGGTGGTCGAAGGCGTGCCCACGACCAAAGCGGTGGTGCGACTGGCTCAGAAATATCGCGTGGAGATGCCGATCACCGAAGCGGTCAACGCGGTGCTGTTCGAGTCGATGGACCCCATCGAAGCGATCGGCCGCCTGATGAGCCGGCGGATGAAGTCGGAACGTATCGGGTAGGCCAATGCTCTCCAACAATCCAACAGCCCAACAGCCGGGCCGCTACGCGGCCCTGGCGACCAGGATCGCGTAGCGATCCGGCTACAGGGCTACAGATCACGTGCAGAACCACGACGCTCGTTGCTCTAAGCAGGCGCGAATTCGCTTTTGAGCGCCGGATACAGGCGATCGAAGCGCTGTTGCAGCTTGCGATAGACGTCGCGTTGCCGCGCGTCAGGCTTGATGGTGCGGGTGACTTCGATGGCGGCCCGGCAGGCTTGCGGGACATTATCAAATTCACCGCAGCCGACGGCCGCCAGCAGGGCGACGCCGTAGGCGGGGCCTTCTTCACAGTTGATGGTGACACAGGTTGAGCCGTAGATGTTCGCCTGCAATTGTCGCCAGAATGCGCTGCGTGCGCCGCCGCCGGAGAGACGAATCTGACTGATGCGCTGGCCGTGACTTCGCAGCAGCAGCAGGGCGTCGTTCATAGCGAAGGTGACGCCTTCCAGGACCGAGCGGGCCAGATCGTTGCGAGTGGTGGTGGCGCTGATGCCGAACCATCCGCCACGGGCGTGGGGGTCGGCGTGCGGTGTGCGTTCGCCGGTGAGGTAGGGCAGAAAGAAGACGCCGTTGCCGCCCGGTGATGATTTGGCAGCTTGCGCGGTGAGTTTGTCGTAGGAATCGTTGAGCGTGTCGCGCAGCCACTGGAAGCTGCCGCCGGCCGAGAGGATGCAGCCGAACATGCACCACTGGCCCGCCACGCAACTGCAGAAGGTGTTGATGCGGCTGTGCGGATCGGTGCGATAGCGATCGCTGTGGACATAGACCACGCCGCTGGTGCCGATGGCGGCACTGGTCAGTCCCGCGCGGACGACGCCGTTACCCACCGCACCGGCCGGCTGATCGCCGCCGCCGCCGACCACGGGTGTGCCGGCAGACAGGCCCATTTCATCGGCAGCTTTGCGGGTCAGTCGGCCGGTGATGTCATGCGATTCGACCACCGGCGGCAGGATGTCGGCATCGATCTGGAACTTCGAGAGCATCGGCTTGGACCATTGCCGCGTGCGCTGATCCAGCATCAGCGTGCCGGACATATCGGAGACATCGCCCACGTATTCGCCGGTCATGCGCAGGCGCACGTAGTCCTTGGGCAGCAGCATGTGTCGGATATTGTCGTAGACGCGCGGCTCGTGGCGGCGGACCCACAGTAGCTTGGTCAGCGTGAAGCTGGTCATGGCGGCGTTGCCGGTCAGCTTGATGAGCTTGGCTTTGCCGCCGACCATGCGTTCGATCTCGGCAGCTTCGGCCGCGGTGCGCTGGTCGTTCCAGATGATGCTGGGACGCAGCGGTTTGCCGACGCGGTCGGTGATGACCAGTCCGTGCATCTGGCCGCTCAAGCCGATGCCTGCGACGTTGCGGCCATTGAAGCGTGCTTTGCGCAGCACGGAGCGTGTGGCCTTGACGCAGGCGGCGTACCAGTGGCGCGGATCCTGCTCGCTCCAGCCGGGATGTGGTGAGAGCACACCGTACTCGGAGGTGGCAGTGGCCAGCACGCGGCCGCGGGCGTCCATGATCAGGGCCTTGGTGCCGGAGGTTCCGATGTCGAGTCCGAGGTAGTGGGCCATGTTTCTAACTCCCTCTCCCCTTGGGAGAGGGTTGGGGTGAGGGCTGAAGTTCCCAGGTCATCATTGCAAAAACATGTCAGTGGTTAATCCGCCCTCACCCTGCCCTCTCCCACCCCCGGAAAGGGAGAGGATTCTGAAACTATTACGAGATGAACTGGTTGATCAGGTTCTCCAGCATCTCGACACGGCCGGACTGATTGGGGGCGATTTCACCTTTGTCCAGCATGTACCGGCGGGCCTGATCGAGCGTGACCTGGCCGGCTTCGATTTGAGCGCCGATGCCGGTGTCCCAACTGGCGTAGCGCTGCTTAATGAAGCGATCGAGTGAGCCGTCAGCGCGGATGGCGGCTGCGATCTTGAGGCCTCGGGCGAAGCTGTCCATGGCCCCGATGTGGGCGTGGAACAGATCGATGGGCTCGAAACTTTCGCGGGCCACCTTGGCGTCGAAGTTGAGGCCGCCGCCTTTGAAGCCGCCGGCTTTGAGGATGGTGAGCATGGCCAGCGTGGTGTCGTAAATGTCCGTGGGGAATTGATCGGTGTCCCAGCCCAGCAGCACATCGCCGCGGTTGGCATCGACGGAGCCGAGCTTGTCATTGATCGCGGCCACTTCCAGTTCGTGCTGGAAGCTGTGCCCGGCCAGGGTGGCGTGGTTGGCTTCGATGTTCAGGTCGAAGTGTTCGAGCAGGTCGTACTTCTGGAGGAACGCCAGGCACGCGGCAGCATCGCTGTCGTACTGGTGCTTGGTCGGTTCTTTGGGTTTTGGTTCGATGAAGAAGCGACCTTTGAATCCGATCTTGTGCTTGTGCTCGACGGCCATGTGCAGCAGGCGGGCCAGGTGATCCAGCTCGCGCTTCATGTCGGTATTGAGAAGTGTCTTGTAACCTTCGCGTCCGCCCCAGAAGACGTAGCCGGCTCCGCCCAGTGCGTGCGTGACCTCCATGGTCTTGGCGATCTTGGCGGCGGCGTAAGCGAAAGCGTCGGCGTTGCAGCTTGTGCCAGCCCCGTGCATGAAGCGCGGATTGCTGAAACAGTTGGCGGTGCCCCACAGCAGCTTGACGCCGGTCTTCTGCTGACCTTCCCGCAGCAGCGGCACGATGCGGTCGAAGTTGGCGAAGCTCTCGGCCAGCGTCGCGCCTTCCGGGGCTACGTCATTGTCGTGGAAGCAGTAGAACTCGATGCCGAGCTTCTGACACATTTCGAAACAGGCGGCGACTTTGTTGGCGGCCGTTTGCATCGGATCATCAACCTGCCACGGCATCAGTCGGGTGTTGACGCCGAAGGGGTCCGAGCCGCCGCCGCAGAAGCTGTGCCAGTAAGCGATCGAGAAGCGCAGATGCTCGCGCATCGGTTTGCCTTCGACCAGCTCATCGCGGTTGTAATGTTTGAAGGCCAGCGGGTCGCGGGATTGTGGGCCTTGGAAAGGAACGCTGCCGATTTGCGGGAAGAATTGGGCCATGCCCCAAAGCTTAACCGATCGTCTGCACTGAGCAAGAGGGCGCAAGGCGGCGGCCGAACACGCCCACGTCGCCCAGGCGGCCCAGCGGTGGACAGTAGCGCATCAACTCATAGTCAGCCCGCTGAAGCTTCCAGTACAGCCCGCGCAGACGATCGGGACGCAGGCGATAAGCACGCTGCAGCAGGGAGAAGCGCTGGAAGAACACCGGCTGGGCAAAGGTCCGGTTGATCAGGCGAATCTCGTCGCGCCCGAGCTTGCGTTCGTCTTCCGTCACGTGCACGTCGCGCTGCAGCGAGACCTGCCGGCGGCGGTGCATGAGCGTGCGCAATGCGTCCAGCGGATTGTCCGCCAGCGGTTCCTTGAAGATCGCCACGCCGCCCGGGCGCAGCACGCGGGCCAGTTCCTTCAGCACGGCGCTTACTTCCACGTGATGCAGAAAGTCAATGCCCACCACCACGTCGAAACTATGGTCGGGAAAGCCGAGTCGCTCGGCGGGCATGGCCAGAAAACGGCATCTGTCGGATAGTTCGTGTTGCTGGGCCAGCCGGCGGGCCACTGCGAGATTACCCTCGGAGATGTCGAAGCCGGTGACCTGGAAACCGAGTTTTGCAAAGCAGACGGAAGCCGCGCCCATGCCGCAGCCGGCATCGAGCAGCGCGCGAGCGCCGGCGTCATAAGCATCGCGCACCAGGCGGCAGACAGTCCAGTAAGGGCTCCACGGCCGGCGCTGGTTGCTGAGCACGGGTGTGAAGTCCACCTGGCGCACGGCATGAAGATGAGCGTACTGATCGTAATAGGAAGCTTCGCGCTTCTGGCGATCGGTGCAGACGGTGGCCGGGGCGCTGCTCATGTAACGATATGTCGGCTGAACCGGCGGTGCGGTTGATGCGGGCGATAGGGACTGTGCGGTTTGAGGTGCCGATAAAAGATAAGGCCGCTTGCGGTGTTCGGGAACGCAGCCGAGGTCGGGCGGGTTCGCGAAGCCGCAAGCGGCCGTGATGGTTTGATTCAGCGAGCGGTTACTTGAGGATTTCCTGCACGCTGTTACTGGTGGGCAGGGCCAAGGCGCCGTGAGCGCGGCTGGCGGCCAGGGCGGTGTCGCCGGTGGACGAAAGCACCAGTGTCAGCAGCAGATCGCTCTGCTCGCGGGAAACCATGTTGCCGAAGTGCGAAGCGGAGTCGGCCAGACTGTGCAGCAGAGCAACCTGGCTGTCTCCGCTGGCCTTGAGGGCCGATTCGATCAGGGCGCTCTGAGATTCGGCGCTGTTGATCAGGGCCAGCACGGCAGCCGAACCGGTGACCACCTCGGCATCCGAGGCGTCCAGCGAGGCGATCAGCGCCGGCTGAGCGTCCTGCACGTTGTACACGTCACTGGCCAGAGCCACGGTGGCCAGCAGTTGCAGTGACTCGAGCGCCATCTGCTTGGCGGTTTCGGCGCCGACTTCCTTGGGAGCGATCAGCTTGAGGGCCGACTCCAGAGCGCCGGTCAGCGTCTCAGCCTCGGCCGGGATCACACTGCTGACCAGTCGGGACTGGTTGCCGTAACGCTCGTTGAGTTCCACCTGCTGGGCGGGATTGACCATGGCCAGCACGGGCACGGCACCCAGGCGGTAGTCGCCCTCGCTGCCAGCCAGCACAGTCTGAATCGAAGCGAGGCTGCCGCCGGTGATGATGACATCGACGGCGGCGGCGGTGGCGACCTGATCCTGCACACCGGCCAGAGTCGTGCCGCTGAGCACGGTGTAGCCCAGTTCGCCTGCCGAGGCCACCAGACTGTTGAGTAGTTCCTGTTTGTCGGACAGCACCAGGGCGACCTTGGTGTCGCTGGGGCGCAGGGCCTCCGCCAGCACGGGCACCACGCGGTACGAGCCGGGGAACACATCCGCTGGTCGTGCGCTGGTCAATGCGGCGGCGGCACGGAAGCGAACCATTGGATCGGGGAACGACAGCGCGCTGACCAGCGGTTTGTCGCCGTCGCCGCCGACCTGGTCCTTGACGCCGGCGGTCTCGGAGAGGGCATCAATGGCGTCAATGGCCAGCACCGGATCACGATCGCTCAGAGCGCGGGCCAGCACGTCCTGCAGACGGGCCGGGCCGGCCAGCAGAGCATAGAACATCGGGTCCTGACGGTCGGGGGCGTAGCTGGGATCGGTTACGCCCTGGGGCAGATTGTTCTGCCGGCGAAGGTTGGCCATCAGGTACAGGCTCAGGGCCTTGTCCAGTGATGGATCCAGGGCGAGGGCAGCCGTGGCAGCCCGCATGGCCAGCACGTCACCGAAGACCGACCCGGGCACCGGCACAGCCACCAGGCCCACCTGGGCGTCGTAATGCCAGACGATGCCCTTGCCCTCGGCCGCGTCGTAGCCGGGAATTTCCTGGCCGC
Source organism: Phycisphaeraceae bacterium (assembly GCA_020849625.1). Taxonomy (GTDB): domain Bacteria; phylum Planctomycetota; class Phycisphaerae; order Phycisphaerales; family Phycisphaeraceae; genus JADLFV01. Next base: position 34,823 of record JADLFV010000084.1, read on the forward strand.
TGGTCTGATGCTTGTATTGGCTTTCGCCCAGCAGCAGGTAGAGCATGGCGGCGTTCAGATCGCTGGGTAGCTCGGTGCGCTCGAGCAACTGCTCGTAAGCCTTGCGAGCCAGCACGCGGGCATTGGCATCGGTGGCTGAATCGTCGATGATCTGCTTGAGGTAGGGCAGCGGATGGGGGTAGCCGATCTCAGCGAGCACCTGGGCGATGCGGCCCTGATTGACCGGATCAAGCTGGGGCAACGCTTCAGAGAGCGGCGCCACCAGTGGGCGGCCGACGGCGACCATCGCCTGCAGCACGTAGGGATGCAGAGAGGTCTGTCCGCCGTCGTGCAACACGGCCAGCAACTGCGGCGCAGCGTATTGCCCGGCTGACTTCAGTCGCTCAACGGCGTTCAGATAAGGGCGCTGACCGTTGGCCAGTTTGCTGATGTCGTCGCCGATGCGCTGTGATTCGCGGCTGCGTGCGATGCGGGCGGCCTGAATCCTGGCGTCCAGTTGACTGGCGATGTCACCGAGGCCTTCGGTCTTGGCGGCGCGCTGCAGCGTGCGATCATAGTTCGCATAATCGCTGGCTTCGACCACGTCCAGCAATTGCTGTTCATCGGCCTTCTGTAACAGCGCTTCGCCGGCGGCTTTGGCCAGGTCCGGACGGGCCACCAGCACGTAGTGATTGAAGTCCGCCCAGAGGCCGGCCGCGTCTTGGTCCTGGGCTGACAGCGGTAGCGCCACCAGCACACTCAACAGCAGCGCCACCATCCCGACAGCGTGCGATCGGATCGTCATGTCCACAGCTCCAGTTATTTCTACTAAAGGAACTTACGCAATTTATCGGGGTCCGTCAGGACCGTCAAGCAGCCCCCCAGGCCAAGGCACCGTGACTCGCGTTCACGGCCGAGGCCGGCTGGCCGGCCGTCTCCGCGCCATGGAAAACTCAAATGTGCAGGGCCACGGCGGCGGCGGTCGCGGCCAGTCCGCCCAGCAGCGGGCCGATGACCGGGACCCAGGCATACCCCCAGTCGCTGTCGCGCTTGCCGGGGATGGGCAGGATGGCGTGAGCGATGCGCGGGCCCAGGTCACGGGCTGGGTTGATGGCATAGCCGGTGGTCCCGCCCAGCGACAGGCCGATGGCCAAGACCAGCAGGCCGACTGGCAGGGCTCCGAGGCTGCCCAGGCCGACGGTGGGGGTGTTGCCGGTGGTTCCCATGCAGAAGATGGGAAAAACCAGCATGAAGGTGCCCAGGACCTCGCAGAAGAAATTGTTGGGAATGTTGCGGATGGCCGGGCCGGTGCAGAAGACGGCCAGCTTGAGGTCGGCATTGTCGCTGGCGGCAAAGTGATCTCGGTAGTGGAAAAAGACCAACATGCCACCGAGGATGCCGCCGAGCATCTGGGCTGCGATGTATCCGCCGGCCGTGGCGACGCTGATTTTGCCCGCCGCCAGCATGGCGACGGTGACCGCCGGGTTGATGTGAGCGCCGCTGTAAGCCGCGACGCAGAACACCGCCACGAACACGCCCATGGCCCATCCGAAGGTGATGACGATCCAGCCACCACCCTGGCCCTTGGTCTTGTTGAGCACCACGTTGGCGACCACGCCATCACCGAAGATGACCAGAATGGCCGTGCCGATCAATTCCGCGAGAAAATAGTGCATAAGCGACCTTTCGAAAATAGGCAGAAGCTCGAAACAGGATACGTTGAGATGACATTAGCTGGAAGTGCGTGGCTCCCACTCGGCAGCCCGGCGCAACGCTTCGCTCCAGCGGGAACGATGCTGAGCCACTTCATCGGCAGGCATTCGCGGCTCGAAGCGGCGCTCGACCAGCCAGTGATGGGCGATTTCGTCGAGGTTTTTCCAGAACCCGACCGCCAGACCCGCCAGGTATGCAGCGCCCAATGCGGTGGTCTCGGTGATTTTCGGGCGCACCGTGGGCACGCCCAGCATGTCCGCCTGGAACTGCATCAGCAGGTTGTTGGCCGCCGCACCGCCATCGACGCGCAGCTCCTTGATCTTGACGTGAGCGTCCTGCTGCATGGCGTCCAGCACGTCGGCGACCTGGTAAGCGATGCCCTCGAGGGCGGCTCGGGCCAGGTGGGCGGCGGTAGCACCGCGGGTCAGGCCGGTGATAATGCCGCGGGCGTACTGATCCCAGTGCGGAGCGCCCAGGCCGGCGAAAGCGGGCACGAGATAGACGCCGCCGTTGTCGGGCACACTGGCGGCCAGTTGCTCGATTTCCGGGGCGGATTTGATGATTTTCAAACCGTCACGCAACCACTGCACCACAGCGCCGGCAATGAAGACGCTGCCTTCCAGTGCGTAGGTGGTTTTCGAGTTGACCTGCCAACCGGCGGTGGTCAGCAGCTTGTTTTTGGACGCGGTGGGCTTGTCGCCGATGTTCATGAGCATGAAGCAGCCGGTGCCGTAGGTGTTCTTGGCCATGCCGGGTTGGAAACAGGCCTGGCCGAAGAGAGCCGCTTGCTGGTCGCCGGCAATGCCCGCGATGGGAATGGCTTTGCCCAACAGGTCGGAAGTTGTCGCGGCGATCTGTCCACTGCTGGCGTGAATCTGCGGCAGCACGCTGCGCGGCACGCCGATCAGCTCGAGCATCTGTTCGTCCCAGTCGCCGGTGGCGATGTCCATCAGCAAGGTGCGCGAGGCGTTGGTGATGTCGGTAACGTGCGTCTTGCCGCCGGTCATCTTCCAGATCAGCCAGGTGTCGATGGTGCCGAAGGCCAGTTCCCCTTTTTCAGCGCGTTGTCGTGCCCCGGGGACGTTGTCCAGCAGCCAGCGGATTTTGGAGCCGGAGAAGTAAGCATCGACCACCAGGCCGGTCTTTTGTTGGATGAGTTTGTCCTGGCCTGCTTTGCGCAACTGATCGCAGAAAGCGCTGGTGCGGCGGTCCTGCCAGACGATGGCGTTGGCGATGGGCTTGGAAGTCTTGCGATCCCAGACGACAGTGGTCTCGCGCTGATTGGTGATGCCGATGGCGGCAATGTCGGCGGCGCTGATCTTGGCTTTTGCCATCGCCTGTTTGGCGACGGTCAATTGCGTGGTCCAGATTTCCTCCGCGTTGTGCTCGACCCAGCCTGCCTGGGGATAAATCTGTTCGAACTCCTGCTGGGCGACGGCCAGGATGTTGCCGCCGTGATCGAAAAGGATGGCCCGAGAGCTGGTGGTTCCCTGATCCAGAGCGAGAATGGCTTGCACCATGTTGATCCTTTCGTCGAGAGGGGACGCGGGGCGAACGCCTTTGAAAAGAGGATAGCGAGCCTGAGCAGAAGGTTCAGGCGGCCGGGGTTTATGGAAGATCATGCCGGCGTCGCAGATGGGAGATTGTGATATATTTTGTCTTAAGAATTGCAAGTAATGGAATAATTTGGTAGATTATGGTAGATTTTAACCGTTCTCCACGCCAAGGGTTTCGATGTGACAGCCGCCACCCTCGCCGATCTTCCGCAACTTAAGTCTCTGAAAGGACTTGAGCGAAGCCAGGTCGAGCAGATCGTCCGGCAGGTTCTGCGCGACCACTGGGCCGGCCCTTTGCCCAGTTACCGTGACAGCCGGCCACACGACGGGCCGAACCCCCTGGTGGTCAATGTTTCCGCCCGCCATGCCCACGTCACGCAGGCCGATCTGGAAGTGCTCTTCGGCCCCGGATCAAAGTTGACCAAGCTCAAGGACCTTTATCAGGAAGGCGAGTTCGCCAGCGAGCAGACCGTCAACATCATCATCCCCGGCAGCCCGCGCAATCGCATGACACCCAACGTGCGAATCCTCGGCCCCACCCGCAACTACACGCAGGTTGAACTCAGCTACACCGATGGCGTCTTCCTCGGCCTAGACCTGCCGCTGCGCATCAGCGGCGATCATCGTGACACGCCCGGCTGCGTGCTGGTCGGTCCGCACGGTGCGCTGACCTTGCGGCAGGGCGTCATTCGCGCTGAGCGGCACGTGCACATGAGCCCGGCCGACCTGAAGCACTTCGGCGTCAAGGACGGTGACTACATGAAGCTGAAGATCGAAGGGCCCTGCGGCCTGGTCTTCGACCGCGTCAAAGTGCGCCAGCATCCCAAGGTGCGACTGGAAGTGCACATCGACACCGACGAAGGCAACGCCTGCCACCTGGACACGGCCACACGTATGGAGCTGTTGAAGATTTAACAACAATGAGCCACGAAGGCACGAAGGACACGAAGATGTCAAACCATTCAACTCGGCTTTCCTTCGTGCCTTCGTGGCGAATCTGATCGAGACACACTGTTTTACGGAGATACATCAATGGCACAAGCAGCACTCGGCATGGTGGAAACCAAGGGCCTGACCGCCCTGATGGAGGCCAGCGACGCGATGCTCAAGGCCGCCAACGTCACGATGATCGGCTGGGACAAATGCGGCGCGGGGCTGGTCACCAGCTTCATCAGCGGCGACGTGGCTGCGGTCAAAGCAGCCATCGACGCAGGCGCTGCGGCTGCCGGTCGCGTCGGCAGTCTGGCGGCCGTGCACGTCATCCCCCGGCCGCACGATGAACTGACCAACGTCATGCCCAAGTCCCCCCGGAAGAAGTAATTCCCACGCCTTTCATTTTTCATCAAGCACCTGACTGATAGGAGTCTGTCACATGGCTTCACTAGGCATTCTGGAAACCCGCGGCGAGACCGGCCTGATGCAGGCCACCGACGCCATGCTCAAGGCCGCGGACGTCAAGCTCGTCAAGAGCATCGCGATCGGCGGCGGCTACGTCACCGTGATCGTGCAGGGAGATGTCGGTTCGGTCAAAGCGGCGATTGACGCAGGCGCTGAGGCCGGCGGGCGCGTGGGCGAACTGGTCGCGGCTCACGTGATTCCCCGGCCGCACGACGCGCTGTTGGCCTCGTTCGGTGCGTAACGAGCCGGACTCTGTGAGTCCGGTTTTCCGGGGGCCGGGAACACAGTTCCCGGCTCTGATATGGAATCCCATGATCGTGCTCGTGGCCAACCTCGGCTCGACCAGCTTCAAATACAAGCTGTTCGACCTCGACGCTCAAAGCCAGCAGGTGCTGGCCCGCGGTGACGCTGATCGCATCGGCTTGGGCGACAGCCGCTGGTCCATCACCGCGCCGCAGGGCGAAGGCTCCGGCAAGCGCGATCTTGCGGACCACGGTCAGGCCATCGACCTGCACCTGGAGCAGCTTGGCAAGCTTGGCGTCGAGCAGGCGAGTCGTCTGGAAGCCATCGGCTTCAAGGCCGTGCACGGCGGCCCGATCAGCGGGGCGGTGCGCGTGGACGACGAAGTGATTGCCGTGATGGAACGTTTTGCAGATCTGGCTCCCGCGCATAATCCGCCCTACATCGCGGCCATGCGATCTTTCCATGAGAAACTTCCGGGGGTTCCGCAGGTTGCGGCGTTTGAGACGGCTTTTCACCAGAGCATTCCCCTGGCACGACAGGTCTATGGCACGCCGTACGAGTGGATCGACATGGGTGTGCGCCGTTATGGCTTCCACGGCGCGTCCAACACCTACATCGCCCGCCGCATGAAGCAGATCGATCCCGATTCGGGCCGCATCATCAACCTGCACCTGGGCGGCTCCAGCTCCGTCTGCGCCATCCGCGACGGAAAAAGCTGCGCCAACTCTTTCGGCACCACGGCCCAGTCGGGTCTGTTTCACGCCAGCCGCGTGGGCGACTTCGATGCCTTCGCCATGCTCATGCTGCAGAAGCACGGGCTCAGCCAGCAGGACATATTCAGGAAGCTCGCCAGCGGTGGGGGACTGGCCGGCCTCAGCGGCGTGAGCCCCGACATGCGACTGGTGAAGCAGGCGGCTGCGCAGGGCAACGCCCACGCCCAGTTGGCCATCGACGCTTTCATCGAGGCGATTCGCCACTACCTGGGGGCCTACCTTGTGGTGCTGGGAGGCGTCGATGCCATCACCTTCACCGGCGGCATCGGTCAGCACGACTGGCAACTGCGTCAGGCGGTGCTGGCGGACCTGGATTTCCTGGGCTTGCAACTGGATCAGAAGAAAAACGAATCGGCCCCCGGCAATGGGGAATCGTGCATCAGCGGGTCAGATAGCAACGTGAACGTCTGGGTGCTGCCGACCGACGAGGAGTTGGTCGTCGCCCGCCAGACATTTGAGGTGATTACCAACAACTGAATCAGCCATCCATTTACGGAGTTACGCACATGGCACAGCAATCCATCGGAACCATCGAGACCAAAGGCATCATCGCCTCGGTCGAAGCGCTGGACGCAGCGTTGAAGGCGGCCAACGTCACCTTCGTGCGCCAGGACAAAGTCGGCAGCGGCTTTGTGGCGATCACCGTCACCGGCGACGTCGCGGCGGTCAAGGCAGCCATCGACGCCGGCGCCGAGGCGGCCCGCCGCGTGGGCGAAGTCGTCTCGGTCAACGTCATCGCCCGCCCGCACGAGGACGTGGCGAAGCTGTAGCACATAGCCCCGGCCTTGGCCGGGGTTCCAGGCGCATCCCCAGCCAAGGCTGGGGCTATATGCCAGGTGAAAGGAGCTTCAACATGTTCCTCGCCAGAGTCAAAGGCCACGTGGTGGCCACCGTGAAGGACAAGTCGGTCGGCGGCAGTAAGCTGCTGATCGTCGAGCCGCTGAAGGTTGACTACGAGCATGACAAACTCGCTGCGACGCCGGAAAATGGAAATTCCGGGGGCGGACGGTTCGGCGTCACCGGACGGGCCATCGTGGCCATGGACATGATCGGCGCAGGCATCGATCAGTTGGTGCTGGTGACACAGGGCTCCAGCGCCCGCATGGCTGAGGGCTGCAACAAGATTCCCACCGACGCGGTGATCATCGGCATCGTCGATGAAGCGGTCGTCGGTTCCAAGAAAATCTATGACGGCAAGTCATGAATCAGCAACTGTTGGTTGACAACGTGGTGCAAGAGGTGCTTCGCCGGCTGGCGATGAATCAATCGTCATCGCAACCGCCGCAGGCGAAGCTATCGGACGGTTCGGGCTTATTCCCGGATGCCGACTCGGCGGTCGCGGCCGCGACGCGCTCGCAGAAACAACTGGCGGCCAAAGACCTGAACGTGCGCGACGGCATCTGCAAGCTCATCAAGCAGATGGCCAAGCAGAACGCCGACGCCTGGGGCCGCATGGAATATGCCGAGACGAAAGTCGGCCGACTCGAGCACAAGGCTGCCAAGCTGGAGTTGCTGGAGAAGGTGCCCGGCGTGGAGTTCCTGCGCACGACGGCTCACAGCGGCAGTGCCGGCATCGGGTTGGATGAAGGTGCGCCGTGGGGCGTGATCGGCGTCATCACACCGGTGACTCACTCCGTGCCCACGGTCAGCGCCAACGCCATCAACATGATCGCGGCCGGCAACGCCATGGTCATCAACGCCCATCCTTCCGGCGCCAACTGCCTGGCCACCGCGGTCGAAGCGTACAACCGGGCCATCAAGGACAAGTTCGGCATCGACCCGCTGATGTGCGTGATTCATCCGCCGACGCTGCGCACGGCTGAAGCGGTTTTTCAGCATCCCGACATTCCGCTGCTGGTGGCGACCGGCGGCCCGGCTGTGGCGCGGGCGGCCGCCAAGCAACCCAAACGGGCGATTGTGGCCGGACCGGGCAATCCGCCGGTGGTCGTCGATGAGACGGCCGACCTGGATCGGGCGGCATACTCCATCATTTTCGGCGGCGGCTTCGACAACAACCTGCTGTGCATCGGCGAAAAGGAAGTGTTCGTCGTCGAGTCGGTGTTCGACCGCATGATGGATGCGATGAAGCGGGCCGGCGCGGTGCGGCTGGATGCCGGGCAGATCGCGCGGCTGACCGAGCAGGCGCTGACCAAACACGGCGAACACTGGGTGGCTCAGAAGGATTTCGTGGGCAAGAATCCCAGCGTGCTGGCCAAGGCGGTGGGGATGAGCATCGACGACAAAGTCGAGTTGCTTTTCGGTGAAACGCCGGCCGAGCATCCATTTGTCACGGCCGAGCAGATGATGCCGTTCATGCCCTTCGTGCGCTGCCGCGATTTCGATCAGGCCCTGGCGATGGCGCTGAAGTACGAGCACGGCTTCCAACACACCGCCCTGATCCACTCCAACAACTTCAAGAACATCACCCGCATGGGGCAAGCGATGAACACCACGATCTTTGTCGTCAACGGCCCCTGCACCGCGGGCCTGGGCATCGAGGGCGAAGGCTATCCCAGTTACTCGATCGCCACGCCCAGCGGTGAAGGCATTACCAACCCCTTGACCTTTACGCGCTTCCGCCGCATGAGCATCAGCGGGGCGCTGCGCATGGTGTAGTGGAGTTGATCGAGGGCCACAGATTGTCGGCCCTCACCCCGGCTCTCTCCCAGGGGGAGAGGGAGTAAGACAGGAACGCGATTTTTATGCAGCTTGCACGCATCATCGGCCGCGCCACCAGCACCGTGAAGCACCGCTCGCTCAGCGGCGCCAAGCTGCTGATCGCACAGACGGTCAGTGTGGATCGCAAGCTCGAAGGCGATCCCCTGCTGGTGGTCGATCGACTCGGCGCCGGCCACGGCGACCTGGTGCTGATCACCAGTGATGGCCTTGGATTGCGGCAACTGCTCAACGACGACAACAGCCCGGCCCGATGGTGGACGCTGGGCATCGTGGACCACGCGGAAATTGCATGAGCCAGATTGATCCCCAACTCGTGCAGCGAATCGCCGACGAGGTGATGCGGGCGATGACCGGACTCACAGAGTCCGGCTCGGTCAAGCCGGGTTCCCCCGAATCACGGATGGGTATGTGTCAGGCTGCGCCGTCGTCCTGCTCGACTTCATCCGGCCTCGCAGAGTCCGGCTCGGATGGCCGCCGCGCCAAGCCGAACCTCAGCGGATTCGTCACCGCCAACCAGTTGGAAGATGCGCTGAACGCTGCCAAGGGCGGATCGGTGACGCTGGCTGCTGACGCGAAACTGACGCCGCTGGCTCAGGATCTGGTGCGCAAGTTCGCCAAGCGCGTGCGGCGGGAGGGCGTGTCGGAAGATTCAACGGACATCGGCCAGATCGTGGGCGGGTTGCCCTGGATGTGGTGGACCTGCGGCAGTTGCCAGGCGGTGCAGCGGGTGGTGGAGGAGCGGCGATCGCGCCTGCTTCCGTGCATTGCGCCGCGGCAGGGACGCATGATCGCCCGAGCGGTGCGCGACATCGACGCCGCGGTAGCTGAGGGGCGAGCGGCCGGTGGTTTGATGTTCGTCACCAAAGCGGCGCGGGCGATGTGTCTGGCCAATCGTCGCCGGGCGCTGCGGGCGATCCTGGGGCATTGCGATGACGCTGTCAGCGAAGGGATTGCCGAGGTCGGCGCGAATCTGCTGGTGCTGGAGTTTCCGTTTAACGATTACGCACAGATGGCCCGCCGGGTGGACCTGATGCTGGCAATCGCGCCGGGTGTGCCGGCCGAGATGCGTTCGCTGCTGGCGACGACGGAAGGGGTGGTCTGATGCGCATCGGACGTGTGACAGGTCAGGTGACGCTCGGGCGCAAGCTGGCGGAACTGCCGGCAGCGAGTCTGCTGGTTGTCGAAGCGCTGGATGTGACTGCCCTGCTGGGCCACGACCAGGGCGCCCATCGGGCCAAGGCGGACTCGCAGTCGCTGGTGGTGCTCGATCAACTGGGTGCGGCTGTCGGCCAACTGATCGCGGTCAGTGAAGGACGCGAGGCAACCATGCCGTTTTATCCGCAGCGCGTGCCGATCGATGGCTATTGTGCGGCGATTCTTGATCAAATCGAGGTGGAGGTTCCGTCATGACCCACACACCGATCTGGCAACTGAAGAAACAGATGTGCGAAATCGGCAGCAACATCTGGCAGCGCGGCTTCTGTGCCGGCAACGAAGGCAATCACTCCGTGCGCATCAGCGACGATCGCGTGCTATGCACTCCGACCGGCGTGTCCAAGGGTTTCCTCAAGCCCGAAGACATCTGCGTGGTCGATATGGACGGCAAGCAGGTCGAAGCCAATCCCGCCGGGCGCAAGCGCACCAGTGAAGTGCTCGTACATCTGGCGATCTACAAGCAGCTTCCGAACACAAAAGCGGTGATCCACTCGCATCCGCCGCACGCGGTGGCGTTCTGTCTGGCGGGCATGCCGCTGCCGGAAGGCATTCATCCGGAAGCGGAGGTGTTCCTCGGCCGCACCGTGTTTGCGCCTTACGCCACACCCGGTGGCCCGGACTTGCCCAACAGTTTCCTGGGCAAGATCACCGAGCAGACCAACACGATTCTGATGGCCAACCACGGCTCGGTCAGCCTGGGCAAAGACCTGACCGAAGCCTACTACCGCCTGGAAATCCTCGACAACTACGCCAAGCAGCTCATCCTCGCCCGCCAACTGGGCAAGGTGAACGTGCTCAAGAACGACCAGATGGTCGAGCTGCTGCAACTCAAGCAGGCGTTCGGTTTCCCCGATGACCGGCTCAGTTGCGCGGCCGACGGCTGCGTGGGGCAGGACAACCGCGTGTTCCTGGCGAGCTTCGGCATCACGCCCATGTCCGCTCGTTGCGACGGCCCCGGCGGGCTGGTCAGCAGCACCAGTGGACACGATGATGACGACTTTGAAAAGATGGTCCAGACCATCACCGATCAGATCATGGCTGCCTCAAATTGACTCCCTCTCCCCACGGGAGAGGGCTGGGGTGAGGGCCGATGAACGGGACGTGATTCGATGTTGATCGTCGAACGACACAACCAGTTGCTCAATGTGCTCAAGCAGCGCGGTTCGGCTGGTCTCGATGAACTGGCCCGGATGTTCGACGTCAGCGTCTCGACCATTCGCCGCGACGTCGATACACTCGAAGAACGTAAGCTGGTGCGGCGCACGCACGGCGGCGTGGTTTACGAAGGCAACGGCTTGGCTGAGCTTGCTCCTTCTTCCGGGGGCGGGGGTGGAGCGCTGGCTCAGCGCATGACCGAGCAGGTCGAGCAGAAGCAGATCATCGGCAGTTGCGCCGCGGCCTTGGTGCAGCCGCGCATGACGGTGTTGCTGGACGGCGGCTCGACCGTCATCTTCGCCGCACGGCAGATCACCACACGCCCGATCCAGGTGGTCACCAGTTCGCTGGCCGTGGCCCAGCACTTTGCCGACGACGACCAGGTGGAGCTGACGCTGATCGGCGGCACGCTCTATCCACGCACCGGCGTCATGGTGGGCCCGCTGGCGCGGCAGTGTGCGGGCGACCTGTTTGCCGACCTGTGCTTCATCAGTCTGGCCGGGATCGACGAGGAAGCGGGCTACAACATCAACCTGGAATTGGCGCGGGTCGAGCGGGTGATGATCGAGCAGGCGGCCCACAAGGTGCTGCTGATGGATTCGAGCAAGTTCGGCCGTCGCTCGCTGGTGCGCGTCTGCGGCCTGGATGCCATCGACGCCATCCTGACCGATGGCGGCATCGGCGCGGAATGGCGGTCGCGGCTCGGTGAAAAACTGGTGGTCGCAAAGTAGACGCACCGGACTCACAGAGTCCGGCTCTGTCCGTTGGCGTCATCCGAGCCGGACTCTGTGAGTCCGGTGTGTTCGGCTTATCATGTTCCCATGCTCTCGCGCCTGCTGATCGCGCTGGTTTACCTTTACCGATACACCTTGGGGATGCTGCTGGTGGGCCGCTGCCGCTTTCAGCCGACGTGCAGCCAGTACATGATCGACGCCATCCGCAAGTACGGCCCGATCCGCGGCTCGTGGCGGGGCGTCAAACGACTTGGCCGCTGTCATCCCTTCGGCGGCAGCGGGTATGATCCTGCCTGATGACGAAACTGACTCAAGCCATCTCGAGCAAGATCAGCCGCCTGCTCAGCGAGCCGGCCGGTGAGTTGACCCGCGTGCAGCGCACGGTGCGCTACAGCCTGGAGCTGGCCCGCTATTGCGTGGAACAACTTCGTCGCGACCGCGCCCCGCAGATGGCGGCCGCCCTGACCTATCGCACGATCTTCAGCCTGGTGCCCACGCTGATCCTGGCGTTGCTGGTGTTTCGAGCATTCGTGAGCTTTGATGAAGCCAAGACTTTTCTGGAAGAAAAGATCTACACGACGATGGCCCTGGATGTGATTGCTCTTCAGCCCGAGCAGTCAAAGCCGGTGCTGCAGGAAGGTGAGCCGACCACAACGCAGTCGCCGCAGCAGGCGCCTGCCGTCCCCAGCCCTGAATCCGCAACAGCAACACCAACTACGACCCCCGCAGCAGCCGAAGCAACAGCATCCAAAGCGCAGCCCGAATCCATGCCCTCACTCACGGAAACAATTACAGGTTTCGTGGAGCAGGGCTACAACCTCAACATCGCGGGCATCGGCATCATCGGCCTGGGCGTGCTGGTCTGGTCGGCGCTGGCCTTGATCATCACGGTCGAGCAATGCTTCAACCTGGTGTTCGACTGTCGCGTAGGGCGGCCGTGGCATCTGCGCATCCTTCTCTATTGGGGCGTGCTCACGCTTGGCCCCGTGCTGTTGATGGCCAGCATGTACCTGACCGGGCGTCTGTACGGCGTGGCGTCGGAACTGCCTTACGTCGGGGCCCTGTTCCAGACCCTCGGCTCGTTCGCCGCACTCGGCGCAAGCTGGCTGCTGCTGATGCTGCTGTATGTGCTGATGCCCAACACGCAGGTGAATCTGCGACCGGCCATGATCGGGGCGTTCGTCGCCGCCGTGCTGTGGGAACTGGGCAAAGTCGGCTTCAAGTTCTACATCACGCACGTGGTCAAAAGCTCGGTGATCTACGGCTCGCTGGGTTTGCTGCCGTTGTTCCTGTTCTGGGTGTACCTGACCTGGCTGTTCGTGCTGTTCGGATTGGAGTTGACGCACGTCTTGCAGACCATGCCCGGCCGACGGCTGCACCAGCAGAAGCGGACCGATGAGCGCGACCTGATCTCCGATTCGCGCTATCTGCTGCCGATGATGACCGCCCTGGGCGAAAGCTTCCAGCGCGGCAAGGCCATGACCAGCGACGATCTGGCCCGGCAACTGCAACTGTCCGGTTCGCTGGTAGCCAACTTCTGTCAGCGATTGGAACGCGAGGGGCTCATCCACCAACTCAGCGGCGGCGGCTACACCCTGGCCCGTCCCGCCGAGCACATCGCCGTGGCCGACCTGCTCAAACTCTCGCGCTCGCTGTCACATCTGGATCATCAAGGCTCAGCCGACAACCCCGGCTGGGCGCTGCTTGCGGAACTGAACGCCGCCGAGACACAGGCCAGCGCCAACCGCACCCTCGCCCAAGTGCTGGAGCGGAGCAAGCCGGAGGATTGAATCAACAGGCGGACGGCTGCCGCCTGATCACTTGCGCACGGGGATCAGATTGAAGAAGCCACCCCTGGTCTCCATGTCCAGCAGACGGTCGTCGCTGCCTTGGTAGTTGGCCACGGAGCCATCTTTTTTGAGGAAATCGCCGTCCAGTCGGAAACGGATGTCTTCGGTGAATATAGTAAAAAGTCCTTGGTAGTACGATTCGACAAACCCTTTGCCTGCACTGGTGGGGGTGGCCGCAATGAGAAATCCTGAGTAACCACCGGTATGGTTGACACGGTAGTCGCTGCTGGCTCTGGTGAGTCGATCGCCTGCCAGGCTATCGACAGTGTAGCCTTCGTATATCCATTGGTCTTGGGTACGGACCCATTTCTTGTCTTTGTGTTCAACATGTGAAGCATCAATATCGTAGTAGTAGCCTCCCAGCAGGTTGAAATCGCCATAGACGCGTTTGGTGTCCTTGGGTATGGCGGCTAGGCTACGGTCCACCGGTTCCGGGAAGGGGCAAGTCCGATAATTGGCGCTGGTGATGTAATGAACGTAAAGCGGGCGCACGTCGGAAGTTTTCGTCGGGTTAGTCTCAATATTGCTAAGCCGGTGCAACCACGAATCCGAACCTGCCAGTTCCGTGGCTTGAGCCGGCACACGCCCCTCATCGCTCTCATAAGCCAGAATGGCGATACCCACCTGACGCAGGTTGGACAGGCAGATCGAGAGCTTCGCCACCTCTCGGGCCTTGCTCAGGGCCGGCAGCAGAATGGCGATCAGCAACGCGATGATGCTGATGACCACCAGCAGTTCGATCAGCGTAAAACCTGGCAACTTCCGGGTGCGGGTCCGTTGTGGCTTCCTGGCCGGTGAACGCTTCATGATGCTGCTCCAGAGAGGGTTTGAAATGTCGCACATCCACACATCCCGGAGTAACTCCCACGCCCCCGGAACATCCCCGGCCGCCCCTGGAATGTTCCCGGCTGTCCCCGGCAGACCCCGAAAGCGATCCGCGAGCTTCGTTGTTTATAAGCTTTCCAGACTCCTGACAGACCTGACAAATCCATCGTCCAGACAAGGTGCTGAATCGACGCTCACCACGCCGAAAGCCCCAAGATATCGCCATATATATTATTAGTTCCGATTCCCGGCCAGTCAAGGCAAAATGTAGCCATGAGCGATGAGCGGTGAGCTAAAAGCCTAGATGCAGTAGGAGCCTCCAGATTCGACATTCGAAATGGATTCAGCCTTGGTTGATGGGCAGATGCAAAAGCCATGTCAACCAATGGCCGCGTAGCCAGCAATGCACCCCTCTCTGATTGATCCCTGGGCCTATAGCTTGCCCATGTACCACATGATCCCCAAGCCGAGCACGACGAGGCCGATTCCCATGGCGGGCAGCGTGTCCCATTTTTTGTTGTACGGCCAGATCGGCAGCACGGCCACCAATGCGATCACCATGAAGATCATCAGATACAGCATCATATGGGTTCACTTTCTGTTGCCGGCGAACCCTTGTTCACCGCGAGGAGCGCAGCCGTCCCGGCAACACTGCCGCGACCTGTGCGCAAAGCACAAACACCGACGTGTTGATGCACCCGATCGGTGCCACAGCACAACGGCTCGTTTAGTCACCGGTCGACCGAAGTCACCGGACCTCTTATATGAATCCTGCGGCGGAGCCAGGCGAGGTGTGGTCGCTCCGTGAAGAGCCTTTTATTATAGCCCTAATCACCCCTTTAAACTGTATTTTTCAGAATTTGGACAAAACTTAAGCAGAATCGTCCTAGAACGGGTACAATGCTTCGTCATGCCCGGTATAAACCGGGTTCAATTCGAGACGCCCGCGAAGCTCCATTGTCTGGCAGCCCACACGTACGCCTCTCTCTCAGGAGCTTCATTGTGAAGATCTATGTCGGTAATCTCAGTTTCACTACCACGCAGGACACCCTTGAAGGGCTGTTCAGCAACTACGGCACCGTCAACGAAGTGGCCGTGGTCACAGACCGCGACACCGGCCGTCCGCGCGGCTTCGCGTTTGTCACCATGGACGATGAAGGCGCCGCCAAGGCCATCACCGAGCTCAACGGTAAGGAGTTCGACGGCCGGAGCCTCAACGTCAACGAAGCCAAACCTCGCGAGTCCCGCTCCGGTGGCGGTGGCGGCGGTGGCCGAGGCGGTTATGGACGCGGCGGCGGCAGTCGCTATTAAGCCACAGATACAATAACACACCAGGTTGCCCGCCCTCTCAGGAGTGGCGGGCATTTTCTTGCGCCGTCTCGGGAGCGCGCATCATGACACCCATCGAACAACTGCAAGCGTTTATCCAACAGCACCACGGCTGCGGCTCCACGCTGTTGGAATCCGTGCACATCTGTGAAGAACGCGGCGGCCGGGTCATCTGGGAAGGCGATGTCCACGTGTTCTCGCTGCAAGGTCATCAACGCGCCCGCCGATGCTACGCCTGGCAACACACGGGCACAGCCGACAATCCCCACTTCGTGGCGATCCTCGCCGTCGGCCACATCGACTCCGCCCGCGCTGCCGTCCGCGCCGCCATGGTGGATGAGAGCCGCCGCCAGGGTGAATAAAGTCCTGTGTCCCAAACGCATTAACCCCGCGCACGCACCATGCACTGGCGCACCGGGCACCACAGCTTCAGGCGCAGGCAACGGTAAATCTCCGCAATCTCCAGGGTGGATCGTGCCGGCGCCTGTAACGCTTTCATGTGGCGCATCGCTTCCGGCAATCGGTAAAACGGGATGCGCGCGTTGAGGTGATGCACGTGGTGATACCCGATATTCCCGGTCAACCAGTGCATCATCGGCCCGATGTCGAGGTAGCTCGACGAATGCAGCGCCGCAAACACGTAGTCCCATTCCGAACGCTCACGCAGGTCCACCTCAGGGAAGTTGTGCTGCACGTAGAACAGATACGCCCCCAATGCCGCCGCAATCGCCATCGGCAGAATCACCGCGAACAACATCGCCATCGGCGAAAACACCGCCAGCAGCGCGATCAGCCCGCCATGCACCAGCACCGCCGCCGCGCAATCATAATGCCGCCGGGGCGAGGTGATCAGCGGCAGCAGACACATGCTGAACAGGAACACCGTGGCGTAACCAGCCAGCAGTGTCAGCGGATGTCGCTGGATGCTGTAAGTCAACCGCTGCCGCCACGTCGCCGCTGCATACGACGTGGTCGTCAGCACGGGGAACGAGCCGTGGCTGGCCCCCTTGAGTTGGGCGGTGTGCTTGTGGTGATACTCGTGCGACCGGTTCCACGCGCTGACCGGGTTCAGGCTTAGCAACCCGAACAACCACATGTATCCCCTGGCGAGTCGGCTGCCGCGCAGGATCGCCTTGTGCTGAAAGTCGTGGTAGATAACAAACAACCGCGTCACCAGCAGTCCCGCCAGCAGCGCCGCAGCCAGACGCGCCCACCACGCCAAAGGCGATGCCGCAGCGCCCAGCAACGTTGCAAGGATCGCTGTCGTCGAGATCAGGTGCCACCAGCTCCGCAGCGGTTGCTCCCTGGCGTAGGGAATCGTCGCGCGGACAAGCCCGATCTCTCGCTCTCGGCTAAGGGTGGAAACGCGCTTGCAAACGGGATGGGGAGTATGTGGCAAGGTGCAATCATATGCCCCCGAGCGGATCAAACCCAGTTCCGCGCCACAATTCACCCGTGAATGAGGGCAAACCCTCGCTGGAATCTCCGTGAGCGGTGTTCGCTTAATGGGAAGCTATCCGCCATGAGCTAAGGGCCAACTGCTAACCGCTGACAGCCATGAGTGCGTGACCGCTGGCTGGAGAAAGTCGCCGCCGAGCCGACCTTGCTGGCCGCATCATCGAGTGGTGGCAAATACGACGTCAGCCGGATGCTGGAATCGCCGGGCGCGGTGGATGTGACGCGGAGGTTTGAAGCGGCGTGAGGAATGTCTGATGTCTGATTGCTGATTGCTGATTGCTGATGTGGGGGATGGTTATTGGTTGTTGGCTTGCGGCTCCCCATTCCCTACTGCCTACTCACTACATCCCTGCATATTCGCAGCAATCTGATTCGCTAGTGGGTAGAAAAACGGGGTCTATACTGTGCCGCAACACACTCACGATCGCCAAGGCGGAAACGCGGCTGCGGCATCATTCTCGCGCACGTCCTGACTCGCTTGGCGGGTATCTTGGCCTCTTATTTCTTTTTGAAGAATCCCCTCAATCCGTCGAAGTCGATTGGCTGCCTCCTTGACGTTCAAAATGATCGAAGCGAAACCGAATAATACAAGAGCACTGAATAAGCCGCTAAAAAATATCGCCCACCCGAGCGCAATACTGCCATTCACCCCAATTGCATTTCCAACAATTGCTGCGGCAATTATTTCTAAACAACCCAGTCCGACGAGAATAACAGCAATCGGTGACTCTGAAAATGGGTCATCATTCTCTGTGCCACCATTCGAACGCTGCGCCGACTGCGTTGTTACAGCCGATAAGGTTTGACCATCAGTGACAGCCTTTACATGCGTCTCCGATGGGATGCTTTGGTGCGCTACCGCGTCGACTTGTGGTTCTTGTTTCTTCTCTTCCGCTGCTTCTTCCTGTTGCCGCAATTCATCCCCGCCGGGAACCTTGAAACGATGTCCACAGTAAGGACATTTGTCATCCTGGTCAGCATCCTTCAGCGGGGACTCGAGTTCAGAATGACAGTGATCACACTCATAAAGTACCTTTGCCCCTAGTAGTCCATGCTTTACGGTGTATTCCATGTTGTCTACCTTTACTCACTGATGCAGAAATGCCATAAGTTATTGCATATTGGCATCAATCGTTGTTGTCGCGACTATTCCTTGAAGATGTGTTCGGTTTACGGCAAACCACGGAACATCCGGAACAGGCTCCCACCGGCGTTTCGATTCTACATCGGAGATCAGCAACCAGACATCCGCCGTCAGGCATGTAGGTGTTGCCGGTCAACTGAGTTTAAGGGGCACTCGATTAATGTACGAACTAATGCTGTATCGTTGACCACATGAGCCTTGCGGCGAAAGCTGCTCATCGGATAAATGGATATCGACGCGCCACTGCTCGCTGTGGTTACCAGTAAAACTCGCGTCGCCTACTTGCTTGTGATGTTGAAGAATCTTCAAAAGGTATTCAGCAGGAATAATAGGCAGCCTAGTTTCACCTTCGAAGAATAGTGCCACAAAATCGACCCGTTTCAGTGCGTCGACGATTATGCCTACCAGGTATCGGTCGGTTTCAGGTTGGTTGTGACGACATTGGATGAGAAACCAAGTCTCTTTGCCATCTTTGGCCATCTTATGCACACTGCGACTACGACAATCGACTAATCGGTCCCAGCGCATGGAGTAGCCAAGTGTTTCTAAGGCGGCAAATGCGTTTGATTTAAGCGTTGCGGTCCCAGGTTGTGCCACGGGCGCGTCCCCCTATTAAGTGAATTTAGGAAACAGTTATGCTTTCATATCATCCAATGACGAGCCGCATCTTGTCAAGCACAATACCTCGCGTGTATGGAAGTCCTAACTGCCTACTTCCAACTCCCTGATTAGACATCAGCAATCAGCAATCTGACATCAGCAATCCGATTAGCGAAGGTCGTTTATCAATTTCAACGCGGGTCCATCATCGGCCCTCACCCCGGCCCTCTCCCGAGGGGAGAGGGGGTTTGCAGCAGTCGCTTACGCGAAGTCATCGCACCAGCGATAGGCGTCGATCAGTTTCTGTTCGCCTTCCTTGCCATCCTGGCTGAGGCCGTGCTCCATGCCGACGATGCCGGTGAAGTTTTTCTTATGCAGGTGGGCGAAGATGTTGCGGTAGTTGATTTCGCCGGTGAGTGGTTCCTTGCGGCCGGGGTTGTCGCCGAGCTGGAAGTAGGGGATGTGTTTCCAGGCCAGGTCGATGTTGGGGATGAGGTTGCCTTCGGTGACCTGCTGGTGATAGAGGTCGTCGAGGATCTTGCAACTGGGGGAGTTGACCGCCTCGCAGATCATGTAGGCCTGGGGGATTTTGCTGAGGAACATGCCGGGGTGGTTGGTCCAGGGGTTGAGCGGTTCGAGCACCATGGTCAGGCCGGCCGGCTCGCAGATTTCGCACATGGCGCGGAGGCAGTCGATGACGTTGGCGGTCTGGTAGTCCCACTCGAGGTTGTTGACGAAAGGCCCGGGCACGACGGTGCACCATTTGGCGTTGACCCGCTGGGCGACTTCCACGGCTTTGCGGGCGCGGTCCTGGAGGGTTTTGAAAGCGTCGGGGCCGCCCTTGACGTAGATCGGCTCTTTCCATTCGGCGTCGGCGACGAACACGCCCATCTCCATACCCAGTTCGTTCATGGCGGTGGCGATCTTTTCCTGTTCGTCGATCGGCCGCTTCATCATGCCGTTGTCTTCCCACCCCCGGAAGCCCATCTCGTAAGCGAAGTGCAGTTGGTCGATCAGGTCATCACCGGCGAGGTTCTTGAACATGCCGAAGTGCGGGGCGTATTTGAGCTTGAACGGCGGCTGGGGCATGGCGTTCTCCGAGTCGGATGATTGTTGTGCGTTGGCGCTGAGGGCCAGGCCCGCGGCGGAGGCCAGGGAGGCGGCCAGGAAACTGCGGCGGTCGATCATGACGGGTTCTCCGAGGATGGGGCAGTTGTTTCTTCTGCCGGTTGATTCGCAAACCAGACCCGGACCTGGGGGTAACTGCGGGCGAGCAGCGCCTGGTAATCCTGCGGCACCATGATAGTGCCAAGCGTGGCCAGCGGGTCGGCGGTGAGTCCGGTGGGGGCGACGACCAGACAGGTGCGGTGTGTTTGTGTGGGCTGCGCGGTGCGTGGGTCGATGATGTGGCCGAAGCGGCGGTGGTTGATGATGGTGTATTGCACGCTGTCGCCGGAGATGGCGGCCGCGCAGTTGGCAAGGCGGAGTTCAGGGAGCTGGTCGGATTCGGGGCGGACGAGCCAGCCGGAGTTTTCTTGCGGGGTCGGGGAGTCAACTTCCGGGGGCGGGGGGGGCGGATCGGCGAAGACCATGTCGCCGCCGGCCTCGAACATGGCGCGGGTCAGGTGATGTTGGCGCAGCACGAGCAGGGCCTGATCGCCGACGTAACCCTTGGCGATGGCGCCGAGGTCCAGCAACATGCCTGGTCGCAGCAGTTGCACGGTGCGATGCGTTTCGTCGAGCTTCATCAGTGGGAAGCCGACGAGTTGCTGGGCGGTGCGCAGGGCATCGGGGTCGGGCAGTTGATGCTCGGCCCGGGCCTTGCGCCAGAGACGGATGAGCGGGGCGGCAGTGGGATCGAGCAGGCTGTCGGATTGTTCGGCCAGGTGTTGCGCGGCTGCGAGCACCGTGAACAGGTCTTCGCTGACAGGCACCGGGTGGCTGCCGGCCTGACGGACCAGTTGCGAGAGTTCGGAATCGGGTTCGTAATCCGAGAGAATCTGATTCAACTGGGCGATGCGCTCGAATGCAGCCCGACAGGCGGCACGGCCGGTCTGCTCGTCGGGGGCATAAACCCGCAGATGCACGGGCATGCCCATGTGGACCTGCGTGACCTCGACCAGCACGAGCGGATCGGCTGCATAAGCGTTGACGGTGATAGCGGCAAGCACTAGGCTTTGTCGGAAAATTGAAGGTGGAGCGGGCGACCCGTTCGCTGGCGGCCGAGACGGCCACCCCACCAACGCATTGGATCGTTTTTCGACAAAGCCCAGGATCGCGGCAAGAAAATGAAAGATCGAAGTGCGATCATTCATGTTCGTCATGTTAGTGGCCGTGCCTGTCCGCGGCAATGTTTTCGTACCCGACCACGCGGCGGCGGCACTCCATGAAAAAAAAGCTGGCGATCGTCATCGTGGCGTTGGTTGCGTTGGTGGGATTGGTGTATCTGCTGATCCCCAATGCCCGCGATGAAGCCAAAGACCTGACATCCATGCAGATCAGCGAGAGCGATGGGACAGCTCAACCAGCGGCTGCACATTCTGACGCGATGCAATTAAGTATTTCGGCGCAAAACACAAGGGTGGACTTTTCCTGTGCAAAGATAGTCGCAGGTAAGACGCTGCTGGTTCGCGGCGGGTGGAGCGAACGCTTCGGCAGCGAGATTGAAGGCACGCTGGGTGTCGATCCTGACACGCACAAACCGTTGACCATTCAGGCGAAAGTGCGGATCGACAGCTTGTGGTCCGAGCACGACATGCTGACGACCGCGTTGCTGACGATGGGTTTCTTTCGGCCGCAGGAACATCCGTGGGCGGCTTTCGAGGGCAGTTTCACGCCGGATGACAGCAGCGGGGCGGGTGCGTACCAGGTGGCGGGCGACTTCCAACTCAACGGCATCACCAAGCGCATTTCATTTCCCGTCACCGTGCAGAACGAAGCCGATGCGATCCATATCAACAGTGCCTTCAGTCTGGATCGTAAAGCGTTCGACGTGTTGTTCAAAGAGGAAGGCGCGTTCGGGCTGCTGACAGATAGCGACATCGTGGACATGGTGGCGGTCAAGTTGCAGGTTGACCTGCCGTTTGCCGGTGAATCACCGCAGGTGCCCCCGGAAGTGGGGCAGACAGAGCAACCTTCACAACAGCCGCAGCTTGACGTGGCGGATTGGCCGGCGATGTTCATCGAGACGATTCCATCGACGCAGGTGCAGTTTGAGATGGTGCTGGTTCCGGGGGTGCCGGGCGACAGTGCGACCGGGGCGCGGCCGTTCTACATCGGCAAGTGCGAGGTGACGTGGGATGAGTTCATGCCGTGGGTGATGGGCAACGATCTGGTGGATGAAGCGGAGGTCGGGCAGGAGCGTGCGTTGAAGCTGCGTCCCAGCGCCCCCTACGGTACCGTGGATCGCAACTTCGGCACTTACCAACGTCCGGCCCTGGGCATGTCGCAACTGGCAGCCAATCTTTATTGTCAATGGCTAAGCAAGCAGACGGGGCATACTTATCGTCTGCCCACTGAACAGGAATGGGAACACGCCTACGCGGCCGGGGGCGGCGATCCGCATGCAGCCCTGTCCGCTGACGAGGCCGAGCGCATGGCGACCTACGAGGAAAACTCCTGGAACGACAGCATCGGCGACTGGGCCACGACCAAAGTCGGCCAGCGCGAGCCCAATCAACTCGGCATCTGTGACATGGCGGGCAACGTGGCGGAGTGGGTGACCGACGCCGGCGACCAGCAGGTGGTGCGGGGCGGACACTTCGAATCGCCCGCCGGCGATCTGGTCGTCGGTCGCATCGTTGAAGACCAGGAAGAATGGAACCGCGATTATCCCAATGACCCCAAGAGTCAATGGTGGTATGTTAACGCTCGCTGGGTCGGCTTCCGCCTCGTCTGCGACGCCCCGCCCGTGAGGACCTCTGAATAAAGGGACACATCATGAGCAACCAGTCATCACCAGACCGTGCAGACAACCGGGGCGTGTCGCGCAGGACGTTTCTTCAAAGCTCCGCTGCTGCTGCGGCTATGACGGTCATCCCGGGCTGGATGGGATCGACCGCATATGCTCAGAGCGGCGGCACCGTGCTGAAGCTGGCAACGGTCGGATGCGGCGGGCGCGGCAAGGGGGCGATGGCCAACGCGATCGAAGCGGCCGGGCAACTGGGCATCCAAGCCAAGGTGGTGGCGGTGTGCGATTACTTCGCGGACCGCACGAATGAAGCCGGCGACAAGTTTGAGGTGCCGCCGGAGATGCGGTTCACCGGGCCGCTGGGATATCAGGAATTGATGCAGGTGGACGCGGACGTGGTGATCCTGGCCACGCCGCCGATCTTCCGCCCGGTGCACCTGGCGGCGGCAGTGGCAGCGGGACGGCACGTGTTCCTGGAAAAGCCGGTGGCGGTCGATCCGGTCGGTTGCCGGCAGGTCATGGCGATTGCCGACGAAGCCAAAGCCAAGGGTCTGAACATCATTGCCGGCACACAACGCCGGCACGAGATCAAGTACCTGCAATTCGCCAAAGCTGTCGAGCAAGGCGCCATCGGCACCATCGTCAGCGGACAGATCTACTGGTGCCAGTCGCGGCTCTGGTACAAGACGCGCGAAGAAAACGACTCCAACAACGATTACCTGGTTCGCAACTGGGTCAGCTTCCTGGAAATGTCCGGCGACCACATCGTCGAACAGCACGTACACCAGATCGACCTGGCCAACTGGTTCCTGGGACGCCCGCCGGTCTCGGCCGTGGGCATGGGCTCGCGGGCTCGCCGTG
The DNA here is from genome assembly GCA_020849625.1 of Phycisphaeraceae bacterium. Taxonomy (GTDB): domain Bacteria; phylum Planctomycetota; class Phycisphaerae; order Phycisphaerales; family Phycisphaeraceae; genus JADLFV01. The sequence continues at coordinate 58,245 of JADLFV010000084.1, forward strand.
TCACGGGCAACATGTACGATCAGTTCAGCGTGGAGTTTGACTACGGCGAAGGCTGCACCATTGCCTCCATGAGCCGCCAGATCAGCGGCTGCTGGAACCGGGTGGACGCCCAGTTCGTCGGCACGGAAGGTCGCGTGTGGGACAACCGCCGCATCGCCCGCTATGACAAGGCGGAGATCGAACTGCCGCAGATCGACAGCGGTGACAAACCGTACGTGCAGGAACACGTCGATCTGCAGAAGGCCATCCTCAACGGCCCGACAGTCAACGAAGCGCAACAGGTCGCCGAATCCACCATGGCTGGGCTCATGGGCCGCATTGCCGCTTACACCGGCCAGCAGGTGACCTGGGATGACCTGGTGAACAAGCAGGACAGCCCGTGGTACAACCTGGCGCTGTCGCCCGCGGCCAGGGATTTCGAAGCTGGTGACGTACCTATTCCGCAGGAAGATATCGTGCCGTTGCCGGGCGAGTGAGACGCGGTTTTCGCTTATTGCCCGTATGATTCACCACGAAGACACGAAGGACACGAAGATTCAGGTCATGCTGCCTTCCTTCGTGTCCTTCGTGTCTTCGTGGTGCAATGAATCGTGCAGGCTATGGCTGTCCTGATCCCGATGCCGCGGCCCGCTGCAAACATCTCACGGGCTCAAGATCAACTGAGTTGCTCGTTGCCGTTGTTCGCGCCGTAGTATCCGAGCCAGGCAAGGTCCAGCAGCGTTTCGTTGATGTGGAACGGTTCCCCGCGATAACGGCAGATGTCAGCCACGCGGTTAACCAGGTCGCGCGGGACGCAGCCGTGCAGCGGCCGATCTTCCTCCAGGTGGCGCTCGATCAGCTTTTCGATCAGTTGATCGTCGATCTCCTGGCTGTAACCAGCCACGGTGCGGTGGAAGATTTCGGTGTACTCATCGGCGGTGGGATTGTCCACGTAGAGGCGATACCCGATGCGGCGCAGGATGGCCGGCTCCATCACGGTGTCGGGATCGAGGTTGGTGGAGATCACCAGCATCTGGCGGAACGGCACGTACACCTTCTGCCCGTTCTTGAGCATGAGGAAGTCCACGCCGTGCTCGAGCGGGAACACCCAGCGGTTAAGCAACTGGAAGGGATTGGCCCGCTGATAGCCGATGTCATCGAGCAGGAACACGCCGCCGTTGGCCTTCATGGAAAGCGGCGCTTCATAAAAGCGCAGCCCCGCGGAGTAGGACAGGTCCAGCTCGTGCAACTGCAATTCACCGGCCGCTGCGATGAAGGGCCGCTTGATCCGCACCCAGCGCTGATCGACCTGTGAAAACTCAGCCGGTTTCAGAGCGAGCGGCTGCTCCTCGTGAACCTGCGGGTCGAAGACACGAATGACGTCGTTGCCGACGAGAATGGCATGCGGAATCCAGATTTCACCGCGCAGGCTTTGATGCAGCAGGTGCCCGATGGTGGTCTTGCCGTTGCCGGGCGGCCCGTACAGGAAGAGGCTGCGGCGGGACATGGCAGCCAGCCCGATGATTTCCATCGTCAATGGAGGCAGCACCAGGGACTGGGTGACCCGCTGCACGTCGGCGCTGGTGACGTTGGGCAGATGCTCGCACTGCCACTCGATCATGGCGACGTAAGAATCGACCGAGACCGGGGCTGGCCCGGTGTAGGCGCAGATCTCCAGCAGGTGCATGGCCCGCTGGCGCCCCTTGTCGGTGATGGCCCAGCGGTAAGTCAGCGGGCTCTCCTGGCCGATGACTTCAACCATGCGGTCCATCATCAACTGCTCGAGTCGATTGGCGATCACCGAACGCGCCAGGCGAATGCGCTGGCCGACCCAGTCCGCGGTGAAGTGCGGCACGAGGTACACCGTTTTCAACAGCAGGTCGTCGATGTATTCCAGGGGAATATCCGCCTGCTCAAAACTCTCAGGCGCGGCCGGCGCCATGGCGCCGCTGACATCAATCCAGCGCGGGCGCGCGGCAGACGCATCACGACGAACAGGTGCTTCGACTTGAATGAGTAGCTCCTTTCGTCTGCGGGTGGCGTTTGGATCCGGAATATGACTCATGGGGCACTCCCCGGGTAAAAGTTTGATCTTCCTACTGCACGGTAGCGGCCAACTGGCGCTCGCTGGCGGCCCGTTCATGGTCGCCCCGCGCGTCACAGAGCAGCGCCAGATTGCCATGCGCCTGGTTCCGGGGCAGGCTCACCAGATAGGCGCTCAGTGCCGCGTCGTAGTCACCATTCAAACCCAGAGCGGTCGCCTTGTTATTGTGGTAGCGCATGCTGCGCGGGCACAGTTCGATGGCCTGCTCGAAATGACTCACAGCCGCTGCATAGTCCTCAGCCATCATCGCCGCCATGCCGCGGTTGTTGTGCAGCGACGCATGATCCGGCGCAACTGCAAGGCCGGCCTCCAGCGTGGCGATCGCGTCCTCCATGTGGTCATGGCGCATCTGCAACTCGGCCAGCTCGTTGTAGGCCTCCGCCATGTCCGGGTACTGATCCAACAGACGACGCAGCACGTACGCCGCCTTGAGGTCCTGACCCCGGTCCACCAGGATGCGTGCCATGGCGTAAAGCGTGTCGGCACTGGGGGCGCGGTCCTTGCTCGCCTCGAACTCATCGACGATCGAATTGTTGCGGGTTGTCGTGCCCGTGGTGGTGCACCCGATCATCGTCATGCAGACCAGGGCGGCGCTTGTCAGGCAGATCAGATATCGACGTGTGACGGACATGGCATTCTCCAGCAATGGGGCGATCATGTCAGGATCGAAACGGTTTGTAGGCATTATTGTTCGTGGCTCATCGGCTTGTCTTCAGACAATGGCTGACCGATCTTCTCATCGAGAATCACCAGCACGCGCTCGCTGACCAGGCCGTCGCCCCCGGCCGAGGCGTCGGCGATGGCGACGCGGCTCACATCCACGCCGTTGTCAGCCAGCAGGTCCTTGACCGCCTGCACGCGCGCGCCGTAAAGCTCGTCGCCTTCGCTGCCGCGACGGATGTTGAGCGTCCCGGGATGGTCGCGATAGCGATCAGCCAGGATGTGCGCATCGCGCAGGCCCAGATCGTTCAGGGCGCTGGCGTTGGCGACAAAGTGATGCGGATAGAGCGTGTGCTGCGCAATGACGGCCCCAGCCACGTGCTGATCCTGAAGGTCGCTGACCATCCAGCGGTTCATGGTCATGCGACGGTCGCGCGGCCACTCCGCGGACTGATCCGAGTCCTTGGGATAGTTGCTGCACGCGCCCAGGCAGGACACTGCGGCCAGCATGATGATGAGTCTGCAATGATTCATGGTCCGGCTCCTCAATGGGAACTTGTTTTGCTCACAGCGCATCGAATATCTGCATGATCTTGATCACCGCGCCGCCGCCCATCACGATCAGGATGGCGGGCAGAATGAACACGATCATGGGAAACAGCATCTTGATGCCGAGCTTTTCCGCCGCTTCCGCAGCCCGGCTCTGGCGCGCCTCGCGCACCGATTCAGCGAACACCCGCAAAGCGTCGCCCACCGACGTGCCGAACTTCTCCGACTGCACCAGCGTCGCCACCAGCGAGCGCAGGTCATCGGAGTCGGTGCGGTCAGCCATGTGCCGCATGGCGGTGGCGCGGTCGGCACCCAGGTGAATTTCCAGGTTGGCCAGCGCCATCTCATCGGCCAGCGTCGGGCTGACCTGGCGAATCTCATCGCTCACCGCGTTCCACGCCATGTCCAAACCCATGCCCGCGCTGACACAGATCTCCAGCATGTCCACCGCATCGGGCAGATGGTGGCGGATGTCTGTCGAACGCGCATTGCGGCGCATGTCCACGTACAGGCTCGGGCCCAGCGAAAGCACGAAACCGCTGCCCAGCACGAGCATGAACTTCACCGGCAGCATCAGATCCAGCGGCAGCACCAGCGCCAGGGCGATCAAAATGCCCACCGACATTACGATCATGCGCGAGCCGACGTAGATCATGGCCGCGGAATTGGAGAAGTACCCCGCATGGGCCAGGCGTTTGCGCAGCATGGCCAGCGAATGCTGCGGTGTGACGCGCTGGCCCAGCCGTTCGATCACCAGCAGCAGCGACCGCAGCGGTGAAGTCTGGTCGTCGGTTCTGACCGCCAGGTCGCCGAACTGATCCAGCCGCATGCGCAGGCGCTTGACCTTTGCCTGTCGCGCGATGACCACAGCCGCGCCGATGGAGGCCACGGCCACGAATGTCAGGATGGGAATCAGAGTCTGCGGCATGTCTTCGATCGTTTCTTCTTTACGTTCAATACTTGAGGTTCGCCATTCGATTCATGGTGTACCAGCCCAGCAGCATGGCCACGCCGCCGGCAATCAGCATGCGATGGCCCAACGGGTGAATAAACAACGGCTCCAGGTGGGCCGGGTTGAGAATGCTCAGCAGCAGCAGCATGATCAGCGGCAGGGCCAGCAGGATGCGTTTGGAAAGCTGGGTCTGGGCAGCGACCACGCGAATGCGCTGGCTCAGTCGGATGCGCGAGCGGATCACAGCCGCCAGGCGATCCATCATGTCCGCCAGGTTGCCGCCGGTGCGAAGCTGAATCGCCACCGACGTGGCAAAGAGCTTGACATCGCTGCTGCTGGTTTCCTCGCCGACGTGGCGCAGCGACTGCTCAACATTGATGCCCAGGGCCTGCTCCTGGCACAGCCGCTCGAAAATGTGACTCACCGGGGCGTGCATTTCCTCAGCGGTCAAACGGAATGCGCCGGTCAGCGGATGACCCGCCCGCAGTGATCGCGCCAGCAACTGCAAAGCATCGGCGAACTGCCGCTCGAAACGGGCCAGGTTTCTGGCGATGCGATAGCGCGTGTAGATCGTGAAGATCACCACCAGCACGATCACCGATCCCAGCGCGGGCAATAGATGCTGAGTCACGGCAAACACAACTGCCGACAGCAGCACCGCTACGCCTGCCACGCCCAGCAGCACCGACGACATCGGCGCCGTCCAGCCCGCATCCTCCGGCACCTGGCTCATCCGCTGCAACCACTGCTTCAGTGATGAATGACCCGGCACCGTCAGGCTTGCCGCCTTGTTCTGTTGCCACAGGCGCAGCACGCGCACTCGCTTGGTGCTCGGATCGACTTCGCCCAGGCGCACGGCAATTTCCGCATCGCGCTGGTTGCGTCGCATGGTGACGAACACCACCGCGATCATCCACACCGACACCACCAGGCCGAACGTGCCGGCGGCAATCAGTATCTGCTGCGAACTCCATCCATCAAATGGCATGGTGATCCCTTTACGCTTCCGGTTCCAGGCGGCGGCGGCGGAACATCTCCGGCGACAGGTCAACGCCCTCGGCATGAATGCGGTTGAGCAACTGCGGCCGCACGCCGGTGGCTTCGAAATAACCCTTGGCGAAACCACGATCATCCAGGCCGGTCTGGCGGAAGATGAACAGGTCCTGCATGCAGATCTGGTCGCCTTCCATGCCGGTCAGCTCGCACACCGCCACGATTTTGCGCTGTCCGCCGGTCAGACGGTCAGCATGAATCAGAATGTCGAGGGCTGAGGCCATCTGCTCGCGGATCGTGTGCACCGGGAAGTTGAGCCCGGCCATGGAGACCATGTTCTCCACGCGGCGGGTGGCGTCGCGCGGGTTGTTGGCGTGCACCGTGGTCATCGAGCCTTCATGCCCGGTGTTCATGGCCTGGAGCATGTCCACAGCCTCGGCTCCGCGCACTTCGCCGATAATGATGCGGTCCGGCCGCATGCGCAGCGCGTTGCGCAGCAGGTCGCGCTGCGTGACCTGGCCGCGGCCTTCGATGTTGGGCGGGCGCGTCTCCAGGCGCACCACGTGCTCACGCGGCAGGCGCAGTTCCGCCGCGTCCTCGATCGTCACCACGCGCTCGGTTTCCGGAATCCACTTGCTCATCAGGTTCAGCAGCGTGGTTTTGCCGGCGCCGGTGCCGCCTGAGATCAGGATGTTCATCCGCGCCTGCACGCAGGCCTGCAGAAACTCGCCCATCTCCGCCGTCATCGTGCCCAGCTTGATCATCTCCGCCAGCTCGATCTGCACCGTGCCGAAGCGGCGAATGGACATCATCGGCCCATCGAGGGCCAGCGGCGGAATGATCGCATTGACGCGCGAGCCGTCGATCAGTCGCGCATCGAGCATGGGGGAGCTTTCATCAATGTGCCGTCCGACGTCGGCGGCGATGCGCAGGATCACCTGCATCAGGTGCTCGTTGTCGCGGAAGGTGACGTCGGTGCTCTCCAGCCGACCGGCCCGCTCGATGAACACCTGCTTGGGGCCGTTGACCAGGATATCGCTGATGTCCGGCTCGCGCAGCAGGTCTTCCAGCGGACCCAGGCCGAAGATTTCATCCATGACCTCGCGGATCAACTGCTGCTTCTCCGGGCCGGACAGCGGAATGCGCTGGTCGTGGATCAGGGCATCAGCCCGATTGATGCATTCGGTGTGCAGCTCATCGACGCGCAGGCGACGGGCTTCGTTCATGTCCATCGTGTCGAGCAACTGGCGATGAATGCGCTGCTTGAGCAGCAGCAGGTCGCGGCGCAGGCTGGCGCCGTTGCCTTTTTCGTCGGCTCCGTTGTACATCACGTTGGCGGGGCGATAAGCGTTCATGATTTATCCAACCAGGCTTAAATCGGGGTGCTGTGCGTCCGTGACGGGTCCGGCCTGCCATGCGGTCTGCGGTTTGGCGTTGCTGACCGCTTCGGCCAGGGCGGTGATGTCCCGCCGGGCTTTACTGCGCGGGGCCAGTTCCACCAGTGGCTGGCCCATGTCCATGCTGTGCATCACCGAGGCGAAGTCGTTGCGCACGAAGTGAATGTGGCCGCCGGGCAGGGCCTTGCGCGCTTCGTCCAAGCTCACCGCGCCGTGCTTGCTCTTGTGGCGGTTGATCAGGTACCAGATGCCGTCGCCATTGATCCCTTCATCGACCAGGCGCTGATACATCGCGCGGGCCCGACGCAATTCCTTGACGGTCATCTGGGCCACGATCAGCACCACCCGGCTCTGCCGCGCCAACTGCACCATCAGGCCCGCTTCGGCCCGCGGGGCATCGGCCACGGTCCAGCGATAGGTCTGTCGGCAGGCGGTCAGCGCGGTTTCCAGGCGCGTCAGGTCGAGCGTTGAGCTGCCTGCTGCATCAACGCTCACCGGGTGCAGCAGGGCGTGCAGGTTCTTGTCGTATTCCATGGCCGTGGTCGAGACGAGCTGGGCATCAAGGTTGCCCTTGTAGTGCAGCAGGTCCGCCAGGCTGTAGTCGCCGCGCAATCCAAGACAGGTCGCCACGGCTCCGTAATACGCATCAAAGTCCATCACCAACGAGGGCTGCGCTTCACCTGCCAGTTCACGGGCCAGGTTCACCGCGATGGTCGTCGCGCCGCAGCCGCCTCCGGCCGAGAGCACCGTCACCATCGATCCGCCGCGGTTTACCGAAGTACGCGTCTGGTTCAGCAGTCTCTCCACCACGTTGGGCAGTTCCTGGGCCAACTGCTTGCGCGGCAGGAAGTGGCGCACGCCGATGCCCATAGCCTCGATGACCAGATCGTTGCTGAAGTGCGACGAGATCACGATGAAGCGCAGTGATGCATGCTGGTTCACGATCGGCTCGAGGTTGCGCAGGATCGACAGCGGATCGGGGTCGATATCCACGAACACGCCCAACAGCGACCCTCCCCGAATCTGAGCGCTCATCTCGTGCAGGGTGGGGCACGTGCTGGTCTGGATGTTGGTGTTCGGCTCCAGCAGCGAGCGCACCACGTCGGTGATCGCTTTGTCTTTGCTGACGATCAGGATGTTGCCGCACTGTTCCATATCACGACCTCTTGGGTTGCTACTTGGCGACCTCGGGCTCGGCGGTAGCAGCAGCTTCCGTGGCTTGCGAACCATCCTCCATCGGCTGTTCCACTGTTTCGGGCTCTGATGGCTCGGACATGTCCGCTGCTTCGGGCATCGCTTCGGTTGCAGGCTCGGCAACAGGTTCGGCCGGGGGTGGAGCGAGCTGCGGGGACGCTGCGCCATGAGAAGATTCCCACGCCCCCGGGCCTGCCAACTGGTCCAGTCCCTTGTCCTTCATCCACTGCTGACCGGCCGGGCCGACCTGGCGCGGCGTGCGGCTTTCGATGCGGCCGTTGACGTACAACTCCCAGTCGCTGGGCTGCTCGTGCAGATCGCCCGGCAGCGGCGCGTTGTCCACCATCGAAATCGGCTCGACCAGATCGACCGTGGCCAGCACCACCATCTCCGTGTCGTGGTTCTGGTAGCGCACCGAACGGAACAGCGATCCGAGCACGGGAACCGAGCCGAGGCCCGGCACCTTCTGTGTCTGTGCCCGCGTCTCCTGGTCGAGCAGACCAGCCATGGCGAAAGTCTGACCACTGTGCAACTGAAGCGTGGTCTCTGCTCGCCGCGTGCTGAGGGAGGGAATGCTGAAGCCTTCGATCTCCACCGCCCCGACGTCGCTGATGCTGCTGACCTCGGGTGCAACGTGAAGCTGAATCATGCCGTCGCCGAGCACGGTGGGGCGGAACTTGAGTCGCACGCCGAACTCTTTGAACTCGATGGTGATGGATGTACTGCCGCCGCCGATGCTGCCCTGGACGACGGGGATGGGAAACTCACCGCCGGCCAGGAAGCTGGCCTCCTCGCCCGACAGCGCGATCAACGAGGGCTCGGCGAGAATGCGGATGTATCGATTCTCTTCCAGCGCTTCGATATAGGTCTGCAGGTCGGCATCGGGGATGCCGCCGAACAGCGTGGTCGAGTTGCCGATGGTGGCATCGACGGCTGCGGGCGTTCCCAGCGCGGTGGGATCAATGGTGAACGTGGTCAGGTCGTTGATGATCGAGCCGCCAAAGAAATCTTCTCCGGCATAAAGCGTGTCAAAGCCCAGCGATCGCAGGGCCTGGCGGTTGGCTTCGGCGATCTTGATCTTGATCAGCACCTGCTGTACGCCGGACAGCTTGGTCATGTCCACATACTTCATGCCTGTGGCGTCGAGGTAGCTGCGCAGTCGCGCCGCCTCCTCAGCCCGGCGGAAGGTGCCGCTGACCGTGACCAGCTCGCCGAACTGCGTCGCTTCCAGGGAAGCCGAGGGGAAGTAGTGGTTGAGCTGGGCGGTCAGGGCGTTGAGGTCCATGACCACGCGGACGACCTTGTGATAGGTCTGGCCCTGCTCGTTCCACATGATCACGTCCGTTTCGCCGCTGGTTTTGGCCAGCACGATGATCTGGTTGCTGCGGACGACCTGGACGTCGGCGATGTTCGGCTCAGCGACTGATACCTGCGCAACGTCCCACGGCGCTTCGACCACCTCGGAGCGGCCGGCCCGCATCTCCAGGGTGTCGCCGTTGGACGCCGCGGCCGGCTGTGCCAGGGTCCAGACTGAAAGCACCATCGCCAGCAGGCGGATGATCATTTGCCGTCGGGGCCGTTTTCTGTCTTGTCGTTCTTTCATCGTTATCCCTCCGCGGATTGGTCGCGGTTTTGCAGGCGCCTCTGGCGCTCTTAGTTGCGGGTGGCGACTTCCACGCCGACTTGTTCGTTCTCACTGAGGCTGCGCACTTCGATGGCCGTGCCGCGCAGCACGATGATGTCACGGCGTGAAGTGATGTCGCTGCTGACCACGGGTGTTGACGGCGCGGCAGGTGCAGTCTCGACGGTATCGCCTTCCGTCGCCGCGACGGGCGTGCTCGGGGCTGCCTTCGTGTGCCTGGGCACCGATGCGCCCAGATATTCAGCGAGGCTCGCCAGTTTGCCCTGGTTCAGCAGCGTGGGGTCCTGGTCGGGCGATTCGCTGTCCAGCGGATTGCGCATGGCCAGCGCCACTGTGCCATGCTCGGTCGCCAGTTGCAACGCCTCAGCCTGGCGCGGATCGACCAGCAGGGTGACGCGGCGCGTCTTGCGGCGCAGGCTGGTCTCCTCCGCGTTCTTCACGTTCACCGTGTTCTGCTCGCTGTCGCTGCTGACAGAGATGGTCTCGGAGTCGATCGCGATCACTTCGATGCCCTGCAGCAACGTGGTGGACACCGCAAGCCCTTCGCCGCTGTTGCGGGGGTCGATCTTGAACGTGGCCAGCACATCGACCACGCAACCGGGATACAGCAGACCTTCGAGTCCCGACGCCAGGGCCAGGTCCACGGTCATGGCTCGCTTGCCCTTGGGCATCTTGGCAACCATTTCCACGCCCAGGCTGTCGAGTGCGAAGCAATCGCGCGTCAGCGGCTGGCCTTTGACCACCGCCCGGGCCAACGGCTTGCCCATGATCATCAGCGGCTTGCCGATGGCGCCCTGCGGCAATTCGTCCGGCATGCGCTCAGACTGCTCGAATGAATCTTCAGTCACGATCGTCATCGAGGGCATGTCCCTGGTGGCGATCAGCACGGAGATCGGCTCCAGCGTCTGTTTGCTTGCTGTTTTGGCTTTGCCCATGGAGGCCGTCAGCAGCGCCGCGCAGAACGCCGCCACCATGCCCAGGGCCACAAGAGTGATGATGGACGCTTTCATGTTACGGGCCTTCCTTTCTCATGGTGACCTGGGAACGCAACTGCTCTGGTAACACGTAATCGGGCAAGTATCCCGTCAGTTCCAGCCCACCAACGTATGCCACGGTGACTTCGACTGTCACCGTATCGCCCGGGATGGCACCTGGCGTGATGTTGACCGTCGCCCCGTTGATGTTGGCTTCCGCCAGGCGGCTGGTGACGGCTGCGGAGATGTCGCCGGCCGTTGCGCCTTCGCGTGCGCCGACACGAGCCCCGTCACGGGCGGCATTGTTCAACTGGGCAGCTTTGGTCAGCATCCACCCGTATTCCATGATGCCGAACAGAATGATCAGCATCACGGGCATTACGATCACGAACTCAAGGCATTCGATGCCTCGCTCGCGCCGATTCCGGGTTTTCACAGCAGACCTTGCCATCGCATCACCACTCCACCAGCCACGCAGACACCGAGAAATATCGCCGGCCCATAGGGCATCACGTGCAGTTGCTGCACCTGCGGCACCGGGCAGTTTTTCCCGCCCCGGCCGCGCATGAACACCGCGGCGCACATCGCCGTCAGAAGCAGATACATGTTGGTCGTCACCTTTGGCCTTTGGCCGCGAATCACAATCGTCAGCACGGCGCACAAGCCCCCAGCCACCAGCGTGGCGATCACCGCCAGCAGTCCCCCGATCAGTCCCGTCCAGGCGCCCACAGCAGCCATCAGCTTCGCATCGCCCGCGCCGCCGCCGACGAATATGAACATCAGCACGAACGGCAGCATGGTGACCAGCGCCCCGACCAGGGCATCGGCCAGACCCGCCCAGCCGCCCACGTTGGAGGCGAACACCAGACCGGCCAGGAACATCGTCCCGGTCAGCACATTGGGAATGCGATGACATCGTACGTCGCTGGCCGCCGCGATCAGACAGGCCGCCGCAACCACCAGCCATTGGATCAGCACGTGATCGTGCTGCCAGAGTGTCATGTACCAGTCGGCCATCTCGCCTCCATGATGAACCACGGACTCAATCGTTCAACTGATCCGTGGTGGTCGTCATGATGTCCACCACCGCGTTACCCAACGCTACGGCAGCCAGGGCGATCGTCACGCCGACGAACGCCAGCAGGACCGCATATTCGATGGAGGAAATGCCGCGTTCGCAGGCGAAGAACCGTTGGGCTACCTTCCGCACTGGTTACCTCTCCATAGGCACGCGTGCCGGAACGCCGGACAGGTCCCACCCTCCATCGCTCATATCCGGATGTCAAAATCACGGCTGCGCCGCTTTCGCGGCGCGGCCGTGGGGGGCGTCGGTGTCTTTACGGCACCGCGGTGCCGATCTCGGTGGCCGCCTCGTCCATTTCGCCGGCGACGGCGTTGCCGAGTGCCAGGGCGGAAGCCGCCACCGCCGAGCCGACGAAGGCCAGCAGCAGGGCGTATTCCACACTGGAAATACCCGAGTCATCCTTCACGAAACGCTTCAGCAGATCCAACATGTTGATCTCCTTTCCCTTTTGCACCACCGCGGTGCAATCTTGACCGAACACGGCGCACGACAACCGCCGCCGATGAGAGCATTGCTGCAACTCGCATGGACTTCCTGGACCAGCGACGAAATGATCGGAAGCTTCCTGGCTCCCTGACAGGTGAGCGGTTTGAGCCGCTCGCCACATGTCGGCCGCAACCCGGCCATACGGTGATTCGGCCCATTGGCTATCGCCTTGCGCTGCGTATGGAAAATTTACAAAACATTTAATCTGCGTCGGTTGAGTTCCACATTAGCACAGCGTCAGCGATGTTGAAGTTTTGCGCTGTTGTGCAAAATAAGAGAGTTGCCCAGATTCACACTTGCCGCTGAATTGCGATTTTTTGCATTTTAGGTATTGACGAATGATTCTAACTTGGTTATAGCTAATGGACGAAAGTTTGTGGCATCTGCGGGAGAATACGGAGTCTCAGGGAGAAGCTCATCGGTATTGACACGTCTGTGTCCAAATTCAAACGGGATTGAGTGACTCCATTCGAATACGTGCGTGAAAGATGTGGAGCATCGCATCGCATTGGTGACATGCGCAGCAAATCAGTTGAGTTCAGCGGTGAATCTTCAAAGTTGACGTGACACACATGGCTCGACTCAAGATTCAGATCAACCTGGAGTTGTTGCAGTTGGCGCAGGAATATCTGCGGGTGACTGCGAAGCGTCAACCGCCGCGCAACGAATGCGTCCTGGCGTGGCGACATTTTTATCAGGAGTGTGAACGCCTCATTCAGCGCTATGCCCGGGTTTACGTGCGCGGCGGCGATGCGCTCGAAGACTGCAAGCAAAGCGTCTGGCTCTACCTGGTCAACAATCTGGTGGACTTTGAATACGATCCGCAGCGCGGCGAATTCACCACCTGGCTCTATCGCATCGTGCGCAGCGCCACGGTCAATTACTTCCGATACGAAAGCCGATACCGCACCGTCGGCAATCGCGTCGATCAGTTTGAAAAGATCGACGAGCAGAGCGATCCGTTCCGCCAGCTTCTGAATGCGGATTCGCAGCGGGAAGTGGCCCTCATGATGCGAAAGATTCGTCGCAACGTTTCGCGCCCCAACTACGAGTTGCTGCGCCAGCGCTGGCTGGAAGGTCGCTCCGTGACCGAAGTGGCCGACGCCATGGGCATCAGCGACAAGCAGGTCTGGTACCGCGAGCACCGTGCCCGCATGAAATGTCGCGAACTGTTTATGGACGGGCAGGTCCAGCCTTCGCCCGCCCCTGTGGCAACAGCATCTTCAGGTTAGGCATGTACCGGGAGCTGAAACACCATGGACAAGCCGACCAACAATGTGAGCGAGCCTTTACGGGAGTTGAGGTCTTGCCGGGAGCATGGGCAATTCCGGGGGCGGGGGCGCGGCATTGCATCGATCTGGCTGGTGTTGACGTTGGTGGCGCTGGTGGCCTTCATCGCCATGGTGATCGATGTGGGATGGGTGGTGCTGGTGGGGCATCAGTTGAGCGCCGCTGCAGATGCGTCATCACTTGCAGGCACCATGGAAGTGCGGCGGGACCAGGACGACGCGCGAGCTGAGGCTGTGGCATACGCCTCGGTCAATCTCGCCGCCGGTACGTCCGTCACGGTCGATGCCAATAACGCCAACATCATGACCGGCGACGTCATAATCGGCTATTTCGACCGTCCCTCGCGCACCTTCACCAATTCGCCGCCCGGCCACCTTGGGCCCAATGCCGTCCGCGTCAACGCCCGTCGCACCACCGGCTCACCTGACGGTCCCATCGAGCCCCTGTTCGTCCCCATCGGCGGAAACGGCAACGGCTGGAACGTGCAGCGCTACGCCATCGCCATGATCTACGGCGACGTCGGCGCCGGCGTCATCGCGCTGAATGAAACCGATCCGCTCAGCTTCGACGCACGCGGCAGCAGCGCGTCGTTCCAGGTCCGCAACGGCACCGTCGTGGTCAACTCCACCAGCAGCACGGCGGCCGGCTACAGCGGTAATCCCTACATCGAAGCCGAGGAGTTCCGCGTCGTCGGTGATGCTGAAGGTGGTTTTGAAGATATCCTGACCGGCCAACTTTACACCGACGCCGAACCCGTGCCTGATCCGCTGGCGGCACTGCCTGAGCCGAATGCTCCGACCGTGAATCATGGCAACGTGAAAATCAAGAACAAAGACAACATCACGCTCCAGCCAGGGCGCTACGGCAACTTTGACATGACCGGTGGTAACGTGACTCTTGAGGCTGGTTTGTACTACATCACAGGCGAGTTCAAGTTCAACGGCGGAACCATCGACGGGACGGCAGGTGTGATGTTCTTCATCGCACCGGGGGGCAACATGGATGCTGCCGGTAATGGCACCCTGCAACTGACGGGCATGACACCCATTACATATCCCAACGGGCCGACTGTCCCTGCTGCGGTTGCCGACATCAAGGTGCCCATTTTCCAGTCACGTTCCAACACCACGCAGGCGGAAATCAATGGCAATGGTGATTGGCTTATCGAAGGCACCATCTACACACACAGTGCTCTGCTGCTCCTGCGCGGCACGCCGGGTACATTCGCCAATGGCCTGATCGCCGACCAGATCGCCCAGCGCGGCAACAACGACCTGATCATCGACTACGAAGACCAGTTCGGCGTCCTGCCGCGCAAAGTGTTCCTGGTCAAGTGACACCCGCTGCTGCGACCTGTTCAATCAACTGACGTCCCGCACACGTCGGACTTCTTCTGGATCAGCCAGATCAACAGAAAATGTCTGTTCGTGGCCAATGGATTTGGCTTCCCGGTCGCTCCATGACCCGCCGAGCACGATCACCGCCCGGCCAACGTCTTGTCCTTCGGCGACGGCAGGGAGAGCTGGGTGGCGGATCGGATCGTGCCGATCAGTGAATCGATCAGGCCGGCCTTACTCAGGTATGTCGTGGCCCCGGCAGAAATCATGGCGTCGCGGACCTCGGCCTGGTCGTGCATCGACAGGCCGATCACCCGCACGGCCGGCCAGCGGGCCTTAATTTGCCGGGTGGCCTCCATGCCGTCCATGCCGGTCATCGACACATCCATAAGGACCACATCGACAGGCGTCTGTTCAATGGCCTGGATCGCACTGGCGCCGTCATGCGCTTCGGCGACGATGTGCAGATCGGCCACGTCATTGATTACCGCGATCAGACCTTGCCGGACGATGGGATGATCATCAGCAACCAGTATTCGCAAGCGTGAATCCATCGGTGTCGCGACCTGGTGATCCGGGGCCGGCTGCGAGGGGTTGGTCGGCGAAAGGCCCGAATCGAATTCTGTTGCGGCCGACGTTTCGTTGCGGCCGTAGGGTGCGACCAGACGAACCGTGCAACCCGCGCCGGGTGAACTGTGCAGCTCAAACGTTCCGCCGACCGCTTCGAGTCGCTCCCGCACGCTGAACAGGCCAAAACCGGCATCCCCGGCACTGTGCTGATCCATTGGATTGAAGCCGGCGCCCGAATCTTCAATGCTCAACCTGCAAACATGCGGATCCGTGCAATCGAGGCGGGCTGCCGCATCGTGTACCCCGGCGTGCTTGACCACGTTGAACAATAACTCACGTGCGATCTCGAGTAAAAGCGTTGCCATGTCCTCCGAAAATCGCTGCGGAGGCCCGATGACCGCCACGGCGATCTCCAGGCCGTGTTGCTCCTGCATGCGACGGGCCAGCCAGTTCAACCCTGCACCCAAGCCTTGCTCATGCAGCACTGGTGGGGACAGGTCCTGCGTGAGGGATCGGGACACACGGATCGACTGATTAATCAGATCGATGGCTCGACCGACATACTCCTGAATCGACTGATCGTGTTGCTCGGCCGTCAGAGTGTCCAGGGTCATGCGCGCCGCCACAAGCAATTGCTGAAGATCGTCATGCAGCAGGTGAGCCAGACGACGACGTTCGCGTCCTTCGGTGCGCGTCAGTTCGACCGCCAGGCGTCGCAGCATGACCGCCCGGCGTTCGGCGACCGCGGTGCGCTCAGCCACCCGGCGCTCCAGCGTTTCATTGAGCTGCTTTAACTGCAGTTCCGAACGGTTGCGCTCGATCGCATGTGACAGCGTGCGCAGCAGCATGTCGGTGGACAGGAGCGCTTTGGGCAGGTAGTCCTGGGCGCCGGCCTTCACCGCCTTCAACGCCTGCTCGCGGTCTTCGGACGTCGTCAGAACCACCACCGGCTCATCGGTGCGGGCGAGAATCCGTTCGAGTGTATCTACCGGGGCGCTGTCCGGCAGGCCCAGGTCCAGGAGGATGACATCGAATGTCTCCCGGCTTAGCACGTCGATCGCTGCCGACAGCCGTTCGACCCATTGCACGCCCGACACCAGGTCCGGCACCGCGCCAAGATACCGACGGACCATCGCGGCATGGGCAGGCTCATCCTCCACCAGCAGAACGCGTATCGGTGTTGTGCTCATAGCAGGCTCCTCGGCACGCTCGGATTCGCCTGGCCGTTGGGCGGCTGGTTCCACACGCCCCAGTACAGGCTCAAACCTTTGGTCAATTGACGAAACTGTTCAAAGTCGATCGGTTTGACCAGGTAGCTGTTCACGTGCTTCTGGTAGGCGCGAATTCGGTCAACTTCCGCGTCGGAGGTCGTCAGCACG
>JADLFV010000085.1 GCA_020849625.1 Phycisphaeraceae bacterium
AATAGACCGCGGACGAATTCAGGCGATACCATATTGCTTCGGCCGATAACGGAGTATCGGAACGCTTGGCCATGCGCAGAACGCTACGCAAATACATCCCCAGCATGTTCGAGCGGCGGTTGCTGCTGCTGATGATGCTGACGCTGGCCCTTGCTGGAGTGGTATTGGCGCGGACAGCCTATCTGACCACGGGCGATCGGCATCGCGAGGCGTTCAAGCAAGCCGAGCAGGTTCTGTATCGTGTGGTCTATATCCCCACCATTCGCGGGATGATCCTGGACCGCCGCGGCCGCGTGCTGGCGGAAGATCGGCCGGGCTACGACGTGGCGGTCAGCTACGACCTGCTGACGGGCGCCTGGGCCTTCAACCAGGCCTATGACAAGGCCCGCAATCAACACCGTTCGGTCTGGAAAGAGCTGTCCAGCGAGGAGCGCGAGGCGATTGTCGCCAATTTCCGTTCGCCGTTCGACCGTCAGGAGCAGGAGCTGTTCCGCACGCTCAGCGAACTGGGCCCCGACCTGCGCGGGATTGCGACCGAGGAGCTGGATAAGCGTCGCAACGCGGTGATCGCTCAGGTGCAGGGCCTCAGCGCCGACGCCACCTTCCGCCGCCAGCAGCGCCAGCTGGCGCAACTGGACGAACCGATCAGTTGGTCTGAGGCCGAGGTGGTGGTCAGCGAGGAAACGCAGCGTCACTCTTTGCTGCTGGATGTCAACGATCAGGTGCGAGCATTTGTGGAAGGCTGCATCGCCGACGCCGAGCGCGCCCAGAGTGCGTACCTGTCGCATCCTCGTGATGAGCAAGCTGCCGAGCAGGCCGAGGCCAGCAGCGTGTGGCTGGAGGTTTCGGTGACACGTCCCAAGCACCGACGCTATCCGCTGGAGACCTGGCCGCAGCCGATCGAAATGGACATGAGCAGCATGCCGCCGGAGTTGCGTCGCGACGAGCCGGTGACGGTCGATGTGGCGGGTGTGGCGCTGCCGATCATCGGCCGCATGCGCGAGGTCTTCGCTGAGGACATGCGGACCAACCCATTCGCCAAAGACAATCTGCACGGCTACATGGAAGGCGATCGCGTGGGAGCCACGGGCATCGAGTCCTTCCTGGAAACCACCCTGCGCGGTGAGCGCGGCAAGTTGACCCGCCGCCTCGACACCGGCACCGAGCAGCGCATCGAACCGATCCCCGGCCGCGAAGTGCACCTGACCATCGATGCCGACCTACAGGCCAAACTCCAAGCCCTCTTGAGCGAAAAGGTGGGTCTGACCGCCGTGCGCGGCTACCACACCATGGGTGACACAGATCCGGCCCAGATCGGCAAGCCCCTGGACGGGGCGGCGGTCATCCTCTCCGTGGACAACTGTGAAGTCCTCGCGGCCGCCAGTGTGCCCGATTACTCGCTCAAGCAGTTGGAGGAGAACCCCGACAGCGTTTTCGAAGACCTCGTCCGTTTGCCTTATCTTTTCCGCCCGGTGGCCAACAAGTACAACCCCGGCTCCACCATCAAGGCTCTCGTGCTGACCAGCGCCGTCACGGCCGGCAGCCACGACCTGAACTCACCCATCGAGTGCACCGGGGCCCTGGACCTCGACCATCCCGATCGCTACCGCTGCTGGATCTTCAAGACCTACCGCACCACGCACGGCCTGGTCGATGCCCCTCGCTCACTGTGCGTCAGTTGCAACATCTACTACTACACGCTTGGCCGGCGCATGGGCGTGCTCCGCCTGGCCGATTGGTTCGGTCGCTTCGGACTGGGCAAGCTTTCTGACTGCGGATTGCCCGAGGAGATTACCGGCAGCCTGCCCGATCCGAAAAGCGGCACCGTTGACGATGCGATCAACATGGGCATCGGCCAGGGCCCGGTGGCGTGGACACCGCTGCAGGCTGCGGCCGCCTACGCCTGCCTGGCCAACGGTGGGGTCTATCAAACGCCGACCTTCATCGCAGACGCCGACCGTCCCGCGTCGCGTCCGAAGGTCGATCTGCACCTGAATCAACCCGCGCTGCGGGCCGCTCTCGAAGGCCTGCACGATGTGGTCAGCAATACCGCGGACGGCACCGGTTACTGGCTGGACCGCAGCGAACACGAAACAATCTTCAACGTCGAGGGCGTCACCATCTTCGGCAAGTCGGGCACCGCCGATGCCGGGCGAACCATCTACGACTACGTTGACGGCAAACTGGTGCCCGTGAAATCCACCCCTCCCGACGAAACACCCGATCACGCCTGGTTTATCGTCATCGTCAAGCCCGAACACGCGGCCGGGCCCATGTATGTCATAGCCGTGATCACCGAGTATGCCGGCAGCGGCTCGCGCGTCAGCGGGCCTGTCGTCAACCAGATCATCCACCTGATGCAGCAGGAGGGCTACCTGTGATTGACTCAGCCCTCGAACAGTTGCGCACGCTGCTGCGGCCGCACGCCGGTTGGTACGCGCTGCTGGCGGCGGTGATGCTGACGGTCATGGGCCTGATCGCCATCGACACCGTTGCGCCCGACGAGGCCCGCGGGCAACTGCTGGTTTCGCTGCCGATCGCCCTGGTGGTGATGTTCGTCTGCCTGCTGCCGCATCCGCGCATGCTGGGGCACGCTTCGTATCTGATCTTCGCCCTGTCGCTGTTTCTGCTGGCGTTTCTGCTGATACCGGGGGTGCCGGACTCGCTGGTGCCGGAGCGCAACGGGGCGCGTTCGTGGATCGACCTGGGGGTGATGAGCATTCAGCCTTCGGAACTGGGCAAGATCGCGTTCGTGCTGTCGCTGGCCTGGTATTGCCGGTATCGCTCGAGCTATCGCAGCCTGCGCGGATTGCTGGCACCGTTTGCGATCATGTTCGTGCCGGTGGTGCTGATCCTGCGCGAGCCGGACCTGGGCACGGCCATGCTGTTCGCCCCCACGCTGTTCGTGATGCTGGTGGCGGCCGGGGCCAAGCTGCGGCACATGTTCACCCTGGCGGGCATCGGCATCATCGCGGTGGGGTTGAACGTGGCGGTCGTCGCCATCGATCCGCCGCACGCCGCCAAGTCCAACCTGCGCTGGATGCACGTGCTGGCTTCGCACCAGGAAAAACGCATCGCCGCCATGTTCTGGCCCGAAAGGTATCAGCGGCATGAAGCATTCCAGCCCATCGTGGCTCAGCGCATGGTTGGCAGCGGCGGGATCGCGGGGCTCGGCGGTGATCAGGCAGGCGTGCTGATCCGCTTCAACCGCCTGCCCGAGCCGCACAATGACATGATCTTCTCGGTGGTGACCGCACGCTGGGGACTGTGCGGGGCGGCAGCGGTGGTGGGGCTGTACCTGGTACTGACCGGTTCGTTCTTGCTGGCGGCCGTGCGCATCAAGGAGCCGTTCGCCCGGCTGTCGGTGGTAGGTTTCGCGGCCATGTTCTTCACGCAGGCGGTTATCAACATGGCGGTCAACGTGGGACTGTTTCCCACCACCGGCATCACGCTGCCTTTCGTCTCGGATGGCGGCACGAGTTTGCTGGCAAGCTTCGCCATGGTCGGATTAATGATCAACTTCGCTGCCCGCCGCCCGCAGATCCTGACCCGTCCCAGCTTCGAATTCGACCACGCGGATGCGATCTTTCAATAATGGCAGATGGCAAATGGCAAATGGCAAATCGAAAAGACAGTCGTCATCGGATCAACGTGATCTATCTACCATCTGCCATTTGCCATCTGCCATGGCGCAATACCTCGACCTGTTGCTGGAAGCCAACGCCAGGTTCAACCTCACGGCCGTGCGCGATCGTGATACTGCCTGGCAGCGGTTGATCCTCGACAGCCTGACGCTGAGGGAAGCTTTGGAGCTGTTGCCCCCCGGCAGCCAGGTGATTGACGTTGGCACCGGCGGTGGCATTCCCGGGATTCCCCTGGCCATTTCACTTCCGGGAGCGGGGGTGAATTTCACTCTGCTGGACGCCACAGGCAAGAAGGTGCGCTTTCTGGAGCAGACGATCGCGGCCTTGGCGTTGACAAACGTGCAGGCCATCCAGGACCGGGCTGAAACCTTGGGCCAGAATCGTCAGCATCGTCAGCACTACGACGCGGCCGTCAGCCGGGCGGTGGGCACCGTCAGCGAGGTGCTGGAATACACACTGCCGCTGGTCAAAGTCGGCGGCCAGGTGCTGCTGCTGAAAGGGGCCGAGGCACAGGAGCAACTGGCAGCGGCGGGGGACGCCCTGGATGTCCTGGGGGCAGGGGACGTGGCGGTGTTCGACGCCTATCCCGAAGGGACCGGCGACAGCGATCTGGTCATCATCAGTGTGCTGAAAGATCGCCCCACACCCGCCACCTACCCCCGCCGACCGGGCGTTCCCAAGAGCCAACCGCTCTGAAATCTTACTCATCTGCCCAAGTCACTGCCGAAGGCATGTAGCGCTATAGTTTGTTAATAAATGACTTACAAAATATTTCACGCACTCCGTCTGTTGTCGCTTTCACTATGTGTGACATTTTAGATTCCTGCGTGATTCCTCTAGACATTAGGCGGTTTTCGGGTATATTCTCCTATAGATATGGGAGGAGATTGCAGCCGCATGATGTCATACATGCGGCGACCATATCTTGAGGAACGCCCATCAACATTTTTTCAGGAGGATCTTAAGATGCGGAAATTGTTGCAATTCTTCTTGGCAACCACCGTTCTGTGCGGTGTGATGGCTTGGACCGGTGCTGCCTCGGCGGCAGTCATCGCCAGCGATGACTTTGAGTCCTACACCGCGGGCAGTTCGCTGGTGACGCAGTCCGGTGGTACGGGTTGGACCGGCCCGTGGTACTCCGGTAATGCCGGCAGCGGGGCTACGCTGAACAACGTCACCGCCCAGGCGCCAGGTTTGCCTTACCCCGATGGTCAACGCGAAGAAATCCTCGGCAGCCTCAACGGTGCAACTGCCTATCACCAGTTCACTACGCCCTTGGCTGACAATGCCAACGATGTCTATTACATCAGCTTCGACGCCCAGAACACCAATGGCGGCCTGCGCTTCTTCGGCGTGGCACTTTTCGCCGGCACCAGCGAGCAAACGCTGATTGGGCAGGGCTCGGGTCAGACCAACTGGACAGTCGGCAACGTCGATACCGGCGGCGGCACCAAGGGCACCATCGTCTCCACTGTTGCTACAACCAACGCCTCGCACCTGCTGGTTAAGGTCACCATGAGCGGGGCTGGCACCACGGAAACCCTCAGCTTCTGGGTCGATCCAGACTACACCAAGCCCATCACTGATGCGGCCAACGTGGCTGCACGATTCGCTGACGAAGTCATCTGGTACGGCAGCAGCACGGCACTGACTCCCACCGGTTTGCCCGGTTCCGTGACCCAGATCCGCATTGGCGGCGGCACCACCACCACTTCGGGGGGGGCATACTCAGCCCACTGGATCGACAACCTCCTGGTCACCACCGACTCGCCGTTCGCCATTCCCGAGCCGGCCAGCCTGGCCCTGATTGCCCTGGGCGTTCCGTTGGTGATCCGTCGCAAGAAGTGAGTCGCTCGCAGACGGCTCCAACACGCCTCGAAAACCTGAATAATCCTCAAGCCGAAGGCCTCATCCGCCTTCGGCTTTTTTTCTGTTGACGCCGCCACGCTCACCATCCACGGCGGCGCGATACACTGAAGTTCAACAGACCGCGGCCCGGTAGCCCAATCGGCAGAGGCAGAGGACTTAAAATCCTCCCAGTGTGGGTTCGAGTCCCACCCGGGCTAGTGATCCTGATGCGCGATCATTGCGATCGGCTCGCCTGATTGCGCTACCGCTTAGTTGGGTCCATCAGTTGAAACAGCCAGACACCAGCGCCCGTCACATTCTCTCGATGCGTTATCCCGCCTCCTGGTGGGGCGCCCTGTGGCGCGATGCGATTCCATTGGGCAATGGACAGATCGGGGCGGCAGTTTACGGCGGGGTGCATGCCGAGCGCATCATGATCACGCACGAGGATCTGTGGTGGCAGGCGAAAACGCCGCCGCTGCCGGATGTCAGCGAGCATTTGCCGCAGGTGCGCCGTCTCATGGCCGCGGGACAAGTGCGTGAGGCCGAGCGGGTGTACAGCGAAGCGTTCGAGTCATCGGGGTATCGGCCACAGATGGCGGCGCCCTTGCCGCTGGGGGATCTTCGCATCGTGATGGCCGGCCAGAGCGGCTTCGAGCATTATCGCCGCACGCTGGACATGGCCAGCGGGCAGGCGACCGTGTCGTGGATCGATGACGAAACCAGTTACGCCCGACGGACATTCGTCTCGCGCACTGATGGCCTGCTGGTCTGCCGCATCAGTCGTGACGGCCCGCAGTTGATCGATGCCCGGATCTGTCTGGAGCCGCACGATCCGCGTGACGTGCAGACATTCCGACCGCCCGTCGGACAACTGCCGGATCGCGCGGAGGTGCAGGTAAGAGATGAATTTGTTCTCTATGCTGCTACGCTGGACGACGGCAAGACTGACTTTGGGGCCGTAGCCCGCGTGGTGACGCAAGGTGGCGCCATCGCGCCGGCTTCGGGTGAGCTGGGCGTCACCGGCCGGGGCTTGCCCGATCCGTTGCAGCGGCTGCCGTTCAAGATGGATCACGTCCTGAGCGTCACGGGTGCGCAGCAGGCATGCGTGTACGTGGACGTGTTTATCAATGAAGATCGCGAGCAGGCCTGGCCGCGGCTGATGCGACGGTTGGCTGAGGTTGAAGACGAACAGACCCTGTTCGAGCGCCATGTCGCAGCGCATCGCAAGCTCTTTGCCGGTGTCGATCTGGACCTCGGCGTATCAGAAGACGATCGCTCGCGATGCAACGAGGACCTGCTGGCCGATGCGTATGAAGGGCAGGCCTCCCCTGCGATGATCGAGAAGATGTGGGCGCTGGGGCGATACCTGCTGATCAGCGCCTCGCACGAAGGGGGCCAGCCGTGCCCGCAGATGGGCTTGTGGTGCGGGGAATACCGCGGGTTCTGGACCTTCCACATGGTCAATGAGAATCTGCAGATGATCTACGCCCAGGCCTTGTCGGGAAACCTGGCGCGGTTCATGCTGCCGGTGTTCGATTACTTTGAAAAGCTACTGGCGGATTTCCGTACCAACGCCCGCAATCTCTACGGTTGTCGCGGCATTTACGTGCCGGCGCCCACCGCGGCCGACAGCGGCCTGATCAAGTTCACCGTGCCGCACATCACCCATTGGACCGGCGGCGCGGGCTGGCTGGGGCAACTGATTTACGATTACTACCTGCACACCGGTGACCGTGAATTTCTTCGCCGGCGCGCCTTGCCCTGGCTGCGCGAGACGGCCCTGTTCTACCAGGACTTTTTCGTGCTCGGCGATGACGGCAAGTACATATCCAGTCCTTCGAACTCACCGGAGAATCCGCCGGCCAATCAGTGGGACGGCCGGGCCCTGTGCCCGAGCCTGGAAACCGCCATCAACGCGACGATGGATTTCGCCATCGCCAAGGAAGTTCTGACGCATCTGATCGAAGGCAGCCGACTCCTGGGCGAAGCTGACGAACAAGAACTGGCCAACTGGCGACAGATGCAGGGGCGCATCCCCGAATACCAGATCAACGAGCATGGCGGCATCCGCGAGTGGATGCACCCGCGCTTTGAGGATAACGAGCATCATCGTCACCTTTCGCACCTTTACCCGCTGTACCCGGGCCTGGAAGCAGCCAGCGGTATGGATGCTGACCTGCGCGAAGCGTTTGCGATCGCCCTGCGCCGCCGTCATCGGATCGGACTGCTGGAGTCGAGTGCCTGGACTTTGATGCATCAGGCTGGCGCCTTTGCCCGCATCGGCGATGGCGACACAGCTCTGCGCTGCATGGACCTGATGAGCCGCATGTGTCTGAGCCACAACTTTTTCGCCATGCACAACGACTGGCGCAACATGGGCATCGGGCTGGAGCACGCCTGGGCGCCGTTCCAGATCGACGCCAATATGGGCTGGACGGCCGCGGTGCAGGAGATGCTGCTGTTCTCCGTTCCTTTGCCATTAGGTGAACACGACCGAGATGACGCGACACTGCTGATCAACCTGCTGCCGGCCTTGCCGAAGCGCTGGACTCAAGGCAGCATCGGCCCGCTGCTGGCGCGCGGCAACGTGCTGGTCAAGCTGAACTGGGACATGAACAAGCGGCATGTCAGCGCAACACTGACCAGTGTCGGCCGCGATCGAACGGTCGATCTGAAGCTGCCAGCTCCCGTGCAGCCGATCGCAGGGCTGAATGTCAAAGATTCGCAGATTCGCAACGTCGCTTTGCCCGCCGATCAGCCGGTGCCGCTAACAATCCAGCTTTGACATTCCTGCTGCACCGCGCTGCGGGACATGCCGTACAATCGCGGACATGACCGCCCAGCGGGACGGCCGAAATCCCGATTCACCCAGCGACGAGCAGTTGCTCGGCCAGTATCGCCACCACGGGCCGGATGCCGATACCGCCTTCGAGCAACTGGTCCTGCGCTATCGTCAGGAACTGTTTCACTTTCTGCTGCGATTCACCGGCCAGCGGGCGGCCGCGGACGATCTGTTCCAGGAGACGTTCCTGCAGGTGCATCTTTCGGCTGAGTCCTTCGACGCCACTCGCCGCTTCAAGCCGTGGCTGTTCACCATTGCCGCGAACAAGGCCCGCGACATGCTTCGCCGCAACCGCCGCCAGTCGGCCCTGAGCCTCTCGGCCGAACTGGGCGGCTCTGGGGATGATACGGCCAGCTTCATCGACCTGCTGGAGGCCGATCTGCCCCTGCCCGGCGAGCAAGTTCTTGACAACGAGCAGCAGGAGCTGGTGCGGGCGGTGGTCGATTCCCTGCCCGATCACATGCGGGAAGTGCTGATTCTTGCCTACTTTAACAAACTACCCTACAGGGACATCGCCGAGATGCTCTCGATTCCTCTGGGCACGGTTAAAAGCAGATTACATGCTGCTGTTGCAACTTTTGCCGATCTTTGGGCGGCCCGCAGCGTAGAAGGTTCAGACTGACGGAAACAGCCATGAGTGACCAACCTTCCGACAAGCTGAATTTTCACACCCGGCTGCGGAGCCTCAGCCCGGCGGACGGCATCGTGCTGGACGCGGTATTGGAGGCCCGCAGCCGGGATCTGGAGCCTGGATACACCGGACCGATGCCGGCCGATTCCGCCCAACGGGCCCAACGCATCGAAAGCATCCTGAGCGTGCTGGGCCAATACCCGCTGCAGGAGCCTGCCGATGACCTGGCCGAACGCACCATGGCCAGACTGCGTGAAAGCCGCCAGCGTGAACGTTTCGCAGAACAGGTCGCCATGCTGCGCGGCCCGAGACCTTCGACGGGAGCCAGTTGGCGGCAGGTCGTGGCGGCCGCGGCGGTGTTCCTGCTGGGTTTCAGCCTACTGCTGCCGACGCTGGAACGCAATCGCCAGGAATCGCAACGCCTTGTCGGCGCCAGTCACCTGGCCTCGGCGGGCATGGGCTTTGGTCAATACGCCCAGGACAACGGCGACGCATTGCCGCGGCGCTATCTGACCCTGGGCAGTCCCTGGTGGAACGTCGGCCAGGCGATCACCCACGAAAATCAACCCGTCGAGTCCAACTCCGCGCACCTCTACCTGCTGGTCCGCCGCGGCTACGTGTCACCCGAAACACTCTCGCACCCGGCCAACGCTTCCGCTCCGCTGCCGGGCCAAATGACCCGACAGCACCAGGACTGGCTGAGCCCCGAGCAGGTTAGCTACAGCTATCAGAGCCAGTATCGGCGTGACCCGTTCAGCCTCACCGGCAATGGCTCGCTGGTGCTGCTGGCCGACCGCAATCCCATCTTCGTGGTCCGCATCGGGCGGGTGGTACAGGACACCAATACGCCACTGGACGCTCCCAGCCGGGTTTACGGCGATCGCGGACAGAACATTCTGACTGCTGACGGCGCGGTGACCTTCACCCGTCGGCCGGTTGCCCCACGCGGCAGCGCGGCCGGAGACCTGATCTGGGGCGCGCGTGGCGTGGAAAGCTACAGCGGCACGGAGCAGCCCACCGACGCGAACGATGTTTTTCTTGTGCCGTAACCTTCTGTCAACGAGCCGGAAATGGGAATTTCGTGATATAAATCGTTCGCCAGCTATTGACCAATTATCGGACAATGGGGACAATAGGTAATCATTCAGGATTCAATGGGTCGCCGGCACAACAGACCCCGCAATTATTCATTCATCCTCGGTTCGATGCGTTGACTGGACCAAAGGGAATTGGGAGGTGACGCATGGCAACTCTATGTGCAAGCCTTGCCGGCGAAGCGGTTGAACTGTTCGAGCGCGAATGGCAGCAACAGTTGACGCGCACCCGCGTGCGGGTGGGGCGGATCGACTGTCCCTTGAGCTGGTTGATGCCGGAGCTGCTGCGCCTGACGCAGGAGTTCAGCAGCGAAGACGGTTTGACCCACATGCGGCCGCTGGTGCGGCGGCTGGTGCTGGAGTTCGACTTCGCCGGCCATGCCGCTGTGCACGACGAGAGCGAGCAGACGCTGGAGTGCTACGTCGATACACTGATGCTCGTGTTGGAGCAGGTGCGCGACGACGCTCGTCAGCGCGGCCAGTGGGTCGGCGAACAAGCCGCTGCCCTGCCGCCCATGGTAGGCTGAGCCTCAGCCCTCCGCGGCGACAACCGGGTCTGCTTCGTTCATCATCCTGTCGAGGGAGCGGACATCATCGATTCATCCACGACCCGTCATCTGCCCTTTCCCGATCAACGTGATCTCTACCTGCTGGTGGCAGGCCTGCTGCTGGGTGTGCTGCTGGGCCCGGCCGTGATAGGGCGACTGGCGCCCGACCTCTACAACGCGATGTTCTCAGCCGGCGAAGATCCGCAGGTCATGCTGGATGATTTCGACCAGCAGACCGAGCGGCAGATGTCGAACCTCAAAGACGCGCCCGATGCCGAACTGGCCGTGACTCAACTGCTCATAGATCGCCAAGAGATGCGTATCCAGCTTCTGGCAGGCATCGAAGCGATGCACGATCAGCAGGCCATGCGCCTGATCTGGGCCTTGCTTGCCGCGATGGCTCTGGTGCTGGTGCTGGAAGCGATGCTCAGTCCGCAGAATGACGAGTCCGGCCGCTCGGTGGTTCGCCCCGTCTATCGCCGGCTCATCAGCGTGCGCTACGCGCTGCTGGCCCTGATCGTGGCCGTCACACTGTCCCGGCCGGGTTTGCTGGGGCAAGTCTCTCTCTCAGCCTGCCTGCTGATCGCGGCAGTGGCCCTGATCACGGGTTTGATTCCGCTGGGCCTGAAGAAGCCACCGACTTCGCCCCCGTCTGCCGCGTGACCGCTTTACGCCGCATCACGAATGCGCACAGACCGGGGAACATCACCAGCAATCCCAGTCCAAACCTCGCCAGCGGCTGCGGCCAGACCTCCGCTTTGGGGCGGCGGATCGCCTTGAGAATCTTGCCCGCCACCTGCTCAGCGGTCTGCTCGAACATCATCGGCGTGTTGGTGCGGTTGCGCATCTCCGGCCGCCCGGACGCCACAGCCGCGGCCTGGAAGAATTCGGTGCGCGTGCCGACCGGATGCACACTGGTAACCGAGAAATTCTCGCGCTGAAGCTCAGCCCGCATGGCCTGGGCGACCGACTTCTGGGACGCCTTGCTCGCCGCGTACAGCCCGTAGTTGGGCAACCCGAAGTCGCTGGCCGCGGAGGAACAGATCAGGATGTGCCGCAGCCCGGCCTCGGTCTGTCGCAGCAGGGGCAAACCGTGGCGGATGCAGTGTAACGTGCCGAAAAAGTTGGTTTCGAACAGATCGTGGGCCTGTTCGTTGCTGGTACGATCGACGCGGCGATTTAGCCCGTAGCCGGCATTGGCGAAGATCACATCCAGTCGCCCGAATTGTCTGATCGTCTGCTCGAACAGGGCTGCCACCTGCTGATCGTCGCGCACATCACAAGCGACTGCCAGTCCTTGCACGCCCATGGGCTCGACCACCTGCTCGAGCATCTCCGTCCGCCTTGCGGCGCAGACCACGCGCATGCCGGCCTCGTAGCACAGTCTGGCCGTGGCCGCCCCTATCCCTGAGCTGGCCCCGGTGATGACGATCACTTTGTCTGTCAGCTTTCGGCTCATATACTTGGACCCCATGACGGACGAGCAACTCATTGAACGCATCAAACAGGTGGCGATCCTGCGAGGGGATTTTACCCTCCGTAGCGGCCGCCGCAGCAGTTACTACATCGATAAATACCTTTTCGAGACCCAGCCGGACATTCTGGCTGCCCTCGGTCAGCGTCTGGCGGGTTTTGCCGACGATTCCATCGACAGACTGGCGGGGGCGGAGCTGGGTGGCATTCCCCTGGTCACCGCCGCTGCGATGGCGTCGGGCAAACCGGCCGTGCTGATCCGCAATGCCAAAAAAGGCTATGGCACCGCCAAGCAATTCGAGGGCAAGCTGGAGAAGGGCGATCGCGTGCTGCTGGTCGAGGACATCGCCACCTCCGGCGGCCAATCACTGGAAGCCGCCAAACTCTTGCGCGACCAGATGGGCTGCCAAGTTGTGGGCGTGGTGGTGGTGATCGATCGCCAGGAAGGCGCCCGGGAAGCGATCGAAGGAGCGGGCTTCCGCTTTGAGAGCCTGTTTACAAAGAGCGATCTGGGGATCAGTGAGTAAATATCGACACAAGCAGCTTCACACCGCGTGCGATATCGTGGCGCAGCGCGAAGCCGCAAGCGGCAAAGCATGCAAGCTGTATATGGACTCCGCGTCAGGCGTTGCCACAGCGCGTGCGTCGCGCCAGCAGCAGGAAGGCCGGGGCCGCCATCAGGGCGATCGAAGCCGGTTCGGGCACGTCCACTTCGCCCAGGAACCGCAGTTCGATGACCAGGTCGTTGTAGTCGAAGTCGGCAAAGGAATCCGAGGCCGGCAAGTCCTCGAAGAACAGCATCAGCACCGTCTGGTCCGTGTCGAGGCCCTCGATCTGATACGTGACGACATGGTCGAGGCCGTCACTGTTGTCCGAGGGTTTGGTGGTGACCAGGTAGTCATTGTCTCTGCGTGCAAAACGAATGATGCCGTCGAGATCAATATCCTCTGCCGTGCCTTGGACGTTGTATTCGCTGCCGGTGACCGCGATCAGCGTCTGAAAACTGCCGCCGCTCTCGCCCGGCAGATAGCCGAAGGTCTGGCTGCGCCACGCAAAGATCGCATGGGCCTGGGCGTCGTAAGGGCCGCTATTAAAAAAGCGGTCGAACTCATCATCGACGCGCTGTGCAGTGATTGATCCATTGGTGTAATTGACGCCGCCCGTCAGGTTGAACGTACCGCCGTAAACGTGGGCGAGGATTTGCGCCTGCGTCTCCTCATCCGGTGAAGGCGGTTGAACCGGCGTGATGATCGCGGCCTCCGCGTGACTGGCTGCGATCACAGTGAATGTTAGAACACTTGCCAAGCCCCAAAGCCTGGGGCTTTGCCCACACACCCGTGCCCGACACAACATACTTCACCTCACTACTGCAACAGCACCACCCGCATTGTGGCGAGATAAGGGCCCAAAAAGAAAGTTGGGCCATCTTTGGCTGCTTACGTAGCAACCCACACCCATGTCGTGCGCCTCCTTGTAAACGCACACACATACAGCATACCAAGATTATAGGTCGTTACCTAGGACAAAATTTGATTTTGGCCCATAATCCGGCGCGTCGCAGCGCGGCAGGGCTGGTGCGCTGAGATTGATTCTCTTCCCAGTTTTCCCAACTTAACAACTGCCGACGTAACTGTTCAGCGTACCCCCACCACGAGAGAATGGGTGGCGTGGAAAGTTACCCGATGAACTCCACATTGCTGATCGATTCGTCCAGACCGGCGTGGCGGTGGATGATCACCGGGTCGATCTGGCCTTCGATGGTGACATGGCCGGATTCATCAACCACGCAGATGGGGATTTTGCCGGCTTTCCAGTCGGCCAAGGCCAGCAGTGGCCAGCGGCGGGGGCCCTGGCGGTCGGGATCGACGCTGATGAGCGTGCCGCCGGGCGCCAGGCGATCGATGACCAGGCGCGGGCCGGCCAGCAGGTAACCGATGGAGGCGATGCCGCGCGGGTGGAAGGCGAGGTAGTTGTTGACGTAAGTGTCGATGTAGCCGTGGGATTGATCGTGCGTGTTGGATAGCACCTGGAGATCCCAGTATTGCTGGGCGGAGACGGTGCCGGTGAGTTTGAGGTATCGGGCCAGGGTGTCGCGCCAGAGGTTCTGGCTGATCCAGACACATTCATTGTCGGCACTGGTATGACCGCAGCCGTATCGGCTTTCGTTTTCGCGGGCCGCGGCGATGATGTCCTTGCGCACGCGGTCGAGGTTGAGTAGAGGTGGCTGGCCGATGAGCGTGGGCAGCAGCAGGCCGTTGACGGTGTGAATGCTGTAGGCATCCCAGCCGGGCAGTTGCTCGAAGGGCAATGGTTTGCCGCTGCGCGGATCGGTGAGTCCGGCCGCGGAGTGATCGGTGCACACGGCATAGTGATCCGACAGCCAGGCAGCCTGCTCGACTTTTTCGATATCGCGCTCGACCAGGGCGTCGAGTCGGCGGGGCAGATCGTGATTTCCCGCGATGTGCAACAGGTTGGCTGCGGCTCGGATGGCAGCCAGGCGCTTGACCGCCAGGTAAGTCTGCTTACGGGCGATGTGCATGGCGGGCCCGGCATCATCGAAGATATTGGTCACGCCCTCCGAGGGCAGGCCGGAGCGGTCGCGATCGGTCCACTCCAGATAGCGGGCCATGCGCTCGACCAGGCCGGCCAGACTCGACGCCACCGATTTGTCACCCGTCCAGTGTGAGTAGGCCTGTAACATCAACAGGAAATCGGCGTTCTCCTCGATCTCCTGCCGTGAACTGTCTGAAGGCCCCGTAGCTTGCGCCCCGCGGCCCAGATTGTTGGCAAGGTAGCTTCCGTTGGACGGCTCGTGCCGCAGTTCGTGCTCAGCCCATTGCGAAAACTGCAACCGCATCAGGCGCGGCCAGAGCATCAGGTACAAGAGGCAATCGTTGTATTCCACATCGATCGGCGAATGGTTGAAGGCCGCTCCGTCCAGCACGCTGAACCACTGGCGGGTCTTGCCTTCCTCCACCAGGATGTTGCACCAGATACTGTTGCTCAGCCAACTTTGAAACGCCTGGTTGAACAGATGCCGCTGCGCGGTGTCCAGGGGCGCCTGCTCAACGATCTTCTCGAAGCGCCGGCTCAACGCCAATCGCTCATCGCGCGAATCGACCGCTTCGTGGATCACCTGGTCGAGATTGGACCACGCCTTGTTGTAGCGCAGCACCGCATTGCACGCTTTGCCGTGATACTGCACGCGCAACACCGGCTCGGCCACGTGGGCCGCCCACACCAGACGCCACTTGATCCCGCTGCCCTGCTCGGTCACCGGCAGCTCCAAGCTCAACCCGTCACCCTCCGGCAGCACCTGGCAGCCGTCGTTGAGACTGACGATGCGCTCGAAAGCCTCTACCTTGCGGTCGTCCTCATCACATGGTTCGCCGTCGAAGTCGTGACGGGGGCAGAGCGTGTTCTGGTAGCTCAGATCAATGCGGGCCTGGCCGTCGGCAGCGGCGCGGATGGCGGTGTCCGGCCGGCGCAGGCGCAGGACAAGCTTGACCTTGTTGGGGATGGCGGCGGGGCGTTCGTACCAGCGGATCTGCTTGGCGGGATTGACGCGCATCTCCAAGTAGAAGGCGGGCATGGTGCACAGCCGCTCGACCTGGGGATAGAACACGCTGTGAATGTTGAACTCGAAGCGAAGACCAGCCGTCTGGCTGTAGCCGCGAAACGTGATGGAGTTGAACCTTGCCCGCTGTTCGATGCCGATCAGCGGCTGACCTTCACTGGAAAAGGGCAGCGTGCGCAGTGTGCCGTCGGGATCGACCATGCCCACGGTCAGTTCCAGCGGCTGATCGAGGAACCGCCCCAGGGCCGAGTGCATCACGCGGCGACGGTATGGCTCGAACAGGAGGTTAAACCTGCCGCCCAGTCGACCGATGGTCCAGGTCATCATCTGCATGAAAGGTCAATTCCAAACCTCGAAACAAGCGTCCATCAACCGCCGTGGCCGTCTGTTTCAATTCCCAGAGGCAATGTCTGTCGCAGCTTGCTGACTACCTGCACGGTAAGCGCGGTGGATTGCTCCAGTTCGTCATCGGTCGTATGACGGCTGAGACTGAAACGAACCGAGCCGTGAGCCGCCGGCTCGGGGATTCCCATGGCCAGAAGCACCGGCGACGGCTCCAGCGACCCACTGGAACAGGCCGCACCCGCCGAGGCACACAGTCCCCTTTCACTTAATCCGATCAGCACCGCCTCGGCTTCCAGGCCCACGAAGGCCAGGTTACTGGTGTTCCAAAGACGCCGCGACGTGCCGCTGTTGACCATCGTGCCGGGTAGTTGAGCGATGATCGCCTGTTCGAAACGATCGCGCATGGCCGCCAGGCGCTCGATGCGCGTGGGCTCAGCCAGGAACTGTCGGGCTAATTCCGCCGCCACGCCCAGGCCGATGATGCCGGGGACGTTCTCCGTTCCGCCGCGGCGCTGCATCTCCTGCGGTCCGCCTTGCTGCTGTGCGTGCAGGCGCACACCGCGACGGATGTACAAAGCCCCGACGCCTTTGGGGCCGTGAAACTTGTGCGCGGACAGACTTAGCAAATCCACCTCGGCCAGTTGCGACAGGTCCACGGGAATCTTGCCCACCGCCTGCGTGGCGTCGCTGTGCAGATAGAGCCGGGATCGTTTCGAGTCACGATGGGCCGCCACCCGCGCGGCGATGTCAGCCATCGGCTGCAACACGCCCGTCTCATTGTTGGCCCACTGCACGCTCAGAAGCGTGGTGCGCTGCGGGCCGGCATGCGCCGCCAGCATCTGATCGAGATGATCCAGGTCGATGCAACCGTCACCATCAACTGACAGCAGCACCAGTTCGACGCCGCGGCGGCGTAGTATCTCGGCCGGCTCACGGATGGCGGCATGCTCGATCGGCGTCGTGATCAGCACCCCCCCGCCCCCGGAAACGCCGTCGAGTACGCCGTGCAGGGCCAGGTTGTTCGACTCGGTGCCGCCGGAAGTGAACACCAGTTGCCGCGGGGCGGCGCCCAGTAGGGCAGCCAGGGTCTGCCGGGCCAACTCCACGCGGCGGCGCACCTGCTGTCCGAAGCGGTGCACGGACGAGGGATTGGCCCACAGGTCGCGCTGGGCTTCGAGCATGGCGTCAGTCACGGCCGGCTCGGGCTGCGTGGTGGCGTTGTTGTCCAGGTAAATCATGGGCATGCCGGAGCAATTGTAGGGTGAACAGACATGGAGATTTGAGGAATTGGTGATTGAATGATTTTGCACAGCGAGTCCATGGCCGCCACTCATCCATTCAGGAAATCATCAATTCACCACTTTCCCTTTCCAGGGGAATACTTAAGACATGATTGGCGCCGTCGGGCGGGTAATTCAACTCCAGCGTGCCGCCCAACTCGAAACCAATGAACCCGCGGATCAATTCGGTGCCCAGCGAAGGCTTGATCGGCAGCTCGATACGTGGGCCGGCCGTTTCGCACCACTTGAGCACGAGCTTGCGATGGTCGTGCCGCCAGGTGATGTTGAGCCGGCCGGCCGGTTCGCTGTGGCAGCCGTACTTGGCGGCATTGATGAAAAGTTCGTGCAGGGCCAGCGACAGCGGCACAACCTGGCGCGGGCTGATCCGGGTGGGCGGGCCGTTGAAGATGGTGCGCCCGTCGTCATCGCTGCCATAGCCTCCGGCCGCCGAGCGGATCAGGGCCAGCAGGTCGAGGCTCTGCCAGTGAGCATCAGCCAGCAGGTTGTGGGCCTTGCTCATGGCGGTGATGCGCTGCTCCATGAGGGTGGCGAACTGCTCGACGTCGTCGGCTTCTTCGCGGGTGATGCGCAGCAGGCTCAGCAGGCCGCTGAGATTATTGCGGACACGATGGTTGACCTCGGCCAGCAGGCGGCGATTGGTTTCCGCGGCCCGGCGGTAGTGCTCTTCGCTGCGGCGCAGGGCAAGTTCCGCCAGCTTGCGCTCAGTCACGTCCTGGGAAGTGCCGAACACCCGCACCGCCTTACCGGTTTCATCGTGAACCACTTGCCCGCGGCCCAGGCAATACCGCACCGAACCGTCAGGCAACAGAACGCGGTGCTCGATCTCGAAAGACTCCGGCCGCTTGATCGCTTCGTTCACGACATCTTGGGCCCGCTGCTGGTCATCGGGATGCACGGAGGCCATGGCTTTATCGATGGTGATCGGATCGTTCGGATCGCGGCCGTACATGCGGTACATCTCGTCGGTCCAGAACGCGGTGTGCTGCAGCAGGTCCCATTCCCAGGTGCCGATGCTGGCCACGTGCTGAGCTTCGTTGAGCCGGTGCATGGCCGCTTCCAGTTGGTGCTGGACCCGGACGCGATCGGTGACGTCCTGCACGGTGCCGAACACCAGGCATACCTTGCCCGAAGCGTCGAAGACCGGCTGTCCCCGGCCGTGGCAGTAGCAGACCTCGCCGCTGGGCCGGGTCACCATGTGATCGAGGCTGAAGGACTTGCCCTCATCCCGCGCCGCCACAATGCTCTGCACCAACTGGTCCATGTTGTTGATGTGGACCATGGACAGGGCCTGCTCGCGGGTCATGCGGCCTTCACGCGGCTGATAGCCGAAGATGCGGAACACCTCCTGCGACCAGACGATCGTGTCGTCGTCCGGTGTCCACTCCCAACTGCCGACATGGGCGATCCGCTGAGCATCGCTGAGCCGCCGGGCCATGGCCTCGACTTCAATCTCCGCCATGCGCCGCGCGGTCATATCCATCGCCGCACCGATCAGGCGCACCACTTTGCCCGCGCGATCGCGCACCGCCTGACCCCGGCTGTGGATGTAACGCGAGGACCCGTCTGGTTGCAACAGGCGATACTCGATGTCGAAGGGCGTGTGCCCCTGCGCGAATTGCTCGAAATGCTCTTGGAAGCGTGATTGATCCTCCGGGTGAACGCGCGAAATGACGAATTGCGGACTGGGTTTGATCTGGCCGGGTTCGTAGCCGAACAGTCGATAATTTTCATCCGACCACTGGGCTTTCTGTATCTGCAGATCCCATTCCCAACTGCCAACGTGGGCCACACGCTGGGCTTCGCTGAACTGCTCGACCACCTTGCGCAATTGCTCTTCGATCGCGCGCCGCTGCGTAACGTCCTGCACCACGGTGATCGAATAAGACCGATCGCCCGCCTCCACATAGGTGGTCGTCAGCTCGATGGGATACATCGTGCCGTCCTTGCGGCGGTGCTGTGAACGGGCGGACAGACTGCGATGCTTCCGCAGTTTCTCACGACGTATCTGCCAATTCTCATGGCTGATCAATGGATCGATGTCATACACCGTCATTCGCAGCAGTTCCTCCCGGCTGTAACCCAACCACTGGCAGGCGGTGTCGTTGACATCAAGAACCCGGCCGTCGTCATCCAGTTGAAATACAGCGTTGCGGGCCTGATCCAGCGGCTGCCAGTTCTGCTCCGTGAACGACGGTATGAACGGGGCGGCTCGATCCATCACGAAGGCATTGTATCCGCTATCATCTGCGGTTCGACACCGCAGGAAAACGACGATGGACGCCTTTGAATATCGCAATGGCCGCCTCTACTGCGAGGACGTGCCCGCCGACGACCTGGCCGACCGGGCCGGCACCCCGCTGTACGTCTATTCCCGCCGCACCTTCGAGTTGCACTACGATCGCATCGCCGCCGCCTTCGCCGAGCTCGATCCGCTCATCTGCTACTCGATCAAGTGCTGTGCCAACCTGCACCTGCTCAAGCTCATGGTCGCTCGCGGCAGCGGCATGGACATCGTCAGCGGCGGAGAGCTGCATCGCGCCATGGCCGCAGGTGTTGATCCCGCCAGGATCGTCTATGCGGGCGTCGGCAAGACCGATCCCGAGATCGAACGCGGCATCGCGGCCGGCATCGGATGCTTCAATATCGAGTCCGAGCAGGAGTTCGAGAACATCGACGCCATCGCCGCCCGTTTGGGCCGAACCACCCACGGCGCACTGCGCGTCAACCCCGACGTGGCCGACCCGCACACCCACGCCAAGACCACCACCGGGGCCAAGGAGACCAAGTTCGGCGTGGACATCGAGCGTGCCCGCCGCTTTTTCCACACCTACGGCCGAAACGAAAACTGCCGACTCGATGCCATCCACCTACACATCGGTTCGCCGATCTACTCGGCCGAGCCTTACGTGCGTGCCATCAACAAGGCCATGACACTGATCGATGAGTTGCGCAGCGAAGGCTACACCATCGACGCCATCGACCTGGGCGGTGGTTACGCTGCCGACTACGAGACCGGCCGCTCCCCGGCATACGAGGCTTACGCTGCCGCCATCGTCCCCCTGCTGCGCAGACGCAACCTGCGCGTCATCCTCGAGCCCGGCCGCACCATCGCCGCCAACGCCGGCATTTTGCTCACGCAGGTCCAATACCTCAAGACCGGCGGCTCACGCACCTTCGCCATCGTCGATACCGGCATGCACCACCTGATCCGCCCGGCCATGTACGACGCTTTCCACTTCATCTGGCCCACCCGCGCCCCCGGAATGGTTCCGCCGCGCCGAAGTGCGCAAATGGAACTTCAACTTCCGGGGGCGGGGTTGCAGACCTACGACGTAGTCGGCCCGATCTGTGAAACCGGCGACACCCTGGCCAAGGGCCGCGCTCTGCCGAAGCTCTCGCGCGGGGATCGTCTGGCTATCTTCACCGCCGGGGCCTACGGCATGGCCATGGCCAGCAATTACAACGCCTTCCCAAGACCGGCCGAGGTTCTGGTCGATGGCGATCGCGCCACCCTCATCCGTCGCCGTGAAACCTATGACGACCTGATCGGCCCCGAAATGAATCCCTCGCCGCTCTGAGCCGCTCGCGGCTTCGCGACGGCTTCAACAACGCGAAGCGTTCAACCGCGCGATCTCCCAAGAACCTCCGCCCCTCACGCAATTCTGCGACAACCCCTGCGTGCCTATCGACCCCGACTGCCGGATTCTGTATCCTTATTCCTATGCCCTATCTGACTTTCCAACTCGGGGACAAAGTCCAGCAGATCAAGCTCGACAAGCCGCGGCTGGCCATCGGCCGCGTCGAAGGCAACGACCTGATCGTGCCGCACACTTTTGTCAGTCGCAAGCACTGTGAAATCGTCCAGACCGACTCCGGCTACCTGTTGCGCGATCTGAACTCCAGCAACGGCACGGCCGTCAACGGCCAGAAAATCTCACAGGTCAAGCTCGAACACGGCCTGGAGTTCGTCGTCGGTCCCGCTCGCTTCACATTCCAGGCCGAACGCAGCGCGAAGGACGACAACGACGCCCTCGCCCAGTTCGCGGCCATGGCTGGGACATCCACCAGGAAAAAATCTGCGCCCCTGCGGGCTGCTCCGGCGCCGACGGCTGCGACTGCTGATGCCGCGGCAGGTGATCAACCCTTCGCCGCTGATGCCTTCACCGCCGATGAGGAGTATGAAAGCGTCCTGGCCGCGCCCGACTGGGTCGTCTCCAGCATTGAATCGCTCAAGTCCTTCGGCCGCGACGTCGGCTTCGGTGTCGATGAGATCAACATCGTCAACGCCCGAGGCAACGTCGTGCACGTGGCCGCCAAAGCCAACAGCGACGATCAGCAGCGGGCTGCCGCCGAATCCATCACGCTCCTGCGCACACTCCTGTTCGGCTGTTGCCGCGCCAATGCCAGCGACCTGCACCTGGAACCCAAGCGCGATGTCGGCCAACTGCGCTGCCGCATCGATGGTGTCATGGTCCAACTCGTCCAGATCACGCCTGATCAGACCAAGAAGCTCACCAGCGTCATCAAGGTCCTCTGCGACATCGACATCACCAAGAAATCCATCGTGCAGGAGGGCCACTTCTCCGTCGTCGCACCGGGCCGGCGCATTGATTATCGCGTCAGCTTCACTCCCTCCATCCACGGCCAAAAGATGGTCATCCGGGTGCTCGATCCCACCTCCGCCCCGCAGCGCCTGCGCGATCTGGGCCTGACCGAATACATGTATTCCCAGATCCTTCAGCTCACCCGACAGGATGCCGGCATGCTGCTGACCACCGGGCCCACCGGCAGTGGCAAAACCACCACCCTCTACGCCGCCCTGCGCGAGATCGATGCCGCCACACGCAACATCATCACCATCGAAGACCCCGTTGAATACGAGGTCGAAGGCGTCACCCAGATCCCCGTCGATGAAAAGCACGGCCAGGACTTCAACAGCCTGCTGCGATCCGTCCTCCGCCAGGATCCCGACGTCATCGTGGTCGGCGAAGTGCGCGACAGCGAAACCGCCACCACCGCCATGCGGGCCGCCACCACCGGCCACACCGTCATGACCACGTTGCACACCAAGAACACCATCGGGGCTGTGTTCCGCCTGCTCGACCTCGGCGTCGAACCCTATCTGGTCGCTTCCAGTCTCAACATCGTGCTCGCCCAGCGCCTGGCACGAAAGCTGTGCCCCCAATGCAAGGAGCCTCGCCGGCCCACCACCAACCAGCAGATGCGCCTGGGCAAAGCCGTCGAAGGCGTCGCCAACATCTACGGCTCCGTCGGCTGCCCCGAATGCTTCTCCACCGGCTACAGCGGCCGCGTCGGTATCTGGGAAATGCTGATCGTCACCGACGACCTGCGCGACGTGATTCTCAAGAGCCCGACGATCAACGACATTCGCCGCAGCATCGAATCCACCGTCTTCACCAGCCTGCGCGACTTCGGCAACAACATGATCCTCAAGGGCGAAACCAGCTTCGAAGAAATCGACCGCGTCGTCGGCGTCGATATCGGTTGACCGCACGCGCCACATCATCCCCCTCCAACACAACCCCTCGCGCCCCAAGCCCGCCAATGCGCAGCTACGGCAGGATCTGTGACCTCTGCGCCCGCCCGATCTGTCAGCAACTCACGCTGCGCGGCGCGTCTTGGTTAGGATTGGCATGCCGATCGGTATCGACTCCAGCACCGGCTCGCGACTTTTCGCGATGGCTGTCCGTACCCGTTCAATCCGAGCGGAGAGCATCCAATTCTCGATCAACGCCAGTCCTACGCTTATCCCACCAACAATCAACACCGCCAACACAGTCCCTCGACTCA
The DNA here is from genome assembly GCA_020849625.1 of Phycisphaeraceae bacterium. Classification (GTDB taxonomy): domain Bacteria; phylum Planctomycetota; class Phycisphaerae; order Phycisphaerales; family Phycisphaeraceae; genus JADLFV01. The sequence goes on from JADLFV010000085.1 coordinate 23,118, forward strand.
TCCCCATCATCACGCACGCCAGGGTTACCTGCCAGTGAAAGATATACACGGGGAACGACAGGTTCCCCATGGCATGGTCCAGCCGCGCCGCGAGGCTGCCCGATTTGAACTTCTGCTGCGACAGTGCCTGCAACAACAGCACCGAGCCGGCGAGGTTGAGGTAGAACACCCAACCCTTGGGATCCGTCAACCCGCTTGCCGCCAAAACAAAAGGTAGCGCGTAAAATGCGCTGCCCAGCAGGAGCCCTCGGCGCCCCTCCATTCGATAAATGCCCCGTAAGCGCCCGCTCATGTGAAACAGCAGGCATCCCAGAGAAAACGGCAGCGACCCCGCCAGTGTCGAGTAATATTGCTCCTCCCATGTCATCGCGCCCGTCGTCTGGCGATAAACGATGTATCCCACGCTCACCGCCGCCCAGCAGGTTGCCACTCGCAACGATCTACCCAGCCCCAGGGCGATCAGCAGATAAAACATCACTTCCACATGCAACGACCACGCTGGTGGCACCAGACTGTTTGTTTTGCTCCATAATGTCAGCGTCTGCAGCAGTGCACCCGCTGACGTCGGCAGCACGACCGCTGGCGTTGTCTGACTTGTCGCCTCCGTTCCGAACCACAGCACCACCAACACGCTCAGCACGCCTGCCGCGAAGTACGTGGGATAAATCCGCAGGACTCGGTTCAAACCGAAACGCAGCAGTCCACCCCATGTGAATCCGTATTTCCGATTCAGGATCAACGCCATCAGGTACCCACTGATGGTGTAAAACGAGAACACCGCGAATGCCCCCGGCCATTGGCTCACACCTGTGTGCGTGTTCACCACCATCAGCGCCAGCAATAATCGCCATGCACCCAGCATGACAGCCATATCGGCCGTCAGACCGCTGAATTGCCAGCCCCATACTATGGGACCCCACAGCCCTGATCGTCACTTCCAATCTTCAAGGTTATCATACCCCCATGGCCAAACAGCGCATCGTCTCCGGTCAGGTCCAGGATGAAGGTGAAAACCGCCTCAACCTCGCTCTGCGCCCGAACCGTCTTGATGACTACGTCGGCCAGCCCCGCCTGGTCGAAAAACTCCGCATCGCCCTGACCGCGGCTGCCTCCCGCGGCGAACCCATGGAGCACGTCCTCCTGCATGGCCCGCCCGGCCTGGGCAAAACCACGCTCGCCCACATCATCGCCAATGAACTTAAATCCCACCTCGTCTCCACCTCCGGCCCGGCCCTCACCCGGCCGGCTGACCTCGTGGGCACCCTCACCAAGC